>QZJO01000008.1 GCA_003599755.1 Candidatus Parcubacteria bacterium | reverse complement strand
CGGCGGCGCAGGCGGCGCTATCGTATCCGGCGATGCCGAGGCGGCCGCGGTCGTCTTGAACAAGGTAAACACGAACAAGACGAAGATCTCGGGTGCTTGCGATTGCGAGGACACCGATGACATCACCCTCAAGGTGAAAAACCGCAACTGGGCCAAAGTGAAGAACTACGTCGAGGTTGAGGCCAAGACCGGCTACAACGACGCCGACGGCGGCGATGCCGAAGGCGGCGCTGGCAATGGCGGCGGGGTTTCGAACTCCGACGACGACAACCAGGGCGGCAACGGCGGCGACGCCGGCAACGGCGGCGAAGGCGGTGCAATCGCCTCGGGCAATACGGTGTCCGTCGCGGACATCACCAACCGGGTGAACACCAACATCACCCGCATCCGCCGCTAACGCGGAGGGATAGATCGGGAAAGACTTGTGACTTTCCCCTTCGGGTCGGAATCTCGATATGTCCCATATATATCGAGGTTCTCCCCGAGGGCCGGCAGTCGTAACGGCTGCCATAACCCTTTGAGAACGAGAGCTATATGATAAGAAAGAAATTTCCGGTTTCTCTTTTGTTGAGCGTCGCGCGCATCGGCACGACGGTAGTTTTGATGTTTGCGCTGGCGATTGCTCAAACCCCGGGCTTTGTCGCTCTTGCCCAAGAAGCGGTGGAATCGACGGCAGTGGAGAACGCGGCAACGGATTCCCCCACCCCTGAACCGGAGCCCGAGCCCACGCCGGAGCCAGAGCAGTCCACTACGGAGTCAGAGCCCGAGCCAGCGCCGGAAACAATCATCGTGACCGGCGACGCGGATTCCAACACCGATATTCAGAATTTTGCCAATACGAACGCGACCGAATTTACCGCTGAATCAGAGCCGGGAGAGCCGGCGCCGATAGAGGAAGCGGCGCCGCCCGCCGAGGAACCGGTCGTCCCGGCAGAAACCGCGAGCTCGACCGAAAGCGGCAATCCTGAAGAAACCAACCAGACCCAGCCGGAGCCCATGGATCTGGGCGTGGAGACGGGCAACGAAGCCGCGGTCGCCAACGACGCGACCACGACGAGCGCCACCGGCACCAATGACGCGAACCAAAACAGCGGCAATGCGACCATTGCCACCGGTGATGCGACCGCGGATGCCAATGTCGTCAATTTCGTCAATACGAATGCCGTCGGCAGCGACGTCGAAATTCTGACGCTCAACGCGACCTCATCGGATCAATCCTTCGACGTCCGATCCGCGGTATCCAGCACGACGCCGGCCGATGATCTTACGGCTTGCCCGACCGGCTGCTTTGCTTCGAGTACCCTCGCGGTAGACAACCAAAACGCCGCCACGACGACCAATACCATCGCCGTGGAAGCGGCTACCGGCGACAACAACGCGAATGCAAACGGCGGGGATGCGCTCGTGGTGACGGGTGACGCCTGGGCGGCCGCGAATGTCGCGAACTTCCTCAACTCGAATTTCGTCGGCTCGCGCTTCATGCTCGTAACGCTGAATTATGCCGCCGACTGGACGGGCGACCTCGTGCTCCCCGGCCACTGGTTCTACGAGGGTCTTTTGGCCGGCGCGCCGCCGCTCGTCGTTGACGACGCCTCGGTCAGCAATACGAATACCGCGACGGTCATCAACGAGATCGTCACCACGGCCGACACCGGCCAAAACAGCGCATCGGCCAACGGCGATGGCGGCACCGTGGTAACCGGCACCGCGACCGCGCTTTCCAATGTTGCAACGATCGCAAACACGAATGTATTTGATCCCGGAGCGGCCTTGTTCGTACTCGTGCAGGTCGGTGGCCGCTGGGGCGGGACCATTTTCAGCTTGCCGTCCGGCGCGGATTGGAAGCTTGCCAACGGCCAGCTCGTGATCTCGGGCGGGGCCGCGACGAGCTCGTCAGGTGCGAGCTTGCCGCCGGACATGTCGGTCGCCAACGAGAACACGGCGTTTTTGGTGAACACCGTGGACGTGGCGGCCCTGACCGGCGGGAACAGCGCTTCGGGCAACGGCGGCAGCGGCAACATCTTTACCGGCGATGCGACGGCCCTGGCAAACGTATTCAATATGGTGAACACGAACGTCATCAGCCAGAACTGGCTGGTCGCGCTCATCAATATTGCCGGGGATTGGAACGGCAGCATCGCGTTCGGCCGGCCGGATTTATGGATCGGCGAACGCGTGATCCAGGAAGCGCCGGGCACCGTGAGCCCCGGCTCGAAAGTTACGTATCAACTGTTGGTCGCCAACAACGGCGATGCGCCGGCGACCGACGTGGTGCTGACGGATACGTTTGATAGCTCGCTTTTACAGATCACGGAAGGTGGCACCGACGGGACGCTCTGGGGCGACGGCCTCATCGGCTGGGATATCGGTACGCTGCCGGTGGGCGGCTGGGCGCTGCGCGAATACACCACGAGCGTCCAGGAATTGCCGTACGGTTTTACCGCGATCACGAATCAGTCCGAGATTGCCGCGTATGAACCGGACAACAACGCGGCCGATAATGCCGATTCAACGACCCTGTTGGGCCGCTACACCCCATCGTTCCATATCACTGGCGGAGCCGCGCCCGTCGATTTCAAAATTTCCAAAACCAGCGATGCATCCGAGCCGCTTTTGGAAGGCCGGCCGGTGCACTACGCCATCACCGCGCACAACGTGGACACCGGATCCGCGACCGACGTGTATGTCGTGGATATCATGACGGCCGCGGACGGCACAGTTATCAATGAAAGCGCCTGGGAGCTTGGTGTCGTGGGCCCGCGCGAAGAAATCACCATCGAATACGACATCGAATTTTCCAGCACCACGCCGCCGGGCACGTATATCAATACCGCGTTCGTCGAGGGTACGGACGGCTGGGGCAATTATTTCCGCAGCGCGTTTGCCTCGACGACGGTGACCATTCTCGGCACAGTTGCAACGACGAGCGCGGATGCGGACGGCAGCGGCACGACGACGCCCGCAGTCGAGCCGCCTGCAGTGAGCGAGCCGGAAATTACGCGCGAGGAGGCGCTCGAAGACGCGCTTGATTCGGGCGGCGCTGAAGCCGCAGACGCGGAGCCGGTAGCGATTCTCCCCGCCCTTGGCTTGCCGCCGGCTCTTGCCTCCACGGTGGACGTCCCCAAGGGTATTGATCGCACGTCCTGGGCTTCAATCCTGACGGCCAACGCCGTCTCGTGGCCGATCGTGCTTATCGGGCTCCTGGGATTGTTGGGGCTTGCGGTTTTGCGCATCACGGACCGTCTCCGCCGGCGTTAGGCGGAGAAACTGCGTTTGGATTTGATGGACGGCCGAGGTGACTCGGCCGTTTTTCGCATGCGTATTTTCTCGCGAATTGCATGTAAGAGTTCCGTAAGAGCAGAAGCAGCCCCGAGGTGCCCGTGAAAGCGTGAAAGATTCGAAATCGATGCTCGTCACACGATTCGTGATTATACTGCGACGACATTGCGCTGGCATGCGGGGCAAGGCATTTCCCTGGAGAGAGAAAGGGAACGGAGTTTCGGTGCGCATGCATGTCGGCAACGCGGCCCCCTGGAGAGCAGCGGATACGAGTCCGAGCCACTGGCTCGATCCCCGGATAGTCGGGATCGGGCTGGCGGCTCGGATTTTCTAGTTCGAGGTCAGCCAATATCTCCATTTGCGCCGGTCGGCTTTTGCATCCGGCGGCGGGGCGTATTGACGGCAAAGGTCGAGGCAAAACTCGCAAATAATTTCTTATTTCAACTTCAAAACCATATGACGAAAGCGCATAAACGGATTCTTGGCGCGGGCGCGGCATTGATGCTGGTCGCATCGTTGGTGACGCCTGCACTTGCGGATGACGTGAGCATTACGATCGCGACGAACAACTCCGCGGAAGTGACGAACACCGTCACGTCGGTCGCGACGACCGGCGGCAATGTCGCGGACGGCGGCATGGGTGGCGGCGCGGGCGACGGCGGCTCCGTCGATAGCTCCGGCGAAGGCAATACCGGCGGCAACGGCGGCATGGGCGGGGCTGGCGGCGCAGGAGGCGTGATCGCCACCGGCGAAGCGCTTGCCGCGGCATCGATCGAGAACTGGGTGAATCGCAACAAAGTCGAGATCGAGGGCTGCGAATGCGAAATCGACGACCTCGTGATCAACATCGATGCCGTCAACGATGCGGGCCTGTCGAATGATGCGGCCGCAGTCGCTGACACCGGCGGCAACGTGGCTGATGGCGCCGATGCGAACGGCTCTGCCGGCATGGGCGGAGACGTGACGAACTCCGGCGATGACAACACCGGTGGCACCGGCGGCGACGCGGGTGCCGGCGGCGAAGGCGGCGCGATTACGACCGGCCGGTCGGACGTGCTCTCGCTCGTGATGAACAAAGTCAACACGAACATTACGCGGATTCGCCGCTAGTCGATTCCGCACCGAGGAAATGCGCCCGCATTTCTTCCTTCGGCCGGGTGTCTCGGACCGGCAGTGGCCGCCCGAGACACTTCCCGAGGGCCGCCCTGGGGCGATGCGCGGGATCGAGATCGTTATTCACTGATCCGTTTATTTTTATGAATTCATACGAACGTCTGGAGGTTGTGGCGCTGCCGCGGCGAGCCCGGTGGAGCGCCCAAGGGCGAATGAGAGGCATGGCAATCGGCATGCTTGCCGTGTTACTGGTCGCGGCCGAAGCGCCGGGCCTGGGTGCGGCTGCGGATGAAGTCATTGCCGCGGAACCGCCGTCCGCCGCGACGGAACCCGCCCCTGCGAATGCGATCTCGGATAGCGATGCACCGAACCCAGCGAATGAGTCAACAGATCCCGTGGCGACCTCGGTGCAGGACACTAACCCAGCACCCGAGGAACCTCCGGCAGCAACCGATACCCCAGACGCCGCGGCAGAAGAAGATGCCGCGGCGGCCGAAGAACCGGTTGATGAATCAGCAGCCGCTGATGCTGCGACCGAAAATCAGAGCACTGATACGGCGGAGCCCGAGCAATCACCGGAGGCGGCACCGGCTGACAAGCCTGAATCAGAACCCACGATCCTAAACGCCGAAGGCGACGCACTGGTTGCTCCACCGCTCGCGCAATCCGAAGCGTCCGATGAAGCGGCAACGACGACTGTCGAGGGCCTGCCCGCCGCGGCGGGCGGTGCGATCGAGACCGGCGACGCGACTGCCGGGGCAGACGTCGTCAATTTCGTAAACACGAATTTGATAAACAGCGATGTGGTCGCGGTTACCGTCAACGCGACGTCATCCGAGGGGACGCTCGATGTCCGGCCGGTTGAGGATACAGCAAGCTCAACCGACGCGCTCTGTCCGGACGGATGCGGGGACGACGATTCGCTCGCCGCGATCGGGACTAATGCCGCGACCACGACCAATGACGTGACCGTTGCTGCCGACACCGGCAGCAATACCGTGGCCGGCGACGGATCGCTCGTGATCACGGGCGACGCATCGGCCGCGGCGAATGTCGTCAATTTTCTCAATGCGAATTTCATCGGCACGCGATTCGTAATCGTAACGCTTAACCAGACCGGCGATTGGAACGGCGATCTCGTTTTGCCCGGCGCGGCGTTTTTCGAACGCCTGATGGCCGGCGCGGCACCCGGCGGCGGAGATCTTACGGTCGCCAACGACAATACGGGCGACGTATTGAATGACGTGACCGTGACGGCCGACAGCGGCCAAAATGCGGCAGGCAACGGCGGCACGGTCCAAAGCGGCGATGCCGTTGCCATGGCCAACGCCATGACGTTGGCGAACATCAATGCCGTCGGCCCCGGCTCGATGCTCTTCGTCATCGTCCAAATCGGCGGCGTGTGGAGCGGCACGATTTTCAGCTTACCGCCGGGCGCGGCCTGGAATTACCAGGACGGTTATCTCATTATTTCGGGCGAATCCGATGGCGCGGGCGCCCCTATGGGGGGCAATACGGCGCTGGAGGCCCAGAATGACGCGGTCCTGCGCAACACCGTCGGCGTCTCGGCTTCAACCGGCAATAATGCGGTGGACGGCGGCATGGTGCTTTCGGGCAATGCCACCGCGCTTGCCAATGTCTTTAATCTCGTGAACGCCAATATCATCGGCCAGAACTGGCTTATCGCGCTCATCAACATCGCCGGCGACTGGGCGGGCAATATCGCATTCGGGCGGCCGGATCTTTGGGTCGGCTCAAACGTCACGCTCGAGGCGCCCGAACCGGTGAGCGTCGATTCGCGGATCAAATACCATCTGACGGTTACCAATCGCGGCGACGCCGAGGCGACCGACGTCGTCCTCGAGCAATTCTTCGATGCGCTGCGCATGGAAGCGCACGAATTCGGCGACGGCATTTTGGCGCGCGCCGGCCGACTGCAGTGGATCATCCCCTCCATCAAGCCCGGCGAGAGCGTCGTGCGCACCTTCATGGGCCGGATCACGGACCTGCCGGCGGGAAACTTCACGCTCAAAAATCAATCGGCAGTCACGAGCCGCGAGACGGACGGCAACGGCGCGGACAACCGCGATACGCTCACGCTTCTTGCCCGGCATACGCCGGGCGGCACGATCCAGGGCGCCTGGCCGGCGGATATCCGTATGGCGGTGACCAATAGCGCCACCGCGACGCTCACGCCGCCGACGACCGTGCGGTACCGCATTACCGCGCACAACATCGATGTCGGCAGCGCGTTGGGAACCGTGATTGTGGACACCATGACCGGGCCGGACGGCAGCGTGGTTGCCGAGAGCGCGTGGGACGTCGGTGATATCGGTCCGCGCGAAGAAGTCGCGATCGAATATGAAATTCCATTTGCCGCAGGCACGCCGCCGGGCCAATACCGCAATACCGCGTATCTCGAGGGCTACGACGGCTGGGGGCATTACTTTCGCACTGCGGTCGCGTCGTCCGCGGTCATGATCGCATCTGCCGTTGCGGCGGAATCGGAAATCGAAGCCGAAGAAACAGCGGCGACGGCCGAAACAATGGAAGCCGAACCAGCGCCCGAGCCCGATCCCGAGCCGATTATGGAGCCCGCAGTTGAACCCGAAACTATAGAACTGCAGCCGGCGGAACCGGCGGTTACGAAATCCGTGCGTCCGGTTTCCGCGACAGGGATCGGCGACGGCATACCCGAATCTCGCGCGGCATCAACCGCAGCGCCAACGCTGGCGGCGCCGGATATGCATGAGCCGATGGTACGCATTAAAATTCCCCCCGCGGTAGAATCCAGCCCGAGCGCGTGGGATGCAATCTGGGATGCGCTTGCTGCGCTGCTCGGGCTGCCGCTCCAGCTGATGCGCCAGTACGGCATGGATGATCTGCCAAGCTATTCGATTCGAATATTGGGAAATTCCGCGTTTGCGAGCAATTGATCGGCGTAGTGTTTGCGGGAGCAGGGATATGGAGTTCTGGAGCCGAGTTATTTTCCCGCGCATTAAAAGAGTACGCGGGCGGCCGTCGTGGCCGCCCGCGGATTGTTCATGCTGCTGGCGCTTGACGCCCCCGGCTACCGAGTAGCCCAGAGCGCCTGGAGCACTTCGGAGTCCACCTCCGTGATCTCCTGGGTGGAACCGGTGCCGACGAAGTAGCCGCCGTTGCCGATGCCCTGGGAGAAGAGGTAGAGCAGGCCCTTCTTGATGGCCTGCTTCACGCCGTCGGTCTTCTTCATGGCGTCGAGGCCCATGAGGACGTACGCGGTGGTCTGCGTGTCGCTGTTCCAGCTGCCATTTGCTGGGTCCTGGGCTGCGAGCAGATCCTGCACCCAGGCGGCGATCGCTGCGGCGACCGCCGGGTTGTCGTCGAAGGCCTGCACGACTTCGAGGAGCAGCCCCTTGCCGAGGAGCTCGCACCCCGGGCACTGGGGGTCGGCGACATCCCAGTCGGGCTGTCGCGCGATGACCTGCAGCGCCTCTTGCAGCGCATACTTCTTCTGGCCGATCGCGAGAGCCGCCTCGATGTCGAGCGCCGCATCCCATTCGCCGAGGTTCGAGAGCCCCTGGCCGATACGGCCGTTGATGCGGTTGTCGGCGCGATCCGCGCCATCCGGATGATCTTCCATGACGCAGGCGAACCAGTTGGCCGCCACCTTCTTGTAGGCCTTGCCGCTCGAACCGAGGATCTTGGCGAGCTTCTGGAGGAACGTCACGTCCACAGTGAACGGACGGTCCGCCGACGTGGCGGGATTTCCGTCGCACGAAGGCGCGGCGGCCTGCTTCACCACGAGGGCGTCACCGGTGAGGATGGCGGCCTCGAGGAAGTCCAGATCCTTGGTTGCCTGGTAGGCATCCAGGAGTCCGAGGCCCGTCACGCCGAACGTGTTGGGACACGAAACGCCGGGGCCGAAGCCGCAGTTGGCGTCCGCGACGTCGAAGAACCAGCCGCCATCCGGGTTCTGCAGATCGTCCAGACGTTCTCCGCCGGCCTGCAACGCGGTGGTGGTGAGGTTCGACTTGCCTGCCTCGGCCGCGGGCGCGGCGAAGGCAAACATGAGCATGACGCCGATGGCGATGAACGAAAGGAACTTCCCGCTTCGCTTCTGCATGATTGCTGACCCCTCTCAAATAGCGTCGATGCACTGCAGTGCTGCGTTTTTGACCTTCTCGTCTATAGCACGAAAACGGTAAACTGGCAATACCGCCCCATCAACGAAAAAAGCCGCTCCCTCGGGAGCGGCTTTTTGAGCGTCGGAATCTAGAATGCTGCGTTTGCGCTTTGGATGATGGCGTTCAGCGCCCAAAACGTGGCGACCGCGATCGCGCCGGCAATGAACCCGGACAATGATGACGCGAGAAGCGACCCGAGCGAGAACCGGAAATACCGGGATTCCCGCGACACGAAATCCTGCATGCGCGAGTTGTGACGAGCCATAAAGGTCAATTAGTTTATTTCAGTATAGCACCGGCCCTGTGCCGAGCCGAGGCCACGGTGGATAACTTCTTTCCGTGCGCATGCGTAAGCACGACCAGGCCCGCCATGGCGAGCACGATATTCTTGAAAACAAATTCGCCCGACAACGACAGTATCGGGAAGAAGGGGTCGAACATTAATCCCGGCGCGAAAGCGAACACGGAAAACGTGCCGGCAAGGTGCGCGATGAGCGCGATATGCGTGACCCAGGGCGCGATATTGAAAAGAAGCGCGATACCGATAATGGTTTCGATGGCGCCCAGTAGCACATTACCGGTCGGCGTCACGAACATCGGGAAACTTGCGGCAACGATGTCGTATACCGGGTTGTAGCCGGCTACTTTGAGCGCGCCGAACCAAACAAATACCACCGCAAGCGAGATGCGGAGCAGGACGATCATCCGTGGCGCCCACGATGCAGGCATGGCTGATTCCATTGTGCGCACCAAAAAACCGGCATGCAACGCCGGTCATCCACTGGCGGCCGCTGCCGAATGTCAGAATAGGCCATGCGTCCCGGTACGGCGGCCGACGATGTAAATAAGGATGACGCCGACGACGATGGTGACAACCGCGAACCAGAGCGACGGCGCTCCCCAGAGCCGCACTTCGAGATGATCCAAAAGAATCCATGCGCCGCGCCAGATGAGGATAACGCCAATGACGGCGGGCAGATCCTGCACGAGTATGCGCCAGAAACGAATGTCCTTCGGCGGGAGCATGCGCGTCAGTAGCTTTCTAGTTTTCTTACCAGGCCATGGCTTCTCATTCGTTCTATGGCTTTGGCTTCGATTTGCCGGATTCGTTCCCGCGTCACGCCGAATTCTTTACCTACCTCCTCGAGCGTGTGCGTAATGCCGTCATCGAGGCCGAAGCGCATGCGCAGGATCCGCTGCTCGCGCGGCGTCAGGTCGCCGATGATGGAAAGCACCTGCTCGCGCAACAGCCGCCGCGCGGCCGTCTGGGACGGCGAGAGCGTTTTTTCGTCCACGATGAATTCGCCGAGCACCGAATCCTCATCATCCTCGCCGACCGGCGATTCCAAGCTTACCGTCTCCTGCGAGATCTTGGCGATGTGGTGGATCTTTTCGAGATCCATATTCATCTCGGCGGCGATTTCCTCGGGCAGCGGCTCGCGGCCGAGGTCCTGGAGCAGGCGGCGCTTCACTTGCTGGTATTTGGAAATGGTCTCGACCATGTGCACTGGAATGCGGATCGTGCGCGCCTGGTCAGCCAGCGCCCGGGTGATGGCCTGGCGGATCCACCACGTCGCATAGGTCGAAAATTTGAATCCGCGGCGGTAATCGAATTTTTCGACGGCCTTGAATAGGCCCAAGTTCCCTTCCTGGATAAGGTCGAGGAGCGACAAGTGCGGCGAGCGGCCGACATAACGCTTCGCAATGGATACTACGAGGCGGAGGTTCGCTTGGGCGAGCTTCTCGCGTGCCTCCTGGTCCCCTTTTTCGATGCGTTTGGCAAGCTCTTTTTCTTCGTCGCCGGTCAGGAGCGGAATGCGGCCGATCTCGCGCAAGTACATCTGCACCGAGTCGGACGTATCGACTTCGGCATTGGGGTCCTCATGGCGCTTACCGCGATGCGGAGCCGGCGCGGGCTTCGGTTCGGTCTCCAAAAGATCGCGCGTTTCGATAACCTGGATATTTTGCTCCTCGAATTTTGCTTGGAGATCCTCCAGTAAAAATATGTCGTTTTCGATGCGCGGGAACGCGGCAAGAATTTCCGAGTAGGTAATGAAGCCGCGCGCGCGGCCGCGTTTGATCAGCTCGTCGGTCTTTTTTTGGACTTCGGCCGCCGCTTCTTTGGCGGAGAGACGTTTCTGATCCTTGGGCGGGAGGGTCTTTTGTTTTTCCGAGGGCTGCTTTCTGAACAGCAATGTCACCTGCTTCGTGCGGGTCTTGGGCGACTGCGCCAATTTTTTTGCCGTGGTCGGGCGCCTAGCGGATTTTTTCGGCAAGGTGTTGGAATTCAGTAAGTAGAATTTTGAGCTTCTCCTGGTCGCGATCCCGTTCGGCCTGGCGGATATCCTGCGAGAGCAAGCGGAGACGTTCCCGCGCCCATTCACGCTCCAATTCGGCAATACAGACGAGGATTTCGTTCGAACGTTCCGCTGCGTTTTCAATTCGTTCTAACATCACTTCGGCCTGGAAGGCAAGGTGCCGGCAGGATTCGCGGAGCTCCTCGGGCAATGCCGCCAAGAGCGCATCGTGCTCGCCGATGTCGCGCTCCATGAGCGCGGCGACGGTCTCGAGAATCTGCCGGTTGCGATCATTGGCAATGGCATGGCGCGGCACGGCAGCGATATGCTCGCGGCAGGCGGCCGGGTTCAGGATAACCGCTCCCAAAAGGAGCGACTCTAGCTGGGCGCGGCGATTGGGTTCTTGGCGCCCTGGCGCGGGTATGGCGCGCGGGGGCACGGCTGATCCCCCGGCGGTTTTGGCGACGGCAAGCTCGCGCCACAGCGGCTCTTCGCCAATGCCGATGGCGCGCGAAAGTTCTTGGATCCAATGGGCCTTCTCGACCTCGCTCGCCAGGAGTTTGATTTCCGGGAGCACCTCGGCAGCCACGGTTCTCCTCCCTTCGGCGGCAGCGGGATTGTGGCGCGCGAGAGCTCGATCCAGAAAATATTGGACGATCGGCACCGCCTCCCGGACCGTCCGCTGCCAGAGCGCGGGATCGCGCACTACCGCATCGGCCGGATCCTTAAGACCCTCGGGCAAGAGGGCGGCTTTGCGCTCGAACCCGGCGGATGCGGCCAAATCCAGCGAGCGCTTGGTGGCAAGTTCGCCGGCGGCATCCCGATCGAAGGAGCTGACGATAGTCCCCGCGATTCGTTTCAGGATACGCAATTGATCCGGAGTCAGCGCGGTGCCGGAAACGGCCACGGCGTGCTTGACGCCGGCCTGGTGCGACATGACGCAATCCATATAGCCCTCGACGAGCACCACGGCATTGGCCTTGCGGATTTCATCTTTCGCGCGGTCAAACCCGTACAGTACCCGCGATTTGTCATAAACCAGGGTTTGGGGCGTATTGATGTATTTGGCGCCGCCTTCCTGGATGGCCTTGGCCGAGGACGCTTTGGGATTAACGAGCTCGTCGAAGATACGCCCGCCGAATCCGACGACGCGGCCCGAAGCGTCGCGGATCGGAAACATGATGCGATTGCGAAAGCGGTCATAAAAACTTCCCTGCTCCGACTTGATCGCGAGGCCGGCGCGCTCGATTTCGGCGTCGGTGTATTTTTTTTGCCGGAGCGCGCGGCATAGCAAGTCCCACGCGTCGGGCGCATAGCCGATGCGAAAATCCTTAATCGTCTCGTCGGCAAGACCGCGCTTCTTGATATACGCAAGCTGCGGCGAGATGCGGATTTGCGGGTCTTTGGCATTGTGCAGCGCGGATTCAAAAAAACGGGCGGCGTCTTCCAAGAGCTGGAGGGCGCGGCTTTTTTCGGAACGGAGCTTGGGATCTTCCCGCTTGAGCTCGATGCCGGCTCGGCGCGCGAGAAGCTCGAGCGCGTCGCGAAATTCAAGCCCCTCGATCTCCATGATAAAGTCGATGTGCGACCCGCCCTTGCCGCAGCCGAAACAATGCCAAATCTGGCGTGCGGGGGATACCACGAATGACGGGGTTTTTTCCGCATGGAATGGACAGGGCGCTTTCCAATTCATTCCGGCCTTATTGAGGCGGATGTATGACTGGATGAGCTCGACGATATCGAGCCGCGCTTTTATGTCTTCGAGTGGCGAGGCCATGGTTCTTCTATCTTAGGCCGTCCGTAGGGCGCGAGCCAGGGCGCGCAATGCTGATATAAAAACCGCCCCGCAGCGGGGCAGTTTTACGCGGTGGCGACGGCCGGCGTGGCCGTAGGGGCTTTTGAGCGCCGACGGATGAGGGTCGAGAGTAGTGGCGGGGTCAGGAGGGTTGAGAGGATGACGACAATGACCGTGACCGCGAAGAGTTCGTCGTTGACGACGCCGATCTGGCGGCCGACGTTGGCGAAGATGAGGCCGACCTCGCCGCGCGGAATCATGCCGACGCCGATAATTTTCTTGTTGACATCGCCGCGTGCTGCCCAGCCGCACAGCGCCTTGCCGGCAAATGCGATCGCGGTAATGCCAAGCGCAATGAGTACGATCCGCGGATCCGCGAATACCGCCAAATTCACCTGCAAGCCGGTAAGCACGAAGAATACCGGTACGAAGAAGAGCGCGATTTTGTCGAATGTCTCTTCGATGCTGTGGTATTCCTCGCGCGTCGCTTCATCCTTGAGCTCATCCGCGAGCGAAGCGTCCCCCATGAGCCGGTCGGCCCAGCCGCGCAGGCGCGTGGCGATCCGCGGCGCGGCGAAATTACGAAAGTGCACGGGATCGAGCACGAGGCCCGCGGCGAACGCGCCGACGATGGGCGCGAGGCCGGCAAACGCTGCTGCGCCGTAGGCGTACGCGACGCAAAAAAATAAGGCGAGGGACATTTTCATACCCACGCCCGTATGGATTTTCGAAAAGAGGGCGCCGAGACGCGGCGCGAGCAGGGCGCCGAGCACGAGCGAAATAGCCAGAAACCCGAAGGCCTTCCCAGTGAGCACCGCGATGACCGGCAAGCTGATCGTACCGGTAACCGCGATGGCCGAAACGACCGCGAGGATCAAGAGGCCGAGCACGTCGTCGATAACCGCCGCGCCCAAGACGATTTTCGCCTCGCGCGCCGCGCTGAAACCCAGGTCGCTGAACACGCGGGCCGTGATGCCGACGCTCGTCGCGGTTAGCGTGGCGCCGAGGAACAAATACGCTTTCCAATCGAGGCCCGGCATAAGCCACTGCCCGCCGAAATAACCGCCGGCAAACGGCAGCACCACGCCGACGACGGCGACAAAAAACGCCACCACGCCGACGCGCGCCATCTCGCGAATGTTTGACTCCAGGCCCGTACGGAACAAGAGAAGTATCGCCCCGAATTCCGCAATACCAATGATGAACGGCTCGGCCACCAGGCCGGTGATGCTGTCATGCAATACGGGTATGAATGCAAACGCGCCGAGCGCCACGCCCATGAGAATCTCCCCCAGAACTGCGGGCTGGCCGATGCGCTCGACCAGCGCCCCGATGCGCGCGGCCAAAAGCATGATCCCGAGGAATAAGAAAATCAGGGGAAGATTGGCGCCGTGAACTCCGGCCGAAGTCGCGGCCATGGTCATGGGGGCCGCTGCCAGCGCGGTGAGGCCAAATAAAATAACGAGATGTCTCGTTTTCATACAATCGCATCGGGACGGGGGTACCGTCCCAAGGCATATACTTACTCCCCTCGCCGAAAGAAGGCAAGCGGGGTGTGGAAAACCGATTCAATTCGGCCCCTGTATATCGAGAAAATTTCAGTCATAGTTTTTTCCGGAAATACTGAATTTGCTCCGTCGGCTCGAATCCGAGCGCCTGATGCGCGGCCAAACTTCCGGCGCTCTCCATCTCGACATCCGACGTGAGTTCTTGAAATCCTTGTTCTCGCGCCCATTGTTCAACTGCCGCGACCAATGCCCGGCCGATCCCTCGCTTGCGCAAATCCGGTTCGACATACCAACCCTCGATATGCGGGCACGGAGCGGCATCCGCTCCTTCTACCCACGGGCGAACCGCCGCGGATATAAAACCGCCAAGTCGTCCGTCCGGCTCTTCCCAGACAAATATCGTGTCGTCGAGATCCGAAGAAACGTCCTGGTCAGGCCAAAGCGCCCGCATAAGCACTTTGACTCTGCCTTTGTCCGCTTCCTGGATGGGCCGAATCATAAGCGGAGGGGGAGAGATTCGAACTCTCGAAGGGAGTTACCCCTTACGCGCTTTCCAAGCGCGCGCACTAGGCCGCTATGCGACCCCTCCTCGAACCGTAGCCGTCCTACTATCCCCTATTTTCCGACCCGCTTCAACCGTTCCGGGACGCTTCCGGCTCAGCCGCCATCCGGTGGTACCAGCGCTGCGCGAGCGCGCCAGGCGAATTGGCGGCAACCGGTTCTTTGGCATACCGGTCGGAATGAATATACAACGACGAGCATTCGGCCCAATATTCCACGGCCTGGCTATAGCGGACCTCCTGTTCGCTGCCTCCCTCTGCCCGTACTTTTCTCGGAATATCATCTTCGACGTAATCCGAATACAATCGCTGAGGATCATCGAGCTGCTCCGTGACTTCACGCAGAAATTGCAGGCGCTCCGCAAGCGTGAGGCGGGTTGAGCCGATCCAGTCGTGATGATGCGCTATTTCATGGCGCAAAATTTGACCGCGTTCGAGGTCATCGGCTTCGGCATACCCCTTGAACAGATGCACCGTCGCGCGGTCCTGCTTGAGCAAAGCGCTCTCGAGGCGCCGGCCTGATGCGACGCCGCCGACCCGAAAGTGCGCGTTTCGCTCGTCTTGATCGACGTATTCATAGCGGCCGATGGTGGCATAGAGCCAGCGCTTCGGAAATTTTGCCTCAAGCGATTGGCGCACTTCTTCGTTGGATTGTCCGGGAATTTCCTCGAATCCGACGAATTCCGCGGCGAGTCCTTCGCGCCGCTCACGCTCTGCGATGCGCGCTTCAATTGCCGGGCGGCTCCAGAAGCGCCGGTACGTTCGCGAAAGTTCCGCAAGAAATGGTTCGATGGGTTTTCCCTCTTGTTCGCGTTCCATCGCGGTGGCGGCCAGCTGCAGATCCCAGTCCGCCTTAAACAAAATTCCAACCGCTGCTCGCCCGAATCGTTCGCGGATCCAGGCCACGTTCTCTTGCACGCGCGCTTCGGCAAGAACCGCTTTGAATTCCTGCCAATCGCGGCGCCGCGCCTCGGGCGTATCGGCCGCTTCCCATTGGTAGATAGCGGCGCGCTCCTTCATGCGGCTTTCCGACGTGCGTTCCGACCCGACAACCGACAACGCAGCTGCGCCCGCGGCCAACCGCCCGACACGCTTCAAAAAATCGCGGCGGGTCACCCCCGGCCGCTCGGCATCCAAATCGGGTGCCTCGGCTTGCGGAGGCTTTTCGAAACTCATAGCGTAAACCGCGGCATATTAATTACATCGCGCGCACGATATTTTGAATTGCTTCTTTCTCTTGTTCGCTTCCGTTTTGTAGTAGAAATTCGATATACTCTTTCAAAGCCTTTTGGATCTGTATGCGCGTTTGCCCTTGAATGGCCTCGATCGTATAGAAATCCTTCAGTGCGTCGCCCGCATTCTCGGCATTGAGCTTCTGTCGTTCTTCCGCAGGGAGCTCCGCTAAAAGCTGCTCCACGGTTCTTGCTCGAACGAGCACATCGAAATCCTTGCGTACCCGCTCTTTCTGATCGTGCGTGAACGCCAGTGCGGTAAAAATTTTTTCCAGCAGATCCATAGGTTACGATTCGGGCGATTGGGGGGAGTCCGGTGATTTGCGAAGAAGAAGTTTCCCCGTCGTTATTGCGGCGGCGCCGCCCCCTGTTTTAAGAATCAGGGGCATACGTGAGAGGTTCTCGCGAAGATAATTCACAATATCGGGGAGTTTGTCGGCATACGCAGCCAGAATATCCCCCGACCTCTCACCGGTCACGAATTCATAGATGCCGGCCAATGCAAACGCGGAGCCGGCGCCGATTAGACTTTTCCCGGTTACTTCCCGCAGTTTATCACCAAAAAAATTCTTATGCCGCTCAAATCCCGAGTCCGGCTGATTTTCATTGCTATTTTGAGGAGGGCCTTCGCGCATGCTGCGAGAATGGATTAAACATAAATCTAGCGATTGCGTGCGACAATGGCAATCCGCGAAAGATTCGCCGGAAAATCCTCGGCGCCGAGGCGCAACACGCGAATATCTTCGAGCCCCGCTTTGGCACAGGCATTGCGCAGCTCCGCGATGCCGTACGGGCGGAAATGGTACGCCATGGCAAGCACGGCGCCGGCCGGGTTGCGGCGGACGTTAAGCGTAAAGAGCGTCCCGCCCGGCTTGAGCAATCGTTTGAAGCCGGCAAGCGCACGATCGAGATCCGCGTGTTCTAAAGCGCCGCTGGCCGTGATGCAATCGAATGACGCTTCGGGCAAAACAGCTTCCGCATTTGTATCGCGATAGCGGACACGATCCGGCGTATTGATATCAGCGAGCGCTGTGCGGATCCTGGGGGCGCGAATGCCTTGCTCTGCGGCGAGACGCTCCATTTCGGCGAGCATCCGCTCGTCGATATCCGTGCCAAGAATGGAGGCGGAGGGAAATCGCCGCGCCAGATAAAACGAGACCAGGCCCGTGCCGCATGCCACGTCCAGGACGTTCGCGTTGGCCGGCAAGTCGAAATGCACGCGGTCGAGAAAATTTTCCACGCCGCGCTTAAATCCCATAAGGGTCAAAAACGCGTCGTAGACGTTTGCGACCGGTCCGTAGGGAGTACTCTGTGCTTGCATCATGCCACATTCACTCCGCTCCCGGCTCGCCGTAATCGCCAGAGAGCCAGGGCGAGGAATTAAGGTTATTATTCAGCGCCAGTAACAGGGTTCATAG
>QZJO01000001.1 GCA_003599755.1 Candidatus Parcubacteria bacterium | reverse complement strand
TTTGTATATGCATAATTACGATTTACCAATAATGACCTTTCTAGACAGAAGATGACGAAGAGCTTCTCGCAATCTTCACCCGCGCCGGCCGAATGACTTTTCCGGCCAGGCGATACCCTTTCTGCAACTCCTCAACCACGGTTCCCTCGGGCGCATCGGATTCGATCTCGCCGACGGATTCGTGGATCGCGGGATCGAACATCGTGCCCTTGGCATGGATCACTTCGAGGCCCCGGCGGCGCAGCGCGTCTTCAAGCTGCGAGCGGATAAGTACGATGCCTTTTTCCACGTCGGGCGGCATGTCGTGGCGCAGCGCGAGATCAAAACTGTCGAGCACTTGCACCACGTCGGCGATCACGTCGCCGAGCGCGAACCGCGCGAATTCCTCCTGGCGGCGCGCCTCGTCCTTTTTATAATTCGCAAGATCCGCCCGCGCGCGCTGCCAGCCGTCCAGGTACTCGCGCTTTTCGGCTTCTGCTTGTTTCAGCGCGTCGCGCAGTTTCGCAAGCTTGGCCTTCGGATCTGCGGCGGCCGCTTCTTCGTCCGCGACCATCTCCAGTTCGGCGTCGGTGTGCTCTTGTTCGTCCGGCATGGCAATGTCTTAGGCGAATAACTCGCGGAGGCTCCGGAAGACCGCCAAGTTCCTCTCGTAATCCATGCGCGTGGGGCCGATGAGTGCGAACACGCCTTCCTTGCCGAACGGCGTTTCGCAGGCCGAGATAATCATACTGTAGCGGCGCGCTTCGGGAATGGGATTTTCCCGGCCGATAAACACGCGCGGCTCGGTCGGCGCGGCCCGTTCGCCGAGGCGGGCGGCAACCATGCGCTCGATCTCGTCGTCCAGCACGTCCAGAAGCGCGGAAAATTCCCGCAAGAGCGGCACCTCGGCAAATTCCGGCTCCTGCATGACCGCGCCGATGCCGGATTTGTAGAAAAGATCCTCATCCGGAATACCGGCAAGCACCGCGTTTTGCGTGAGCTCGGCCATAAGGCGGCTTGCCTGCTTCAAAAATTCGGCCGGGGTCTCGGCTGATGCAAGCGCAGCGAATGCCGCGTCGAACTCTGCTTCGGATGCGCGCCGGACGGAACGCCCGCCTGCTCGCCTCGCCGAAGTTTCGGCCAGCCTCGCCGAGTCTAGGCGGGCGAAGCGGGTCGAACGGGCAGGTTCGCGCTCCAGAGAATGGTTGATGAAGAACCGATACCCGCGATCCGTCGGGACGCGGCCGGCCGAGGTATGGGGCTGCATGAGAAAACCGGCCTCGTCCAAAGCCACGAGCTCATTGCGGACCGTCGCGGGGCTGTAGGGCAGGCGGTATTTCGCGACGAGCTCGGCCGAAGCCACGGGCTCGGCGCGCTCGACGTATTCCCGCACCACGGCGGCTAAAATATGCTGTTGTCGCTCGGTCAGCTGCGGCATGCGGAGTATCGGTACGCTTGGTATGATAGCGCGGTTAGCAGTCATGTCAAGAGAGTGCTAATTGAATTAGGGGAGAAAGGCCTTTCTCCTTCTACGCTCGCTTTGTCGAGCTAAACTCGACTCCGCTCGCTGAACCTCTTTCCAGGGAGGCGCAAAGCTCGAAGTAAATTCGAAGCTTTGCGCATTAGGATGACTTTACGCAGCGGGCTGACTAAAATCGGTGGGATTGACAAATAAATATATCTGAGATATAATTATAGTAATGGCTGGAGATTGGCTCCAGATCAGAACTCTAATCACCCGCACGATGCCCAAGGAGGGCGCATGATGGGTTGCGACAAGCTCTCACACAACCTTCTGGATCTCGGATTCTTCTCGGCGCTCGGGACTACGGAGCACTGCGGCGGCGTGCCGCGCCAGGTCCGTCGGAGAACGGCCTACCGGTGGGACTACAACAACGGTGTCGCCGTCGTCTACGACGAGGAGGGCCGCCCTTGGATTCTGCCGGGTGAGAAGTTCACCCAGAAGATCAAAGACAAGCTCGAGATCCGCCTCCGTCTGACGCAGGGTACCTACGTCCCCCACTCCAATGACGGCGGCTCCTACATCAAGCGAGTCCTCTCGGAATTCTAGCTCCAACGGCCTGAGCAGCCCTACCTGCTCCCCGCCATGGTTCGTGCCATGGCGGGCGATTCTTTAAATCCGCGGTGATGCCAACTGGAAAAACCTCAATCTGCTGCTATGCTGGGGGCGTGTTGCCACGGATCCCGTTAGAAGCCGCGGTCGCTTCTCGGGAAATCTGCAAAGATATTTTCAACCGCATTGCCAATTGACTAAGCCGGTCTCGACATCTTTATATGACCGCGACCTGCTTCTAACGGGATGGACCTCAAACTCTATAACTACCTGACGCGGAAAAAGGAATCCTTCAAGCCGCTCAAGCGCGGCAGCGTCGGCCTGTATACCTGCGGGCCGACCATTTACAATTTCGCGCACATCGGCAATTTCCGCACCTATATATTCGAAGACATTCTCCGCCGCACGCTGGAGCGCGCGGGCTGGCGCGTGCGCCATGTGATGAACCTCACCGACGTGGACGACAAGACCATCCGCGACGCGGCCAAAGCCGACGAGCCGCTCGAAAAATTCACCGACCGCTACGCGCACGAATTTTTCCGCGACATCGCGGCGCTCAATATCGTGCCGGCGTGGAAGTATCCCCGCGCCACCGGGCATATCCCGGCCATGGTCCGGCTCATCCAAACGCTTTTGAACAAGGAGTATGCCTACGTCGCCGACGACGGCGTGTATTTTTCCATCAAAAAATTCAAGCCCTACGGCAAGCTCTCGGGCGTGCGCGCCCGCTCGCTGAAGGCCGGCGCCCGCGTATCTGCCGACGAGTACGACAAAGACAACGTCAATGACTTCGCGCTTTGGAAATTCAAAAAACCCGGCGAACCGTCATGGCCGGCCCCCTTCGGCGAAGGCCGGCCGGGCTGGCATGTCGAGTGCTCGGCCATGGCCATGGAGTATCTCGGAAAAACGCTCGACATCCACGCGGGCGCGGTGGATCTTTTGTTCCCCCATCACGAAGACGAGATCGCGCAGTCCGAGGCCGCAACCGGAAAACCGTTCGTGCGCTATTTTGTCGAGGCCGAGCACTTAATGGTGGACGGCAAAAAGATGTCCAAGTCGCTCGGTAACATGTTCACGCTGCGGGATATCGAAATGCGCGAGTTCCACACGCTCGATTTCCGCCTATTCGTGCTCGGCGCGCACTACCGCAAACCCCTGAATTTCACCTGGGCCGCGCTTGAAGCGGCCCGCGCGAGCCGCAAGCATCTGCTCGAATCGGTCGCCACGCTCAAGACCTGCTCCGGCCAAGGCACTATCAAAGACGAGACCGAGGCGATGAAAGTCATCGCTCGCCTGGAAAAGAAGTTCAACGCAGCCATTGCCGACGACCTCAATACTCCCCA
This sequence comes from Candidatus Parcubacteria bacterium, assembly GCA_003599755.1. GTDB lineage: Bacteria > Patescibacteriota > Minisyncoccia > Sungbacterales > SURF-37 > SURF-37. The sequence continues at coordinate 69,922 of QZJO01000001.1, read as the reverse complement.
GGCCCTGGCCGTACTCCACGAGCTCATTCGCTACGGTCTGGAATTAGAGGCCATCGGCCGCTGCACCGAACGCGCGGCAATGCTACTCTTGGCAATGATCAAAAACTTCGACCGGGTATTGGGCCTGCAGCTCGTGGAGCTCGCGCGCGCGCCGTCCATTCCGGCCGAAATCCAAAAACTCGCCCAGGAGCGCGAGGAAGCGCGCCAGGCGAAAAATTGGCAAGAAGCCGACCGGTTGCGCGACGCGATGAAAACAGCCGGTTTCTCGGTGGAAGATACGCCGACCGGCCCGCGCATCCGGCCGCTCTAATACAGGCGCACAGGTTATAAACCGGTTTCTCGCCCTATCAATTCCCATCCGGGAAATTGCTTTGGTATAGTCGAAGGACGAGAATAAAAATCATGCCCGACGGAACGCGAAAAACCGATGCCGTGCGCATGCCGCCCCAGGCCCTCGAGGCCGAGGCCGCGCTTTTGGGCTCGCTGGTCCTGGACCCCAACGCCATTTGGCGGGTGGTGGATTTTCTCGAACCCAAAGATTTTTATAAGGCCGTTCACCGTTCGATCTATGAGGCGATCGTGGACATGACCAAAACCCGGGATGCGATCGACGTACTCTCGGTCTCCAACCGGCTCCGCGACCAGAACAAGCTCGAGGAAATCGGCGGCATGACGTATCTCACGACGCTCGTCAACACGGTGCCGACCGCATCCAATGCCGCCTACTATGCGCGCGTCGTGCACAAAAAACGCATCCACCGCGATCTTATCGAGGCCTCGCACCGCATTGCCGAGCTCGGCTACAAGGAAGACGAAAACATCGAGCAGATTCTCGACGATGCCGAGAAAACGATTTTCGCTGTCGCGCAAAGTTCGCTCGCTCAGGAATTCCTGCCGGTCAAAACCGGCCTCGACGAGGCGTGGCAGCGCATTGAAGCATTGCACGCCGGCGACGGGAAGCTCCGCGGCGTCACGACTGGATTTTCGGACCTCGACAACATTCTTGCCGGCCTCCAGCGCTCGGACCTCATCATTCTCGCCGCGCGGCCGTCGCTCGGTAAAACCTCGCTCTCGCTCGACATCGCGCGCAACGTCGCTCTGAAGGAACAAAAACCCGTCGGCTATTTCTCGCTTGAAATGTCGCGCGAGCAAGTTATCGACCGCCTCGTGGCGGGCCAAGCCGGCATCAGTTTGTGGAAATTGCGCACCGGACGCCTCTCCGACCAGGGCGAGGACAACGATTTTGTCCGCATCCGCAATGCCATGGAAACGCTGTCGAATATCCCGCTCTATATCGATGACGTCGCCTCGCCTACGGTCATGCAAATCCGCGCCATGGCGCGGCGGCTCCAGGCCGAGCACGGGGACCTCGGCCTGGTGGTCGTGGACTACTTGCAGCTGATCCGCGGCGACAATGCTGAAAACCGCGTGCAGGAAGTATCCGAAATATCGCGTTCGCTCAAAGCTCTTGCCAAGGAATTAAACGTGCCGGTCATGGCGCTTTCGCAGCTCTCGCGTGCCGTGGAAATGCGCGGGCCCTCCTCAAAACCAAAACTCTCGGATCTTCGCGAATCCGGCTCTATCGAGCAAGACGCCGACGTGGTCATGTTCATCTATCGCGAGGATAGGGCAAAAGAAAATTCCGACCGCAAAAACATCGCCGAGATTCTTATCGAAAAGCATCGCAACGGCCCGACCGGCAAGGCCGAGCTCTTCTTTGACGAGGAATCGGCCAGCTTCCATTCGATGGCCAAAGGATTTGATAACAGCACCGGTTTCTGACGTCATGCAGCGCGACGCATGGCAACGAGAATACGAACGCGGCGTCCTCATTCCGACCGTTAAACGGACCCGTCCATCAAGCGCAGTAGAGACATTCGAACGATACATCGCGGAAAACGGGTTCCGCGTCCCGGGTCCTTTGCTGGATATGGGCTGCGGCAATGGCCGCCATTTGTTCCATTTTGCCGAGAAAGGCCATGTCATCTGGGGATTTGATTTTATTCCCGGCATTCTCGCATCGCTCAAAATCGCGGCCCGCAGCGATCAGCGCATTCATGTATTCGAGCATGCGCTACCCCATCGTCTGCCGTTCAAGGATCGCGCCTTCGGCGCAGCGCTCGATATCACGACTACTATTTCGCTCAGCGACGCCGAGCTGAACAAAACGAAACGGGAAATCATCCGGGTACTCAAACCCGGCGGGTGGCTTATCGGCTACCATGTATCCGACCGCAACGCGTATCTCAAGCAAAAACCCTATTACCGGGACGCGCAATCCTTCCGGCGCGGTAAACGGTTTGTCTCCATGCAAAACGGATTGGTCGAACGGATTTGGAATATTCCCGAGCTTGTGTCATTCTGGCAGCCGCTGCAGCCCTATTTCTTGGCGATTCGCGAAAAGAAAGACCGCTTCGGATCCAAGACAGCCAGCATCGAGATGATCACGGCTATTTTCAGGAAATCCTGACATGTTCCCCAAACCCATCCAGGACCTCATCGAGCACTTCCGGAAATTCCCGGGCGTAGGGCCGCGCCAAGCCGCGCGGTTCGCGTTTTATCTGTTGCGCGAGGAGCCGGCGTCGGCCGCGGCGCTCGCGCGCTCGATCGCCGGCCTGCACGCGGCGATCAAGCTCTGCAGCGTCTGCTACCGCACGTTCGCGCCGCCCGCGGGAACCGAATCGCGCTGTGAAATTTGCCGCAATCCGAGCCGCAACGCGCGCCAGATCCTGGTCGTGGAAAAAGAAGTGGATATGGAAAATATCGAGCGCACCGGCAACTTTTCGGGGCTGTACCATGTGCTTGGCGGCACCATTAACCCGCTCGATTCGACCGCGCCCGCGCGACTGCATCTCCGAGAGCTGTTTGCCCGCGTGCAAGAACTCTTGAAACAAGCGGAGAATGGACCGGGGGTGGAACTGATCCTCGGCACCAATCCCACGACCGAGGGCGATGCGACCGCGCTCTATATGGATCGCGTATTTTTGCCGCTCAAAAATCAATTTCCCGCCTTCACGCTGTCGCGCCTCGGCCGCGGCCTCGGCACGGGCGCGGAATTGGAATACGCGGACGACATGACTATCGCCAACGCATTGAAGAATCGGAAGTAGCGCTTGATTCTTGAACGCAACTCGGCGACGATGGAAGCAGCAAGCTTTTCAGAGTAGACGGCGTCATGGTGACGCCGGTCTTGGTTTCGACGACGGCCGCGCCACACGCGGCAAGGGGGACGTATGGCGGGCGATGCCAACAACGTGCAGCGCAGCGGCGCATACGGGGATTTCATGCGCTCTCACGGCAGTGCCATCAGCCGAGTCCATGCCGCCATCCGGATCGGAGATCAGAATCCGGTCGCATTCCTTCGGGAAGTAGCCGCGGAGCTTCGGCGAACCGCAGATCGCCTGGATCAGGAGGCGGCATCCCTGGGAGCGGTCAACGGCCACCATCCGTCGGCCGAGTGCTGAGCCGCATCGAAAACGGCGCCTGCCCAGGGCAGACGCCGTCATCTTATTTCAGGGAGATAGATCTGATCTCGACTTCGGTAAACGGTTGGCGATGGCCTTTGAATTTCCGATAACGGGTCTTGCGATGATATTTGAAAACAATTTTCTTCTTGTCGCGACCCTGGCCGAGGACGTTTGCCTCCACTACCGCATTTTGTACCAACGGCGCGCCGACATTGATCTCATCGCCGTCAGCCACGAGCAATACGCGGTCGAATTTCACCGCCGTGTTCGGGTCCGCCTCGAGTTTTTCGATTCTGAGCCGTTGTCCGGGCTGAACCCTATATTGCTTGCCCCCGGTCTCGATAACTGCAAACATATCCCGTTAGAAATCCAATCTAGAAGAATGATAACTCGTTCGATATACCCGCTGTCTCCGCCAGCTATTTGCGCTAACACGGCAAATCTCTAACAGGACATACCTTGCGAATCTACCAGAAAACCTATTTCCCGGCAAGCGTTCCGGCCATTTAAATGAGTACGGGGTCCCGACGCCGGGACCCCGCTCTTCTTCGCGCTACTTCGGACGCGGCCGGAGCGGCAAGCTGTAGATGTAGGCCGAGATCGGGCCGGACGGCCAGGGCTTGTCCTGCTGCTCCGCGGCCTTCTTGCGCGCCGCGTCAAAGTCCAGGATCTTGGCGCTGTGCAGCGCCGGCCTCGGTTCACCCATCTCACCGTCGGCCGGAGATGCCATCGGCAAGATCGGGATCATGATCGGCAGGGTTGGCTGCTCCGCGCGGAGCACCTCGGCCACGAGCCCCAGGTCACGCTCTTCACGCCCGGGAAGATCCCGCAGCACGATCACGTCCGGCGCGACCTCAACGGCTCCCGGCCTCTTGGCAGCCGCCACGGCGGCCTGGACCGCGGCGTTGCGCATGAGTCGCTCGGCCGAAAGATCCACCGCCATATCGCCGCGCGCGGTATCCGTCATCGGCGCGAGCTCGGATTCGACCGCGACGAACTGCTCGCCGCCGACGACGATCGCGTACTCCGGCTGCGTGGAGCGCTTCCAGATCTTGCGCGGCTGCACGGCCGCGATCCGGGCGTACGACCCCGACCGCTCGTGGCCATTGCGCGTGAAGATCACCGTCTGCCCCGCACGCCGCTGGGCGGTCACTCGTTTTTTGGCCATCACGGCCTCCTTTTTTTGGTGCTGCTCTGGTACGCGTTTACTACTCGTACAACAGAGTTCAATATATGTCAATTTATTCGGAGCTATCGCCGCTATCGGGCTTCGTAACGAGCATCGGCTCGATCTCGGCCGACTTTCCCGTAATGCGCAGCACGTCCTTGTCCACCTTACCGAGCTCTTTGTAGGCAATGTTATACGTATTCACCGCCGTACCCATCTGGACGCCGAGCTTACGCATGAATTCTTCGTACTTACCGACGTGTTTGCCAAGGTCTTCTACGCGCTTGATGATCTCTTGCGCCTGTTCTTCGATCTGCAAGGCCTTCAAGCCCTGGAGCACGGTCTGCAGATACGCTAGAAACGACGTGGGCGAAACGATGATGACTTTATACTTGCCCGCCGCGCGCTGGATGAGGTTTTCCGTATCCTCGGTCACGGCGCCTACTTTATTGACCAAGAGATCGTAGTAGATCGCCTCGTGCGGAATGAACATGAACGCGAAATCGGTGGTGTTTTCCGCCGGACGGATGTACTTTGCAGTTTCGATGATGCGAAGCTTTAGGTCATTCACGAAGAGCTTTTCCAAGCGGTCTCGTTCCGAAGGGTCGCGCGCCTCGGCGAGGCGATTGTAGTTCTCGAGCGAGAACTTCGAATCGACCGGGATGACTTTGTCTTTCACGAACACGGCCGCATCAACGATCTCCCCGTTTCCAAATGGATACTGCATCTGGTAGCTTCCCGGAGGCAGCACGTTCTTCAGAAGCGTTTCGAGATAATACTCGCCGAGAACGCCGCGCTGCTTCGGATTTTTGAGAATATCCTGGAGGTTCTTGAGCTGGTCGGCAAAGCCGACGACCTGGCGGTTCGTCTCGTCCAATTTCGTCAGCCGTTCGGTCACGTCGCGCACGATCCGGGCGCTTTCGCCAAATTGCGTCTGCAGAAGGCGCGTGGATTCGCCGAGTTTGGCGTCCATAGTGCGCCGCATTTCATCGAGCTGGTTTTGGAGCATCAAAAGCGACTGCCCGCCTTCATTGGATCCTCGGCGGCGCAACGTGAAAAAAAGGCCGATAAAGCCCGCGATCATGATTATCAGTATGGCGACCAGTTCTGTGCTCATAAAAATTATCGTACGACGGCTGTCAGCTCTTTCCCAGCAAGAACCGAATGACTTTTTTTGTATCATCCGGCCCGGCTACTTTTACGTAATCGACGCCCGCGCGAACGACCGCGTAATCATTACCGCCCGGGTAAATGGCGTCGCCCACGAACAGCATGTCGCGCCGGCTAATGCCGAGGGCCTTCGTAATCTGACGGATGCCGTAGGCCTTGTCGATGCCCTTTCGGGTGATATCGATCGTGGTCAACCCGCCCATGCGTACGCTCAGGCCCGGCAGCTTCTTCTCGAGGATTTTGGTAAACCGCGCCCGCAGACGGTTATTGTTTTTATTCCAGCGCGTTTTTACGGGAAGCGGCGCCTTCTGCCCGACAGCCGAGAATGAAATCTGCGTTCCTCGGTCTTCGATCAGAGGACCATATATCTTTTTCGGATGTTTATACCGCTGCCCTTTAAAGACCTCCGCGAACGCCGACATAATCGCCTTTTTGGTGGCAACTGGTAACTCGTGCGCATAGATCCTTTCCCACCCCTTTCGCCAACGATAGTAGGCGGAGGCGGACGTCGGGAACAAGTGCAGTTGCGGCAAAAGATCGTTGGAGAATTTCGCCTTCCCGACGAATTGACGCAAAAACTGATCATACTTTCCGCCGCCGATGACGGCGACCTTCTTTTCTTGCAGCAGACGCCCCAGCGCCTGGACCATATCCCGCCGAATCGGCGCTTTTGAGGGCGTCAGCGTCCCGTCGAGATCAAACACAACAAGTTTTTTGTCCTTGAACGCCGGCTTCAATTTCATATGCATAAAGCGATTGCGTGCATTCAGCATACCGATAGTACCTACGCCCGGCAATAAATGGCACGCGCTTCCCTTTTCATATCGTATACGCCTTGCTACGCTCGGAGCGGCAGCACACTCACACGAAGGAGGAGCATCACACATGATCCCGGACAAGGATCTCCGCATCGCGGTCATCGGGAACGACGGCCGCACGCATGCGCTCGTCTGGAAGATCGCGCAGTCGCCGCTCGTGGCCGACGTCGCGGTCTTTCCCGGCAATCCCGGCACGGCCGAAGAGCCCAAAGTCCGCAACGTCGAGCTCCCGAACCAGAAACCGACGGCCATCGGCGACTGGTGCCAGACCAATCGCGTGCACTTCGCGGTCGTGGGACCCGAGGCGCCGCTGTACGCCGGTCTTGCCGATGAGCTCGAATCGCGCGGCATCCCGGTCTTCGGCCCCCGCATCGAGGGCACAGTGATCGAGAAGAGCAAGTCCTTTTGCAAGGACCTCCTCATCCGCCACAACATCCCGACGCCGCGCTACGCTCCCTGCGGGGACATGGAGTCCGTCCGCCGGCGCATCATGCGCCATGACTGGCCCGCGCCCATGGTTCTCGCGGCCGACGGTCCGGCAGCCGGCAAGGGCGTGGGGATCGTCACCGCGCCCGCGGATGCGCTCGCGCACGCCGAGCGCTGGCTTCCCCAGGGGCCGATGCTCGATGTCGAGTTCATCGACGGCCATGAACTTTCCATGTTCTATGCGGTACGGAACGGCCGCCTGTGGCCGTTCGGCAACGCCCGGGACTACAAGCGCCGCTACAGCGGCGACATCGGGCCCAACACCGGCAGCATGGGTTCGGACTCGCCCGCCCAGTTTCTCGATGCGCGCCTGGAGCGCGAGATCTTCGAGACCATCGCCAAGCCGACGGTCGCGGCGCTGGCCGAGGAGAAGATCGCCTACACGGGCACGATGTTCTTCGGTCTCACCCGCCGGAAGAGCGACGGCAAGGTCTTCGTGCTCGAAATCAACTGCCGCACCGGCGACTCCGAGACGCAAGCCATGCTCATGCGGCTCCGGAGCGACATCGTACCGTTCATGGCGGCAATCCTCCGCGACGAGGAGCCGCCGGCTCTCCTCTGGGATCCGCGCCCTGCGGTCTGCATTACCCTGGTGGTCAAGGGCTACGCCGAGACCGAGCGACTGCCCCTCGGCAATCCGATCTTCGGTCTGGAGCGGCTACGGGACATTCCAGACTTCAAGGTGTTCCATGCGGGCACCGCGCGCCAGCGGGGACGCCTCGTCACGGCCCGCGGCCGCGTCCTGAACCTGGTCGCCAAGCGCAGGACCGCGCACGAGGCGAACATCGTGGCCCACAACGCCGCCAACGAGGTGCAGTTCCGCGGCCGCGAGTGGCGCTACGACATCGGCATTCCGCTGCGCTCCGACCGCTAGACGCATCACCCGGTTCTTTCGGTCCGCATAGCGAGCAGTCGAGGACTTGAGGCGTCCTCGATGCCGCATCCCGGGAGGATCACAGCCGATCCTCCCGGGTATTTTCATTTAATGAAGCGTTCGGCTAGGATAATCGGGATGAGTCCCGTTAGAGATCGCGGACGCGATAATAAATCTATGCAGGACCATATTTCGGATAGTTTTTCCCATAATCAATACGGCGCGGTATCCTTATCGTCCGCGTCCTATCTCTAAACGGGATGAGTTTGAAGATCGGCATCGTCGGTCTACCCAACGTCGGCAAATCGACCCTGTTCCGTGCCCTGACTAAAAAGCAGGTGCCGGCGGAAAATTATCCCTTCGTCACCATCGAGCCCAACGTCGGCGTGGTGGAAGTGCCGGACGAGCGCGTCGAGCGCCTGGCCGAGCTTTCGCATTCCAAAAAAATCATCCACGCGATCGTCGAATTCGTGGACATCGCCGGCCTCGTAAAGGGTGCCGCCGAAGGCCAGGGTCTGGGCAACAAATTCCTCTCGCACATCCGCGACGTGGATGCCATCGCCCAGGTCGTGCGCGTGTTCGAGGATCCGAACATTATCCACGTCGAAAACCGCGTGGATCCCGCGGCTGACATCGGCATCATTGATTTGGAACTGATCTTCAAGGACCTGGATTCAGTCGAACGCCGGCTCGAATCCACGATCCGCCTGGCGCGCGGCGGCGACAAAACCGCAGTCATTCAAAAGGAAGTGCTTGGAAAACTCCAACAAGGGCTGAAAGACGGCAAGCGCGCAAGCGCCGTCCTCGGCAAGGACGATCGCGAAGAAGTCCAACACCTGCTCGGCGAGCTCGGCCTTTTGACCGCGAAGCAGCGTATTTTTATCTGCAATGCATCCGAAGAACAAATTCAGAAAAACTGGCAGCCGTCACCCGAGCTCTTGGCGGCCATGGCCGGCGATCCGTGGATCGTGCTTTCGGCAAAAATGGAGGATGAGGCAAATTCTCTCGCGCCCGAAGAACGCAGAGAATATTTGGCATCCCTCGGGCTTTCGGAATCCGGCCTCGACCGCCTCATCAAACTCGGCTACCAGACGCTCGGCCTCATGACGTTTCTGACCACGGGCGAGGATGAGACCCGCGCCTGGACCATTCCCCTCAGATCGACCGCGCCCCGCGCCGGCCGGGCGATCCATTCCGATTTCGAACAAAAATTCATCCGCGCCGAAGTCGCGGCGTATGCGAAACTCATTGAGGCCGGCTCGTTCGCGCGGGCGCGCGAACTCGGCTGGGTCCGCACCGAAGGCAAGGAATACGTGGTCCAGGACGGCGACGTGATCGAATTCAAAATCTAACTACCTTCCCGTCTTCCGGGATGATCTACATTCTCACATTCTCAAGAATGTGAGAATGTCTGCGATCGAAGCCCCGCCGCAAAAGCGAAAGGACCCATCCGGCTCTGGATGGGTCCTTCTGGGGCGAGGTGCGGCGCGATGCCGCAGGTTCAGTTGCTGTCGTGCCCGACGCGCCGGGTGCGCAACATGGCGGCGAGCGCGTCGGTGATCCGTACGCGGTCCTCTTCCCTGAGGCGCGGGTGCTCCTGCATGAGGCGGATGAACCACCGGCGAAAGCCGTTGACGCCGTCGCGCCAGAATGCGATGAACATCCGCAGCTCGGAATCGGTCGTTGGATGCCATTCGACCCGCGCCTGGCCGCTGCAGACGGGCTGGCAGCCGGTCGGATTGACGGCGAACTCGCCGATGGTGGCATGCGCCACCATCTCATCGCTGAGCTCGGCGATCTTCACGAGGTGCCAGGGATCGTCCGGCCGATCGCGGTATGCGAGGGTGAACCAGAAGTGCAGCGCGCGTGCCTCCAGCCGAGTCACGAGGGCGCCGACGTCCGGCGCTGCCGGTAATGCGTTGGTTTGCGACTGCGACCGCTTCTCCGCCGTTGCCATGATGGCCTCCCGGGAAACGAACATTCTCGTACCCGAACATGCCAGACGCGCATGCCGCGCGCCTGCGAAAGCCACGGGGCCTTTCTCCCGCTCGAACACGCTCAAAAGGTCGTCTATCTTGCGCCAAGGTACCATTCGTGATATGAAAAGTCAATTGGAAAACCACGGCTCGTTTGCTAGAGTTTGAGCACATCGCCATGAACGCGGATACCAAAACCTACGAAGTGTCCTACCTCTTCCAGCCCGACATCGCCGAGGATGCCGTGTTCGGCGAGGCCGGAAAAATCACCGGCTTCATCCAGGATGCGCATGGTGTTGTCGGGCGGATCGAAGAGCCGAAAAAGCGCCGCCTCGCCTACCCCATCGATGAATTGCAAAACGCCTACTTCGGCTACACGGTCTTTACCGTCGCGCCCGAGCGCCTTGGAGAAATCAACGCCAAGCTCAAAGGCGAGAAATCCATAGTCCGCCATATGATCACCGAAGAGGTGAAGCGCCCGGTCCAGGAATTCCGCCCTCGCGGCGAACGCGGCCGGCGCCCGAGCGGCGCGGGCGGCGGTCCTGCCCAGGCATTCACACCCCAAGCGCCGAAAGAAGAGGACGTCCAGAAATTCGCGGAGCTCGACAAAAAACTCGATGAAATCCTCGGCGGCGAGGAAACCCCCGCCGCGGCCGAATCAAACGCTGCTCCCGCATCAACTGAGGAGGAACGCGCATGAACTTCAACAAAGCATTCGTCCTCGGCAATGTGACGCGCGATCCGGAACTGCGCACCACGCCGAGCGGCCAAAACGTCTGCTCCTTCAGCATCGCGACCAACCGCGTATTCAAAGACGCGCGCGGCGAACGCCAACAAGCGGCCGAATTCCACAATATCGTCGCCTGGGGCCGTCTGGCCGAGATCTGCAACCAATATTTGAAAAGGGGCTCGCTCGTGTTCATCGAAGGCCGTATCCAAACGCGCTCCTGGCAGGACAAAAACGGCGAAAAAAAATACCGCACCGAAATCGTGGCCGAGACCATGCAGCTGGGCCCGCGCACGGGCGGCGGCCACGCGGCCAGCGGCGCGCCCAACGGCAAAGCCGCGGCAAGCGGCGAACAGGCCGAGCAACCGGCCCCTGAGCCCGTCGAGACCGTGCAATACCCCGGCGACGAAGACGAAATCAAACCCGAAGATATTCCGTTTTAGCACCGATCGCATAATCGCAATCCATCATGCCGTCTCCTCGAACCCAATCGCCTCGCGAAGCCGCGCGCACCGCGCGCATGATCCGTTCGGTTGCCCCGCAGCCCGAACGGCAGTGTTTCTTTTGCACCTCGAGCCATAAATTCATCGACCACAAGGATGCCGAGACGCTGCGGCGCTTCATGAATTTCCAGATGAAGATCATGCCGCGGCGCCGCACGGGCCTCTGCGCGCTCCACCAGCGCGCGCTCGCGAACGCCATCAAGCGCGCGCGCGAACTCGGCTTGCTCGCCTACAATCTCTACTAAGGATTAGGCTTTCGCTTCGTGAAGAAAATCCGTCCGCGCCCGGCGGACGGATTTTCTTGCCTTCAATTCTTCTTCATTGTCTGACAGCGCTGTGCATTACTTGTTGATGACCAGAGGGTAAAACAGCCTGAAAAACGCTTGACTCAAAACCCCGAACGCGCGAAGATGCATGGGCTGACGGGTGACGAGTGCATCTGTTGGCAAGCTGGCGGGCGGGTGCCTGCCGAAAAAAGTCGCGGATCGGCGCTTCGGTCAAACAGCTGTGGGTTTTCCCCCTCACCTGCAGATCGTAGGGTGCCGTTCGCGGCAAAGTTCTTCGGGCGCATGCCCATCAGATGCCGTAAGGACGATGATTGGACGCACGAGCGTTCTCAAAGCGTGGCTGGCCGCGCGTCAGCATATGCTCCCTGGGAGCGATCGGGCGTCAAGCTCAGTGGTGACGGCTTCGGTCGTCAACAAAGGGCTGGCCATCGTCAGCGGCATGCCGCCAGTGTGGTGGTGTTCGGGCGGGATACGTCTCAAAGGTGACCGCAAGGTCTTTGGCCAGGAATGGCTCTCAAGCCCCGTAAAACGGGCAACAAGGGTCCAGGCCTCGCACTGGAAACGTCTCTCGTCTCGGGCTTCCACCACTCTGGCGGCCCATTTTTTTAACTTCATATGCAAACCGCCGGCCCTGAGTGGCCGGCGGTTTGTCGTTTCCTCGACAAATCTAATCCTCCTCTTTTCCTTTGCCCTTTGGTTCCGGGACCACGCCGGAAGCCGCGGCGTCTTTGATTTTTTTGGCTATCTCATCGGCGATCTTCCCATTTTCCTTCAGGAAATTGCGGGCGTTATCAAAGCCCTGGCCGAGGCGCGTGCCGCCGAACAGGTACGAAGCACCCGATTTCTTGAGTACCCCGTACTTTTCGCCAAGGATCAGCAATTCGGCCTCATGCGAAATGCCTTCGTTGTAGAAGATGTCGAACTCCGCGCGACGAAACGGCGCGGCAACCTTGTTCTTCACTACCTTGGCGTTCACCCGGTTGCCGATGATCTCGTCCCCTTTCTTGATTTGCGCCGCACGGCGCACCTCCACGCGCACGGACGAATAGAATTTCAGGGCCTTGCCCCCGGGCGTGGTCTCGGGGTTGCCGAACATGATGCCGATCTGCATCCGTATCTGGTTGATGAAAATCACCACGGTCTTGGTGCGCGACACCGACCCCGTCAATTTCCGGAGCGCATGCGACATCAAGCGCGCCTGCAGGCCGACGTGCTGCTGGCCCATGTCGCCCTCGATCTCGGCCCGGGGTGTGAGCGCGGCCACCGAGTCGATCACCACCACGTCCATGGAACCCGAGCGCACGAGCGAATCCACGATCTCCAAGGCCTGCTCGCCGGTGTCGGGCTGGGATATCAAAAGCTCGTTGACCTTCACGCCGAGGCGCTTGGCATAGTCCGGGTCCAGGGCATGCTCGGCATCCACGAATGCCGCAAGCCCGCCCTTCTTTTGGGCTTGGGCAACGATATGGAGCGCGAGCGTGGTCTTGCCCGAAGATTCGGGGCCGAATATCTCCACCACCCGGCCTCTGGGCATCCCGCCCACGCCAAGGGCCATATCCAGGGCAAGCGAGCCGGTCGGGATGACATCCACGTTGACCTTCCGGGCCTCGCCAAGCATCATCAGCGCCCCTTCCCCGAACTTGTCCTGGAGCTCTTTGACCGTATCTTCCAATGCGCGCAGTTTCTCGGCTTTTTCTTCCTTGGGCATAAATATCCGTGCGGGCTTATGATTCTAAGCTCCTTGAAGATACCCTATCGCCTCAAGAGAGGCCATTGCGGTATTTCACAGGGCAAATTATGAATAGTATCGGACAACCCTTACCCCTCTAACTCAAGAGTATCCAAAATTAATGTGACTCGTTCCGGTATGGAAACCGCCGGAACCCGAGTGATCTCATATCCCAAGTCCGTATAGGCTCGCTCGATCGCCGCTTCAATTTCGCTGGCTATCTGTTCATCGCCAAATTGATTTCGTTGTGATGCCAAACGATCAAACAGAAATACTTTTCGGTATTGAATATCTCGCGCTGCTTGAATGGCAGGCGCAGGATCCATCCGGTGCACGGTGAAATACGCAATGCTGTCCCCCAGACCTCTATCAAAAAACGTAAGTTCTTCGGAAGGGAACCGTTCAGCTACTTCCTTGTTAAGAGCGAGAATCTTTCTTTGAAACTCTTGCTCATCTGCGCGGATATCACTGACCGCTCTTCCTTGGCTCACTTCTTGATCAATGAAAAGGCGGGCGTTCTCGGGCACGGTTTTATATCCGAGGAATGACATTCGCTCGAGCGCACTGGACTTCCCCGAGTTTGGAGCGCCAGTAAAAACAATCCAATTCGTTTGCTTTTTCACAATGGGAATATGGCGTCCGGACCTTTCGTGAGTTCTTCAAAAATTACCGGATTTGCGGCAATGAAATTCGTATTACGGTAGTCGTAGGTCGTGCTGCCAATGTTTGTCACGCGGCCGCCGGCTTCGGCAATGAGCAATACGCCGGAGGCGAAATCATAGTCATAACCCCAAGGATCAAACGCAATGCGCGCATCAAGTTTGCCTTCGGCAACGAGCATATTAGAATAAAACTGAAACGGGCCAGGAGTTAAATAGCGGTACCGACATCCGATGTCACTCCGTTATCTCCCTGCTGATCCTTTCCGTAGTCGCCAAGATTTCCAGGAGATTAGAGATACAGAAATAATGAGGAATAGAATCGCAAAAAACCAAGCGAAAGATTCAGCATCCGATCCGGTACTTATTCCCCAGCTCGTGCTGCTTGAAACATACGCAGACCAAATAATAAACGCGATCGTAATTGGTAAGTAAAATTTGGCAAAATTAAACCAAAGGCGGAATGTCTCTTCTCCAAAAAAGAAGAGCATAAGTGAAATTAAGAAAATCGATGGAAGGAATAAAACTGCAGAAAGCACTATTGCCTCTTCAGATTCAGGATCTAGGAAGCGACTTATATTAGGACATTCTTCTGCACAAACAAACCATACAGAACCGAAAATTAATACGGAGATAGTAACTATTACAGCTATTTTCTGTCTATGAGACATATTTCAATCTAACACTTTAGTCCTAATTTCATCTATAAAATTTATCAACTGCAATAACTCATCCGGCGAAAGAACTTCTTTCTGCCCATATTTTTCGATCTTTCCCGCAACTGAATCTAGTGCCTGTCCGAGCTTCTTTTTTCTTTTTTCTTCGTCTTTGAAATCCTTGCCAAGATTTTTCTCGAATTTATCAAGCGCTTTAATAAGCCCTTTCTCCTCTTCCTCGGTTAGGCTGAACGTTTTAACGAGACCTTTCATAATTCCAATGAGCTCATTCGTTGTAATGCCTTCGCCCGGAAGAATATCCGTTTCGATGATTCCATCTCCATCAAAATCCATTCGCAACGATGTTGAACTCGCAATCGTATCAATCCGCATGGTAAGCACGGATCCTATCCCAACAGGAATATCTCTAAAGGTTGTTGTTGCCAAAATTTCATCTCCCCGATTCTCGATAATATCGAATGTAAATGTGCCGGTAGCCGTACCAACCAACTGCACCAGCGTTCCAGTCATGGCATCTGAGCCAGCATATTTTGTCTCACCATATTCCCAATAATAGGAATTTGGAATAGTTGCTTCATATGCCAAGAAATCAGAGTTCTGTAATGGGTTAGAAATAGGACCGGTATGATTACTGTCTGCATCATACAGATGGATATCAACAGGTGAATGAATAGCATAATCAAGAGTAAGGAGATCTTCGCCCGACGGGATGGAGGATGTTACGTGCTTTATTAAATTTTTATCATTTTTAATAATCTCTTTAAGAAACGCCCTTGTAGGATCGGCTTCTAAAATACTCGCGTGATCGCGGTTTCTCCGGAGGTTTCTAAGCTCTCCGTTATAATTACTCAGATTTACATAATATTTCTCAACATTCTCCGCTTCCTCCATCGCTACCGCACTTGGCAGCACAACCGTCCCGTCTCCCTCGTGCGTTTTTAGAATCTCCCGGTCAAGCGTACTCAATGATGAGCATGTGAAGAATCCGCACGAATACTTTATCCCGCGAACGGTCTTGATGCCCCAGCCGGCAATCTGGACCACTTCAATACCGCCCGGAGGGGCCCAATTATCGAGCACGGCATGCATCTGCATAGCCGACGCGAGCATATTTGCATCCAGTACATTCGGCGATTCTTCGTCGTCGGCAAACGGTTCGCTACGACCCTGTATATGCGGTTCGCCCGCAAGAAAACTCTTGAGCTCTTCGGTCGAGTCGATAGTGCCGTCGTAAAAAGAGCGAAAATCGTAGGCGCGCGCCGTCGACGATTCGAATTCCACCATAGGACTTTGCACCAACTCGAAATACGTCTGCGACGGCAAAAGGTTGTAAGCGCTTTGCATATTCTCAGCAAGTTCGCGCGCTCGCTCTTCGTCTACGAGAAAACCCCAATCCGTAACACCGACATTTGCCCCCAGCTGAGGTTCATCGCCGTGGAGAAGGCCTTCGATTGCCGCAGGCGTTCCGATCTGCGGTACCGCCACGAGTATTACTTTATCGATCTTCGCGAAAAGATGATGGTACTGGCTATGAGGAGGGGCGATCTGTGATAACAAATATTTGGCCAGTAACCCGCCGTTGGAGTGCGCGATGATCGTCACGCGACCCGATCGCGATGTATTCGCGAGTCGCTCGAGTTCTTGAATAAGATACGGCGTGGATGTGGAGCCAATGTACGAGATATTGTCTTCGCCCTCCGTCTCGCCGACTTTCTTACCGTCGTGCATGATATACGGTAGGTCGAGTCGCCAGTCATAGGGAATCGCTTTCCATTCATCGATGATTCCCTGCCCCACTAATTCTTCATCCATGAACTGGATGAATTTTTTATATACGTTATAGCCGTTGATGATCCGCGGCGCCTCATCGATGATATCCCGGGTATAAATCTCGGCATTCAAACTCTGCCCGTTGTTTGCGAGATATAGTTCTTCAATATCTTGATTCCGCGTCGGCTCCCAAAGTTGATCCTCGCCAGGACGATACAGCCGGCTCCCTTGGAGCCCCGGCAGAAATAGCACGTTCGAGCAACACGGGACATCGCCTTCAAGAGGGAATAGCGTGGACGAAAGCGTTGAAGCAGCTCCATCTATCCGGCCGCGCACTCTCACGTATGCATAGGGCTCGCCATTCGACAGCACTGGCGGTAACTCGCCGGAACAAGCAGGACAATCAATAGGCATTTCGTGGTCATCGTCCCAAAACTCATATTTCGTTCGATCGGTAAATCGGAGGCTGAAATACCGGGAACGCGGTGTCATCGCCAATCGATCGTAAAATGGAATTATTCCCTGCGAATTGCATGCCGCATCGAAAAGCTCAAAGAAGAGGATACCGCCTCTCCCGTCATTAAAGGGCGTCTTGAGTCGAAATTGGTACACTAGCTCGCCGTTCAATCGCTCGATGCGTTCGAACGCATCAAAGTAGTATCCCGTGGCATTCAGACCCTGCTCGGGGCAAGCATCGGGAGGGTTAGGCGCCGCGCCTCGAATGGGCGGCCCGGCCGCATGTTCGATAATCGTATGCGATGTTCCGTGAAGTACGCTTGCGCCTCCATCAATAAAGCCATTCACGCGCATCTGGTAGTAGGAGGGAAAGACAGGAAGAACGCCCTGACAGCCCGCGCATTCCGCACGGGTATTCATATCGTCGTTCCATACCTCATATGTCGAAGAGGAAGTAAAACGAATACTAAATCCCTGCGTAGCCGGCGGAAACGCAACGACAAATTGATTGAAAACATCAAGCATTGCCGTGTCGCAGGTATCAGAGAATACCGAAAATCCGAGGCGAAATGTCCTGCCATCATTAAACTGCTCGGTGCCGATCCGATAATGAAGCGCCAGAAACCCGTCTTGATATGCAACCGCTTCGTAGTCACTAAAAAAGTATCCCTGCGCAAACGGCTCGGTAATGCACTGCGCCGCCTCGGCTCGCACGGCAATACAGATCCCGACCAGCGGAAGACCGGCGCCCACTACGATGCGAATCCACGGTCGTTTTCCGCGCGCCATTATTCTAATGTTCTTAAGAACTTAAGAATAAGTTTGCCACGGGGCGCAAGAGCGTGGCGCACCGAATGGCCGTCATTTCTTTTAAGAACAAGGCCGGCAATGGCAAGCCGGCGGATATGCTCAGATGCAGTTTTGAAATTGATATGCAGCGATTTGGCGACATCCAGCAAGGAAAGCTCCGGCATCCGATCGAGCAATCCCATGATTTCGATGCGGCGATGGTTTGAAAACCCCCGCACGATGCGCTCTAACTCTCGAAACGACTTTCCCCCGCGCTCTGCCATATTCCATTTTGTTTTATTCTAATGTTCTTAAGAACATTAGAATAAGTAATCTACTCGCACGAGCCCTCCGTTAGCGGCGGAAGACGATGAATTTGTAGCCGATGAAGTTCCACATCAGGCCGATGATCGCGGCAATGCCCGCGCTCACGTTGGCCCATGCCTCCGGGCTCAGGCCGTACTGCGCGCCGACGACGTTGTTGGCCAGGGCAAACGAGCCGGTGTTGATGCCAAGGCCGATGGCCGAAACGATGAAGAATTCAAAAAATTGGAACCCGGCGCGCTCCACGGACAGCGACCGGAACGTCCAGAATTTGTTCCAAAAGAAACTCGCGATCACCGCGACGACGAACGATACCGCCTTGAAAACGACGATCTCGGTGCCCTGCTCGATGCCGGTCGAGGCGATCAGGAGATTGAGGACGCCAAGATCAATAAGGAAGTTCTGCCCGCCGACGAGCAAGAACTTGGTGAGCTGATAGACAACCGGGATGCGCCGGCCGATGAACGAGCCCACGACCATGGCAACAAGCGTGGCAACCGGAAAGCCGATGGGTAGCACCCAGAGCCAATCCCGAACCGCGGGGGCCAGATCGGGCAGATTCGTGCCGATCAGATACATCAAAAAACCGGCAACAATGCCGATGACGATACTCCCGAACACATCGCGCTTTTGCATAGAATCTCGGCCGATTACGGACGTTAGCGGCGGCTTATCCTGCTTTTAGGATACCACGGCCGCGGCGCGCGGCGCATGCCGCGCTATCCCCTGCGCCCCAACACGCCACCGCTAACATTCCAACATTCTCAAGAATGTTGGAATGTAGAATCTCCGGATTGAACTCCAGATCGAATAGAAATGGGTACGCAGCATCCTGCTTTAAATCACAAAGCCCCGGAATTCAGGAACCCTATACTTCAGGGTTGCTGAATCCGGGGCTATACCTCCTCTCTTGGCGCGCATGCGCCGAACGAAAGAACAGAAAAGATCTGCACCGAACCAGCAACTGCGCGTGAACCCCACGCGCGAGGAGCTTATTCCAGCCGGAAAGAACTGTTACGACGACTCCTTCACGACGATCTTGAACCGCGCGCAGTTCTTCTCCGGGTCCACTGCGCAGTCCCAGCCGGCGTACGTGTAGCCGTCCGTCCGCACCTTGCCGTCCAGCACCTCTCGATACTGCATGGCGGTGTTATAGATGAAGACGAGCTTGGCCGGCACGGTACCGGCGTTCTTGATCCTCAGCGGCTCCTTGCCGCACGGCAACTGCGTGGGATCGCTCATCGACCCCAGGCCGGGCGGATCGAGGTATACCCCGATCGCGAACGGCCGCAGTTCTGGAGAGTACGGAAACACCTCCCACTGCTGGAGCCGGCGATGGTCTCGGCCGCATGGCAGGAACCGGTCGCCGTGCGAGTTGTATGCGATCATGCCGCCCAGGTACGTGACCACCGCGGTCTGGCCCGGCTCGAGCTTTGCAACGACGTGCCCGTGCCGCAGCGAACCGTCGATGCGTACGATGAGCGCATCATCCTCGCGGGTGATGAGCGTGGGCGGGACCGACCGTTCGTACGAATACGAACCGGGTACATCCGGACGGCCGCCGCGCTTCTGAGGAAGCTCGTGCCGCGTCGTGACTGCTCCGTAGGCCTTGCCCTTGAACCACTCGCGCTCCTCACTGGCAGCCCAGTCGATGGCAGCCGCCATGATCAGCGTGATGATGATGTATCCGAACGCGATGCTGAACGAGACGCGCCTGGTCACGAGGCCGAGGAGCAGCCCCGCAATGATGAGCAACGCGAACGACCAGACGGCCCACGGCCCCACGAACACATCGCGGAGCCACTGGCGCGGGTCATCGGAGAAGTGCTTGGTCAGCGACTCCAACGACTTCCCGTTCTTGTCCCGGTCGGGCAGCTCAGGCTTGCCGGCGCGCGCATACAGCGCGCGGCACTCCTCGCGCTCGTTCTCGATGATCATGACCACATCCGCGATCGAGGCCTCGTACTGTTCCGTCACTACTGCCGACACGAGGTTGCCCTTGCCGTCTCGAACCTCGGGCTTCTTCACGCGCTCGAGCTTGAAGCCAAGCTTCATGTCCGCGAAGCGCTGCGGCATGGGGAAGACCGGCTTTGGCGCTTCCCGCCAACCAAGCCAGATCGCCCAGCTCGCCCAGTAGCCGGGTTTCTCCGGAATGGCGCGCCGTCGCGTCTCGTTATACCGCTCGAGAAGTACGTTCTCGACGTATTCCCCCCGCAGATCCTCCATCTTGTTGCAGTGATCAGCGAGACCGAGCCGCGCGCGAGACGCGCTTGGATTGACCCAGTCGGCCAGCTCCATGTCCTTGATGGCCTTACTGTTGTGGAGAGCCCAGGAAAGCATCGGCCATTCCGCCCTGAACGCGGCGCCGACCGCGGGATACACCACCGACATGATCGCCCAGATCATGAGCGCGATGGCCGCTATCCGACCACCAACGCCACCCACCATCCCCGCCAGACCCATGAGAACGGCCAGGCCGAAGATGCCGAGTGTCGTCCAGAAGGCGGTCGTCAGGCCGCCCTTCCACATCGTGAAGCTCGCGATGATGGCCAGCAGTCCGGTGACCCAGATCTGCCGCCAGGTGAACGTCGGAAGATTCATGCGCAGCTGCCTCCTACCGCGTGAAAACGCGGTGTGCGATTATCTCCTGGATGAAGTCCGTGATGAACTCGAAGGTCAGGTACTGCGCGAGCGTTAACCCGCCTCCGCCAGCCGGCTGGGGAACAGGATGCCGAGCACCTGGCTGAGGCACCACCCGCACCTGCTGCGCCTCGCCGCGCCGTTCGCGGAACTTCTGCGTCGCGCGACGAAATGCGTTCTGCACCTCATCGCGGAACGCGATGGGCGTGTAGACGAGGGTCGCGAGAAGCCATGGAAACCAGAGCGCCCATGACCAGAAGCCGTAGATGTCCCACAGGGACTGTAGGACGTGGGTTGGTGCCGGAGAGGGCGTCCGATAGTGCGGGTAGTGGAAGCTTTGCGTCGGCGCTTCAGACGCGGACGGCCCGACGCCGATGATCAGGCAGTTCCAGAGGAACCACACGACCGTAACGATCCACATGGCCTTGAGGCGGTTGTTGTTCGTGGCGCAGAGCCAGCGAACGAGATAGAACGCGCGAAGCGCCATGCGATCTCTTCGGCGACGCGCATGCCGTATCGTCCACGGCCTCGCGCGAAACCACAGGATTTGTACAGCGCCTCGCGCGCGCGCAGCCAGCCAGCGAACTGATTGCGACACTCGTGCCACGATCCGCCCGGTTCGGTTACGTACCGAGCGCATCAGTCCGGCGAGATGCCCCCGTCGGACCAACGACCAGATGACGCCAAGGACGCAGCCAAGCGCTGCAATCCCGGCAAGAACAAGCAGATCCCCCCGCTCGAACATATCTCCTCCTCGCTGAAGTATTAGGACCTCATTTCGCGGTTCTTTTCACGCTGTCGACGCAACGCAGCGAGCGCAGCGTGAATGATTCCTCGATTCACGTCCTCTTCGCGCGGCTCGACCAGCTCCACGGGCCTGCGCCCCATAGGGCCGTGCAGATTTTTGATGCTGTCCTTCTGCCAGCCGCGTACCTGCACCATGACATCGCACTCTCGCTCGGTGAACGTCAGCAGATACCGGAAGCGGCCGTGATCGTCGGTATTCCTATCGACGATGTCGCTGCCCTCGTCGGCTTTGCGGCCGTAGCGATTAAGCAGCAACCGAACCGGCTCGTTGACCGCCGCCGTACCATCTTCGTGAGTCAGGACGAATGAGATGATATAGACACCATCATCCCCTTCCGCCTGCGGAAACGGCTCGGCGAGCTTCTTCGCTTTCTGCTCCTTAACCTCAACGTTCACGGTCTTGGAACGCAGCGTCGTGCCGTTCAGCACCGCCCAGATGCCGTGCGTTCCCTTCTTCAGACCGGTGAACGTGTAGCTCGCGCTGCCGTCGGTATCGATCGGCTGCGGGGCACCGCTCTTGGCGCCGTCCAGGTAAAACTGAACCTCGCCGTTCTTGATCGGCCTGCTGGCCAGCGACACCGTTGCGGTCGCCGTAGCTTCCACATCGGTTTCGGTTGAAGTCGGACCTGCAACCGCAAGACCGACTTCCGGCTCGACATCCAGCTCTACCGTATCGTGCACGGACGGCCGGCCCTTGAGATGGGCCGCAAACGCGTTCGTGCCGATGCGCAGACCGGTCGCCAGTTTCTTCGTCGTGCCGTTGTCCTTCGTCTTGATCTCCGACTCATCGCCGTTGATCCGAAGGATGAGCTCCCCCTCCACGCCTTCGCCGGCCTCGTTCATGAGAACGACGGACACCATGGACTCGGGGCCATGGTCGCCCCACCGGGGCGGAGCGGCATTAATGCGCACCTTCCACTTCCGGGTAAGCTCCGGTTCCTTTAAGAATCCGATGCCTCGATCGGCCATTTTCATCCTCCTCGTACGCGCAAAAGCGCGCAGGTTGGTGCTGCGTTGGGGGTTTCGATACCTCCTGTTTACCTATCTATGCGGTTTTCAAAGGCCTCTGGAAATCGGCCTTTTACCAGCGTTTCAGGATATATTCATATTACACCAAAAGTAACAAAAAGTCAATAGATACGCGGAATTCGATCAAGACCGTCGTTTGTTTTAAAGAAGCACGCCGGGCGCGACTCGCGCCCGGCGGTAATGCCTACTTCTTCAGTCCGCTGCGTTGTTCTGGCGCGGGACGTTACTGTACACGACGACGGCCCCCTCTCGCCATCGGTAGATGGGTCGCATTGACGCGACGCGCGCCGACTGCGGCGGGTTCCTTACCTGCCAGATACGGGGTTTCTCTTCTCCCCGCCAGAGTGACATGACGGTTCGCACGTAGGCCTTGGTCTCATCGTACGGCGGGATGCCGCCATACTTTGCGACCGCGCCGGCGCCGGCGTTGTAGCCCGCGAGTGCGAGCGCCACGTTGCCGCCGAACCGTTCCAGCAGATCCCGGAGATGACGAGCTCCGCCATCCACGTTCTGCCACGGGTCAAAGGGGTTTCGCACGCCGAGGATGTTGGCCGTGCCCGGCATCAGCTGCATGAGACCCTGTGCGCCCTTCGACGATACCGCACGGGGATTGCCGCCGGATTCCACGTCGATGACCGCGCGGATGAGCGTGGGTGACACGCCGTGCTGCCGGCCGGCCTCATTGACCAGAAGGTCCAATGGTATGTCGGGAACCTCGCCCCGGCGCGCGGGCTCGCTGATCGTCACCCTCATCGGCTTGGCCGGATGGGCGACGGGCTTCACGGGCCGCGCCGCGCGGCGCGGGCACCGCCCGTTGGTGTAGACCACTTCATTGCCCTCGAGATACGAGCACTGCGCAGCTACCGGCAGAGCCGGAATAGACAGTACTGCCGTCGCGAGCGTCGCTGCGAAGACCCAACGCACGATAGAAACCTCCTTGCCCCTGTCTGAAGGATCTGAAAGCCGCGTATATTGTAACCGATTTACATCGACAAGTCAACTCAGACCGACCTGTCAGTATCTTTCCCTCCGCATTCTCAACGCTTCGAGTATACTAAAAAGAATGACGCCGCTTTCCCGGAAAACTGTCGTCCTGCTGATTGCCGTCCTGGCGCTCGCGGCGTTTTTCCGGCTTTGGCAGCTTCCCACTATCCCGCCGGGCCTGTATCCGGACGAGGCGGCAAATGGCAACAACGCAGTCGAAGCGCTCCACACCGGCGACTTCGGCGTTTTTTATCCGGAGAACAACGGCCGCGAGGCATTCTTCATCAATGTCCAGGCGCTGTCGATCGCGGTCTTCGGGCCCGATCCTTGGGCGCTGCGCCTCGTATCGGCTCTGGTCGGCATCCTCACCGTTGCGGCGGTCTTTTTCCTCGGGCGAGAGCTCTTCCGCCCGGCCGTGGGCGTTCCCGAACGCCGGTGGTTCGGCATTCCGGAGCATGACTGGATCGGCCTTGCCGCCGCGTTCTTCGTCGCGACGAGTTTCTGGCATATCAATTTCTCCCGCATCGGCTTTCGCGCGATACTGGTGCCGCTGTTGTCCGCGCTCGGCATGGCGCTTTTGTTGCGGTCGCTGCGAACCGGCAGCATCATCGCCGCAGCACTCGCCGGCTTCGTGCTCGGCCTCGGACTCCATACGTATATCGCTTTTCGCTTCATGCCGTTTATCGCGGCCGTACCCGCGATCTGGGCGCTCTGGCTCTGGTGGCGCGGGCGCAAAGCCCAGCCCTGCGTGCCCTGCGTGCTCGCACTCGTCGCATTCGCCGCACTCATTGCGGTCGCGCCGCTCATCCTATACTTCGCCGGACACCCGGCCGACTTTACCGGCCGCGGCCATCAGGTATCCATCTTTTCGGCCGAACGCCCGCTGCAGGAGTTTGTAAAATCCAACATCCTTACGCTCGGCATGCTCCACATCTGGGGCGACTGCAACCCGCGGCATAATTTCGCCTGCCGACCGGAGCTGGATCCGATCGTGGGAGCATTCTTCCTCTTTGGCGCGTATTTTGCGGTACGCTCGCTTTGGAAAAAACCCGGCATCCAAAAGTTGCCCGCCGCATTGCTCATCTGGTGGTTTCTGGTCATGATGCTGCCCGCCACGCTAACGCGCGAAGGCCTGCCCCACGCGCTGCGCGCCATCGGCATGATCGTGCCGACGATGCTTCTGGCCGCCTGGGGGTTTATCGGACTCTTGGTCGCCGGGGGTACGAAGCTCGATGCGCTCGCCCGCCGCACCGGCATTTCATCGCGCTTCCGCGCCCGACTGCGGCGCCTCAACGTGGAGCTTGCCCTGCTCGCGCTCATTGTCGTGCTCTGGGTACCGCTCGTGGCATACCGCACCTACTTCATCCGCTTCCCGAACGCCGTGCCGACGCAAGGCGCGTTTGCCGCGGATCTTTGGAACGCCGGAAAATTCCTCGACAAATTGCCGCCGGATATCGAAAAATTCGTGCTCGTCAATCTCTCGGGCGATCCGATCCGCGGCATTCCCGCGCCGGCCCAGACCGTCATGTTCGCGACCAATTCCTTTGAAGAAGGGCCGCGCGCGGAGCGGAACATCCATTACGTGACGCGCCTCGAAGATATCCGACCCCAGAACCCGGACAACATGCTGATCTTGCCTCTCAACGGATTGGAACCGGGTATCGCCGGCCGCATCCGCGAACGGTTCGGGCACCTGGTCGGCAAGGCGCCCGCGGATTTCAGCATTTTTATCCCCCCGTCGTTGGCTGCCGAATGGTATGAATAACTGCGGCGCCTGATACGGGGATAGTTTGGTATACTGACATCATGATCGCAGCGCTCCGCAGCCAGGCCACGCCGATTCTGATCCTTGCCGCGATGGTCATCGTCATGGCCGCGTCGGTACGGAACGACGCTGCCATCATGGATGAGCTCGCGCACGTGCCGGCGGGCTACGCCTACGTATTCGAAAAGGACTATCGCCTGAATCCGGAGCATCCGCCGCTCATCAAGGACCTGGCCGCGCTGCCGCTCGTATTCGCCGACGTCCGCTTCCCTACCGACACGCAGTCCTGGCGCGAAGACATCAACGGCCAATGGACGCAAGGCGCGATCTTCCTCTATGAAGCGGGTAACGATCCTGCTCGAATTCTTTGGCTCATGCGCCTGCCGCTCATTCTTTTGGCCGGCGTGTTCGGCTGGATGCTGTGGCGCTTCACCAAAAGCCATTTCGGCGAGCGCGTCGCGCTCCTGACGGTATTTCTCTACGCCGCGTCGCCCACGTTCATCACGCACTCGCGCTTCGTCACCACGGATTTGGGCGCGGCGATCGCGTTTTTCATCGGCATTGCCGCGTTTCTCAAATTCCTCCAGGAACCATCGCCCAAAAATATCTTGATCGCCGGCCTTGCGTTCGGCACCGCGCAGCTTCTGAAATTCTCTCTCATCCTCCTTATCCCCGTCTGGGGCATATTGCTCGTCGCGTGGGCTCTGGCGAAAGTACAGCTCTCGTGGCCCGACCGGTTCGCGCTATTCGTCAAAAACTCGCTGAAGGCGGGCGCCGCTATTGGCGTCAGCATCATTCTGATTTGGGTGGTCTATATATGGCACGTGTGGGATTATCCCGCGCTCTCGCTGAGGCCCGACGGCACGGCATACTCGGCCGAAGAGATCCGCGCGGTGGCCAACATGCCGGGCGGGGCCGAACGCGATGCCGCGATCCGCGCGATACCGCTTTCCCAGATGCGCGACGCGGTCATCAACCTCAATTCATTCCGTTTCCGCTCGTGGGTGAATTTCAACACCGCGCTCATCGAAACGCCGTTCACCCGGCCGCTCGCGCAATACCTCACGGGCCTGTTCATGGTGCTGCAGCGGGCAGCGGGCGGCAATACGCAATACTTCCTCGGCGAGGTATCGGCCGCCGGCACGCGCACGTATTTCCCGATCCTGTATCTGCTCAAAGAGCCGCTTGCGCTCCATATCCTGACACTTTTGGCGCTCATCTTCGCGGTGCGGCGGGTGTACCGATCCCCGCGATGGAATCTCGAAGCCCTGCTTACCTGGACGCGCGACCACTTCATCCAATTCTCGGCACTCGTGTTCATCGGCATCTACTGGACTTCGAGCATCACCTCGCCCCTGAACATCGGCGTGCGCCACGTGTTACCCACGTTCCCGTTCATATTCATGCTCGTTTCGAAAGAAATCGTCGCTTGGCTCCGCTCGTGGAAGCAGACCGACGTGAAAAGCTGGGGCGAATGGATCCGCCGTGCAATCGCGATCTATGTCACGTCCCTGCCGCGCTACATGGTCGTCGGCGCGCTCGTCATCTGGCAGCTGGCGAGCGTTGTCGCAGCGTACCCGTACTATCTGTCGTACTACAATGAACTCGGCGGCGGCGTGACCGACGGCTATAAAATCGCCACGGATTCCAATTACGACTGGGGTCAGGATTTGTTACGTCTTGGCGATTTCGTGCGCGAGCGCAATATCCAAACCGTGCGCCTCGACTACTTCGGCGGCGGCAGCCCGCGCCACGAACTCGGACCCGCGTTCGAGCCCTGGTGGTCGGCGCGCGGCCGGCCGCCCGAAGGCGGCTGGTTCGCGATATCCGGCACGTTCCTTATGCAGGCATACGGCGTGCCTGCCCCGGGATTCCACCAGCGGCCGGAAGACCGCTATCCCTGGCTCAAACCCTTCCGCCCCGTGGCCCGGGCCGGCACCTCGATCTTCATCTATGAACTCCCACCCGTGCCGCCCCAGATGCCGTAGCCGCGATTATGGCACCAACAAATAAGCTCCGAGGACTATCGGAGCTTATTTGTTGGTGAAACGTATCAACGATATTTGTAAAACACTTTGTTGCCGAAGCGAAGATCCACGTACTCGAGCGATGTGGCGCGATTCTTAATTTCATTTTCCAAAAGCACGGTAAGTATCCCCATCCAGTGCGCGGGCTCGGCGGTTTCGGCGACCCACAGCTCCCAGCCATCGGCAAGCCCGAGCACCAGATCGCCCGGCGTCGCGGTCGCAAGCTCGAGCGTCAGCAACCCGCCGCCGGTTCTGCCGATCGCCACGGCCGCCGCCTCAAACAGCTGCACGGTTTCGTTCGCTATGAGGCGCTCGCCGGCGCGCGGATGCGACGAACCATAAATCACCGGCAGAAGCCACCCGCTCACGCCGGCGACTTCTTCGAATGCCGTGCCGTCGCGATCCAAATACGCGCATTGGCCGCGGTCCCCGGCCGCACCAGTCCGCGTGCAATACATCCCCCAGAGTTCTCGTTCGTCCGCTGCGATGCGGATGCCGTTGGGGAATACGCGGGCCACGCGGATATTTTTCATGCTTGGAAATTCCCGGGCCACAACCGCGGCTATTTCGTCTTTCGAAACCACCACGATGCTGTCGCGCGGCAAAAACATCCACGAACCCGAAAATTCCTCGCGCACCGCGGCTGCCACCGCCTCCCGATGCGCCTCATCCACGCCCGCAACCGCAATTTCGCCAAGGCGCAACCACGGCGCATAGGTAAGTGCGGTCGCGCCGCCGAGTACCACCGCAATCAACACGATAACGCCCAAGGCGCGCCACGGAACATGCATGCGCTTGCGCCGCCTGGGCAGTTCGGACCGGAGATATACGACCCGGCTCGGAGAAGTCATGGCTCCATTGTACCGGGCGCACCGAATGGATGGTACTGGCTTGGCACCACGCGGCGCTCCTGGCGCGGCAATCCCGTCAGATGGCTACCCGGCGCATCAGCGGATTGATGCGCGGCAAGATCTCGTGCACGCTCGTTCCGATGCGCGTGGCCAACTCATCCGCGCCGATGCGGCGCTTTCCCTGTGCGCCAATCAACACCGCCTCGTCGCCCACGCGCACGCTCGGAATGCCGGTTATATCCACCATCATGATATCCATGCACACGCGGCCGCGCACCGGCGCTTTTCGGCCGCGGATCAGGACCGAACTTTTGTTAGAAAGCCCGCGGTCATACCCGTGCCAATAGCCGACAGGCAGCACCGCAATCGTGGCGTCTCGCGAAAACCGGTATGTCAGGTCATAGCCGACCGATTCGCCGGCCTGGACGCGCTTCACCTCAGCGACAATGGTCTTCCAGGACAACGCCGGACGGAGCGGCACGCGCCTCTGGTTTCCTTCGGGAAGATAGCCGTACAGGCCGAGGCCGAGGCGTGCAAGCCCGTCATGCGGCCGCGGATAGTTCAGGATTCCTTCGGTCTTATTAAAATGCACGAGCCCCGGTCTGATGCCGGCTCTGTGCAATGCCGCGACCGCATGATCGAACGCGCGCATCTGCCGTTTTGAATAAGCGCGGTTCCCCGCTGCGGCTAAATGCGAAAAAACGCCGCTTGGTTTCAGCTCCGCCCGCTTCAACCGGGCGATGAGCCCGGGCAGTTGATCCTCGGAAAAGCCGTGGCGGTGCATCCCGGTATCGATTTTCAGATGGAATGCCGGCCGCGGACGCGCGCGCGCAAGCGCCCGCAAGGCCTCGAAGTGCGAGACCGCCAGCGTAATGTCGCGGCGCGCGGCCTCGGCATATCGTCCGGGCAGCGTATAGCCGAGCACGAGAATCGGATTTTTGATCCCGTCACGCCGCAACCGCAGCGCTTCGGTGATCGAATCCACGCCGAGCCATCGCTTCGGATTTTCTTTGGCCAAGAGACCCGCCACCAGCGAAAGCCCGTGGCCGTAGGCGTTGGATTTGATCACGGCCATGATCGTGGCCGGCCGCGCCCGTTTTGTGAATTGCCGCAGGTTGAAAAAGAGAGACCGGCGATCGATCTGGATCCAGGTACGCACGTCCAGCTCATCGAACGATTTGGTCATGTCCGCCGGATTTCAGTGATGCCCGGCAAAAACGACTGCAGTACTTCAGGGATCTCCACTGAGCCGTCTTCCCGCTGATAGTTTTCGAGAATCGCGATCAGCGTCCGGCCGATGGCAAATGCCGTGCCGTTGACGAGATGCGGATGCTCGGCCTGATTGTTGGCGCGCCGAACTTTGACGTTGAGCCGGCGCGACTGGAAATCGGTCGTGTTCGACGTTGAAGTTACCTCGCGGTACTGGCCTTGCTTGGCGTTTTCGCCGGGCAGCCACGCTTCGATGTCGAATTTTGCCGCAGCCGAGTCCCCGAGGTCCCCGGCGCAGATGTTGAGTACGCGGTACGGAATGCCAAGCCCGCGGAAAAACCGCTCTTCCAGGGCGAGGAACAGTCGGTGTTCCGCGCGGGATGATTCCGGCAGCGTGAACGAAAACATCTCGACTTTATCGAACTGGTGCACGCGCAAAATCCCCCGCGTATCTTTACCGTACGATCCGGCCTCGCGGCGAAAGCAGGTCGAGAAGCCGACGTAGCGGCGCGGCAGGGACTCTTCGGCAAGCATTTCGTTCATATGCATCGGCCCGATAGATTGTTCCGACGTGCCGACAAGCAAAAGATCATCATCGGCAACCCGGTAAATTTCATCGCCGCCCCGTTCCATGTACCCCATGGCGCGCATGACCTCAGGCCGTACCATAACCGGCGGCACGACGGGCACAAAGGGTTCATCGGAAAGATCCAGCCCTTCCTCCTTGAGAATATCTGCGATCGCGGCGCGGTTCGTTAGTACGGAGAACGCATACTGCACGAGCGCGAATTCCAAGAGCGCGGCCTCGCGCTTGAGATAGCCGAAACGCGAGCCCGAAATCTTTGCCGCGCGAGCGGTATCGATAATATCGAGCTCTTCCCCGAGCTCGATATTATCGCGCACCGGAAACGAGAACACCGGCCGCTCGCCTACTTCTCGAAGCACCACGTTATCGCGGTCATCCTTGCCGTGCGGCACGTCATCGAGCGGCAGATTCGGAATCTGGCGGATGCGCTCATCGTATTCGGCTTCGATCGTTTTGAGTTCGTCTTCTAGTTTGGTGAGGTTGGTTTTGAGATCGCGCATTTGGCCGAGTGTTGTCTCGCGCTCAGCGGGCGCGAGTGTAGCGATGGCGTCCGACGCCGTATTCTGTTTCGCGCGCAATTGATCCACCTCCCCGATTTTCGCGCGGCGGCGTTCGTCGAGTTTCAGAAACGCGTCTACGTCGAACTCGACGCCTTTGGCCTTGAGGCCGGCGCGCACGCGATCGGGATGTTCGCGGATGAATTTCGGATCAAGCATATGGGCTAACGGGATTCGCGGGGCCGGAGCGTCGGGAATAGGACCACTTCCCGAATATTCCGGACATCCGCAAATAGCATAACGAGGCGGTCCACGCCGATGCCCGCCCCGGCAGCCGGCGGCATCCCGTATTCAAGCGCTTCCACGAAGGCTGCGTCAAAGGGATGCGCTTCGTCGTCCCCCCGGCCGCGATGGTCCGCTTGCGCCTCGAACCGTTCCCGCTGGTCGCGCGGATCGTTAAGCTCGGCAAACGCATTGACGATTTCCAGGCCGCCGGCAATGAGCTGAAAACGGCGGACGGCGTCGGCCTGGTCCGGCGCTTTCTTCGCAAGAGGCGAAATATCGAGGGGGTGATGCGTGATGAACGTGGCATTCTGCACCTTGGGCCGGCAAACCTTCTTGTAAATTTCATCAGCGATCTTTCCTTTCGATTCATACGGCCCCGGATCGATGCCGAACTGCCGTGCGCGCTGGGCAAGCGAGTCGCGCGTCTCGGCGTCGTAATCCATGATGAGGGCGTGCCGCTTCAGGAGTTCGCGGAATTCAATCCGCGGGAATTCCGTTTCAAATTCGATCTCTTTGCCGTCGAATACGATGCGGCCCTTTTTATCAAGCGCCTTCAGAAGTTCGTGCATCAAGTGTTCGACCGAATCCATCATCTGTTCTTCATCCCAATACGCGGCATACCACTCCAAACTCGTAAATTCGGGGTTGTGCGTCGCATCAATCCCCTCGTTCCGAAAGCTCTTCCCCAGCTCATACACGCGCTCGTATCCGCCGACCAAGAGCCGCTTCAAATAAAGCTCCGGCGCGACGCGCAAATACAAATCGCTGTCCAGCGCGTTGTGATGCGTTACGAATGGACGCGCGATCGCGCCGCCGGCGATCGGCTGCAAAAGCGGCGTCTCCACTTCGAGGAATCCTTCTTTGTCTAAAAACGCGCGCAACGCTCGAATGATGCGCGAGCGCATGCGAAATCGCTCTCGAATTTCCTCGTTCATTACCAAATCCAACTCCCGCGTGCGGAACCGCTCTTCCACGTCTTTCAAGCCGTGCCATTTTTCCGGCAGAGGCAACAGGGACTTCGCAACAATGCGCGCCGCGCTCACGCGCACCGACTGCTCGCCGCGCTTGGTCGCGAACGGCGCGCCGGTCGCCTCGACAAAATCGCCGATGTCTAAGACATCGAGAAATTTTTCGTAGGCACCGCCGAGCTCATCCTTGCTCCAATACAATTGGATTTTGCCGGAACCGTCCTCCAGATCGCCGAATGTCGCCCCGCCGTGGGATCGCAGCGCCCGGATGCGACCGACTACCGCCACGCGCTTCTTGGATTTGGCGAGCGCGGCGAATTTTTTCCGAAGATCGCCAATGGAAATCGTCCGCCGCACCGTTGCCGGGTAGGCGTCATTGCCGCCTGCTTCGTACCGAGAAAGCTTTTCTAGCCGTTCGCGGCGAATATCTTCGAGAGCCATACCCGTTAAAAATCCCCCTGGACAAATACGGATAAAACGCGGTCTTATTCGCCCTGTCAGCGGAAAGTTCTAACGGGGCATATGCCGCGATTATACAATTCCGTGCATTCAGCCGAAAACGGTCCGATAGCCATCGGACCGCCGTTACATGATCTTGAGAATAGTATAGGTTTCGAGGCCGCCGGGCGTTTTGATTTGCTGCTGGTCGCCGACATTTTTGCCCAAAAACGCCTGGCCCATCGGCGATTCGTTCGAAATCCGTCCTTGCAGCGGGTCAGCTTCTTCGGACCCGACAATGGTAAATGTTTCCTTACCGTGGCGCGATTCAACCTCAATCGTCGATCCGATTTGGACGTTCGTGGCATTGGTCGGTTTCTGGATGACCACAATGTCCCGGAGCATTTCTTCGAGCTCCTGGATCTTTCCCTCGACCAGCGACTGCGCTTCTTTTGCTTCCTGATACTCCGCGTTCTCGGAAAGATCGCCCAGGGCCTTGGCGGCCTCCAGCCGCTCGGCAATCGCCCGGCGCTCGACCGTCTTCAATTGCTCAAGCTCCCGCTTCAGTTTTTCGAGGCCTTCGGCGCTGATGTATTCAGCCATGGTTCGTAATATCGATCTGGAGAAATTATGTGCTGCGGCTCCCGGCCGCAGCGCTCTGCCTGGGATTATAGCGGCCAATCCGCTGCTGTCAAACCGAACATGTTGAGAAACCCCATTCCTGCTGCAGCCAAGACCCCGCCCGCTCGCCTTCGAAAGCGGACCGCTCACCGTGCTTTCCGCTACGGGCTTTCCCCATCCCGCTGCGATACGAAATAGTGGTACAAAATTTCCTTCGCGATCGGTACCGCGTCGGTCGAGCCGCCCGAGCCCTCTTCAACCAGCACCGCAATCGCGATCTCGGGACTCTCGTAGGGCGCATAGCCGATAAACCAGCCATGATTCTTGCCGATCGCGCCCGTCTGCGCGGTGCCGGTCTTGCCCGCGCTCGTGAAGAACAAGTCGTTCAACGCGACGGCCGATCCGGACGTTACCGCCTCGCGCATGCCATCGCGCACGATATCGAGCGACCGCTGGCTGACCAAGTCCGTGCGAATCGCTTCGGCCTCGAACTCCCGCAGCACGCGCCGCTCCTCGTCCACGACCGCATGCGCGAGGCGCGGCCGCCAGAGCGTCCCACCGTTGGCGATCGCCGCCGTGGATACCGCAAGCTGCAAGGGCGTTGCCTGAAGATCGCCCTGGCCGATGGATGTGATATAGGTATCGCCGAGGCGCCAGATTGGATCCTGCGGCCGGATCGCTTTTTTCTTTTCCGGATCAGGAATCAGTCCTGCGGCCTCGCCGGCCAAATCAATGCCGAGGGTACTGCCCCATCCGAACCGTTCGAGATACTGTTTGATGCGCGCGATGCCAAGGCCTTCGATGTCGCCGTGGCCGCCGCCGATGGTATAGAAATACACGTTCGCGGACATCGCGATCGCCCGGCGCATATCCACCCAGCCGAGTTCCCGCCAATCCTTGAAAATGGAGGGTCGCGACGGATCATAGGGATTGGGCACGGACAGATATCCCGGATCGTATATCGAATATTCGGGATCAATGATTCCTTCCTCCAGTGCAGCCAGCGCCATGATGGGCTTAATCGTGGAGCCCGACGGATATTCCCCGGCGATCGCTCGGTTATAAAACGGATACGTCGGATCGGCGAGAAGCTTGGCGATCAGCGCGCGATTCTGCGAGCGGCCGAAGATATTCGGATCGAACGCCGGATAACTGACGAGCGCCCGAATCGCGCCGTCGCGCGGATCCACCGCCACAATGGCACCCGCCTGTTTACCGACCGCGGCCAGATGCCGCGAAAGTGCGCGCGCCGCGAATTCCTGCAGGCCGGCGTCCAGCTCCAATACCACGTCTCGACCGGGATTCGGTTTGACGATGAAGCGTTCGCGCTGCGCCTCGCCCGCGGCATCGATCTCAATCAATTTTTCGCCTGCCGTTCCCCGGAGCGTTTCTTCGTACTGCCGCTCGAGGCCGATTTTCCCGAGAATATCGGCCGGACCGACGCGCGGAAACGCCGCCAGCTCTTCGCGCGTCGGCCTGCCGACATAGCCCACCACATGAGCGACGGCTTCGGCGAGCGGATAATAGCGCTGGCCCGCCTCGGCAACGCGCACGCCCGGAAATTCTTCGGGCCGCGTCTGAATTTCCAATACCGCATCGCGCAGATCATCGGCGGCGATGAATACTTCGGTCGGCCATGCCGCTCGCTCGCCGGCCCGCAGAAGATCATCCGCCGCGTCTATGTCATTTGCTGCCGCGATTTCAGGAATCGATTTTCCGGCAAGTCCACTCAAGCGCCCAAGAACTTCCCGGAACGACGCGTCATCGGGCAATTCGCCGGGCGTGAGTGATATGACGAAACTCGGCCGATTCTCCACGAGCTTTTCAAAATTACGGTCGTAAAAAATGCCGCGCGGGGCCTGAATGGTGATGGGGTAGGTCTTGTTGGCCCGTGCCTGTTCCGCGAACAGATTCCCTTCCCAGAGCTGCAGCTGAGCGAGTCGGCCCGCGATTACCAATATGCCCAACGCCGCGATGGCGGCAAAGGCCGTGAACGCGCTATAGCTGATGGGCCGTTCGATACGCCCTTCGTGCTGCTCGCGACGGAATCCCGGGGCATTGGCCGCGTCCAAAAAAATCTCTTCCGGATCGATTTCGGTCCGAACCCGCCGCACGAATAATCGCTTGAAAAACGGCAATGCCATAACTTCAACGAATGAATGAATCCGACGTGCGCCGGAAAAAACCCCGGATCATAAGAAATGCAAGCGCTCCGACCCATGCCCCCGCACTCGCGAACGCCGAAGCGCTCGGCGCCACCGGAAACGCGTACCACGGTCCGACGACGGATTCGCCGCTGACGATCGGTGTAATCCCGAACGATACCAAAGCCGCAAGCGGTGTGGCCGCAAGGCCGATGGCGAGGGCCATAATGGTGCGCAGCGGCTCATCCCAGTCCGCCAGCGCGCGCACGCCCGCGATAATGGCAACCTGCGCTAAAAATACAATCGCATGCGAACCGCTCGCCCCGAGCGCAATGCTGTCCCGGATAATCCCGGCGCATGCGGCGATCCAAAACGCCCGCCCGGTACGCTCGAAGGCGATCGCGGTCACCAGGAGAAGATGGGCGAGCGGCAGCACGGCCAAGATCCCTTCTGCCGGCAGCACGGCGATCTCGATGCCGAGCGTGGCGATATACCCCAAGAGCCACAATACGACGCGCATAGTATTAGCGGGCTAACAGCACGATGACATACTCCCCGGCCGGATCAAACAAATGAGCTGCGCGCACGATCTTGAAAATCTCGTGCTCCGACGGCCGGACCTCTCGTACTTGGCCGACCAAAATCCCCGGGCGACCGCCGGTGGCGCGCGTGGATGCGGTTATCAGATCGCCGACGCGCACGAGCGCCTCCTGCGGAACAAGATCAATCGTGAGCTCCCGGCTGTTATTTCCGCGGGCCACGGCCGGCAATCCGTCGCCGCCCAATAGCACCTCGGTCGCGCGGGACGCTGCGGTCAACAAGAGCACCCGCGCGGTATGCGCCGTTACCGCCTCGACTGATCCGCCGAGCGCTCGATTCGCGCCGATGACCAGATCCCCGATGCCGATGCCATCGGCCGTACCGCGATCCAGCAGAATGAATTCTTCCCGCCCATCGCGAAGAAACCCGATCACGTGCGCCGGTACCGCGCCTTCCTCGCCTTCGCTTCGAAGGGCGATTATTTCCCGCAACACGACGTTTTCCTGCGCCAGCGCATCGCGGTGCGCGATCTCGGCAAGCAGGGCCGTACGTTCGCGTTCCAATCCTTGAATACGCTCTGCGGCCGAGCCGCCCACCCATCCGCCGAGTGCGGTTGCCGCGCGATCCAGACCGGCAATGGCCGGCGCGGCGGCATCAACCATCCAGGCGCGCCCCGACTCGGCAAACCGGCCGGCCGCCGCGTATATGAACAACGCGACGAGCAGCGAGAGTCCGATGATTCTGAACGCAAGCGGCGGTGAGCGCATGCCCGGTAGGATAATGGCCTGGTGAAAGCTGCGATACGGGACGGCAACTGACTGATGCACCGAGGCGGCCGGAATGTTTCTCCGGCGATTATGCCAGACGCCGCTGGGCGTTGGGCACGCGGCCGACGATGGCTGACGAGGTCAGCACGTCTGCCAGGCCATCGATATTTTCCAAAATAATGCCCGTCCCCCGTACGACCGCGGTCAGCGGATCCTCGGCAAGCTCGACGGGAATGCTTGTCTCTTCGGCCAAGAGCTGATCCAAGCCGCGCAAGAGCGCCCCGCCGCCGACGAGCGCAATACCGCGGTGCATAATGTCGGCCACCAACTCCGGCGGCGTCGCTTCGATCGCGCCCTTGGTCGCGGCAACGAGCTGGCGCACGGAATGGCTCATGGCGCGCCGGATTTCGGCGTCATCTACGACCACCTCCTTGGGCAAGCCGGTAATGAGATCGCGACCGCGCATCGTGGCCTCGAGCGGATCTTCAAGCTCGATCGCCGACCCGATTGCGATTTTCAAATCCTCGGCCGTGCGCTCCCCGAGCAGAAGCTTGTATTCATCGCGCGCGAAGCGGATGATATCTTCGCTCAGCCGGTCGCCGGCGATGCGCAGATTCTTGGAAACGACGATGCCGCCCAAGCTGATGACCGCGATGTCGGTCGTGCCGCCGCCGACATCCACGATCATCGAACCGACGGGGTCCTGGATCGGCAGGCGGATGCCGATAGCCGCGGCCATGGGCTCCTCAACCAAAAACACTTCCCGCGCGCCGGCATTTTTCGCCGCGTCTTCCACGGCGCGGCGCTCCACTTCAGTAACCTCCGAGGGAATACCGATGACTACGCGCGGCCGCGGAAACGCGCTGAACTTGGCGCCGTGCACCTTCTGAATAAAATACCGGAGCATCTCCTCGGTCACTTCGAAGTCCGAGATGATACCTTCCACGAGGGGCCGGATCGCGGTGATGTAGCCCGGCGTGCGGCCGACCATTTTTTTGGCATCCGCGCCGATAGCGACAATCTGGCCGGTCTTTTGATTGACCGCGACAACCGACGGTTCATTGATCACAATGCCCCGGCCGCGCACGTACACCAATGAATTGGCCGTGCCGAGGTCGATGCCGATATCCTTAGAAAAAAGTCCGTAGAATCTGTTCAGCATACAAAGTCGCGCACGCATCCTGCAGCGCGGCACCGAGATGATGAAACCGAGCGATCGAGAAGCGCTCGGCAGTGTTATTTCCCTTTGAGTAGTTTCAGAAAGCGATCCGCGCCCATCACCGTTCCTTGGGCTTCGGTCCGCCGCTTCACCTCGAATCCTTTTTTCGCCAAGGAACGTTCGGATACGACGACGCGCCATGGAATTCCGATCAGATCGGCATCGGCGAATTTCTCGCCGGCGGCTCGTTCGTCCCGGTCATCGTAAAGCACCGCGACGCCCTTGGCAAGGAGCGTTTTATACAGTTTTTCCGCTTCCATACGGACCTTCGGCAAAGCGCTTTTGACCTCGACGAGGTGCACCCGAAACGGGGCCGCGGCTTCAGGCCAAATAATGCCCCGCTCGTCATGTGAGAGCTCGACGAGCGTGCCCATGAGCCGGCCCGGCCCGATGCCGTATGAACCCATAACAACGAATTGCGGCTCACCGCGTTCATCCGCATAGCGGAGGCCGAAGGCCTGGGAAAATTTTGTGCCGAGTTTGAAAATGTTTCCGATCTCGATGGATTTGGCCGCAGCGATCGTTCCTTTGCCGCACTGAGGGCATTTGGTACCGATGCGCATAGTCGTGATTTCCTGGTTCTGCGCATAGCGGCATTGCGGGCAATGGATCGTATGATCCTCGCCCGCCTCCGACAGCACCTGATACTCGTGGGTGAATTGTTTCGTAAACGTGCCGCCCGATGCTTCGGTCACGAAAAATTCGAGTCCTAGGCGTGTAAAGATTTTTCGGTAGGCCTGGTCCGCCTGCGTATAAAACCGGTCCAGGTCCTCCTCGGTGCGGTGGAAACTATACAAATCCTTCATCAAGAATTCGCGGCCGCGGATGAGGCCGGATTTGGCGCGCGGTTCGTCGCGGTACTTGGCCTGGATTTGGTATACGGCAAGCGGCAGATCTTTGTAGGAAAGAATCGTTTGAGTGGCGATCTCGGCTATCGCCTCCTCGTGCGTGGCCGCGAGGCCCACGTCTCGGCCGGAATGATCCTTGAACTGGTACATGATCTCGGCAAGCGTGTCCCAGCGGTTCGATCTCATCCAGCGCTCTTTGGGCTGGATCGCGGTGAGCAAAAGCTCCTGCCCGCCGATCGCGTTCATCTCTTCACGGATCACTCGATTGATGTTTTCGAGCACGCGGAGGCCGAGCGGCAAATAATCGTACGCGCCGGCCATGGTTTTATAGACAAACCCGCCGCGCAATAACAGACGCGCGTTGATGGCGACTTCATCCTTGGGATCTTCCCGAAGCGTTTTGCCGAAGAGTTCCGATTGACGCATATGAATAATTCAAAATTATGAATTCAGAAATTAAAGAAACCTCATCTTTGCCAAAAACCAAAACGGTTTTTAGCAAGGACGAGGTCACTCGTGGTACCACCTTGCCTTTGCGGCCGCCTTGTGCGGACGCCTCATTATCCCATAACGGAGGGCTCTCCGGCGCCGCTTCGCCCGCAGTATGCGGGATCGCGGGCAGCGTGCCCCTCTCCCCAGAGAGAGGGCGAACGGGACGGTTCCCCGTTCGACGCTGTTGTTCTACAGAATATTCGGATTTTACCGTCTCGTCAACCCAACTGCGCCACGCGGCGCACGTGCTCCACGAGCGTCGCGGTATAACCGGCCTCGTTGTCATACCACGAAAACACCTGTACCAAGTCACCGCCCATCACTTTAGTGAGCGATGCGTCAATGATCGCGCCATAGGGCTCGCCGATGATATCGGTCGACACCACTTCGTCACGCGTCACCTTCACGCTTTTGGACCAACGCGGATCTGCCGCGGCTTTTTCAAATATGGCATTAACCGATTCCCTGTCGGTCGGCTTTTCGACGAGCGCCGAGATAATGGAGAGCGATCCGCTGATAGTCGGCACGCGGATCGCGACCGCGTCGAATTTGCCAGCAAGTTCGGGAATGGCTTGAATCACGGCTTCGGCCGCGCCCGTGGTCGAAGGCACGATATTGGCTGCGGCCGCGCGGCCTCTGCGCAGATCTTTCGCATCCGGGCCATCCACGAGCTTCTGCGTTGCCGTATACGAGTGCACCGTGCTCATGGTGGCGCGCTTGATGCCGAGCGATTCCTGGAGAATTTTCATAACCGGCGCGACCGAATTCGTGGTGCACGATGCATTGGCCGTAATCATAGCCGCATTGGCGAACAGATCATCGTTCACGCCGACGAGTGCGGTCATGACATCACCCTTGGCCGGCGCGGTAATAACCACGCGCTGGGCGCCAGCATCCAGATGCGCCTTGGCCTTTGCGGCATCCGTGAAGAATCCCGTTGATTCCACAACAATATCCACGCCTAGGTCCTTCCACGGCAGATTTGCCGGATCCTTTTCAGCAAGCACCCTCACCTCATTTCCATCCACGGTTATGGCATGCTCGGTTGAGCTGACCTCGCGCGGATAACGACCGTAAACCGAATCGTATTTCAAAAGATAGGCAAGGGTTTTGGTATCGGTCAGATCGTTGACCGCCACGATATCGAATTCCGGCCCGCCTGTCGGCGAGGCGGACCCGCCTGCGGGCGAGGCAGGCAAGCCATAGGCCGCGCGAAAAAACGAGCGTCCGATTCTTCCAAATCCATTGATTGCAATCTTGGTAGCCATTAGTTCTAGGATACCCGGAAACAAGCGCCTATATCCACCCCCGGAGCGTCATCGCCCTCGTCACCCGGCCGACCGCCCGGCGATAGGCCGCCTCGCGCCACGAGCCGCCGTTGGCTTTTTCGGCCGCCACGGCACGAAACGCCCGGACGAGCACTTCCTCGATACGCTTGAGCACCTCCTCTTTTTCCCAGGAGATGCGCTGTAAATTCTGCACCCATTCCCAATACGAGCCCACCACGCCGCCGCTGTTGGCGAGGATATCGGGAATGATCTCGATACCGCGGCCCTTCAGCAGCGCGTCGGCTTCGGCCGTGACCGGTCCGTTAGCCATCTCCAAAATGACCGATGCCTTGATGTGAGGCGCATTCTCGGCCGTAATGACGCTCTCGAGCGCGGCGGGAATCAGCACGTCGACATCCGCCTCCAATAACTCGGCGCTCGATATCGCCGCGTGTCCGCCCGGCAATTCCGCCAACGGCTTTCCGCTTGCTTCCTTTGCTGCAAGAATTTTTTGAACGTCGAGTCCGTCCGGATCAAGGATGGCTCCTTTCGAATCCCCCATGCCGATGATCGTATGTCCGGCCTTTGCCAGCTCCTCGGCAATGATGCCGCCGACATTACCCGTGCCTTGGATCGCGATGCGTAGTTTTCTCTTTTTGCCAATTGCCGCGAGCGCCTCGCGCAACAGTACCGCGCCGCCGAAGCCCGTAGCTTCCTCGCGGCCGTGCGACCCGCCGATCTCGACCGGTTTGCCCGTGAACGCGGCCGGTTCCCAGGCGCCGGTCAGCTTCGCGTATTCATCTGCCATCCAGGCCATGGTCTGGGCATTAGTGCCCACGTCGGGTGCGGGTACGTCGCGGTATGGCCCGATATATTCGGTGATGCGCCGGACATAGCTTCGGCTTACTGCCTCCAAATCCTTGGGCGCGAGCTCTTTGGCATCCACCGTGATCGCGCCCTTGGCTCCGCCGTAGGGCAGGCCAGCCAGCGACGTTTTCCAGGTCATGAGCGAAGCGAGCGCCGAGACCTCATCGAGATTGGAAGCCGGATGATAGCGAATGCCGCCTTTACCCGGACCGAGCACGTCCGAGTGCTGCACCCTCCAGGCGGAAAAAATTCGGGTCTCGCCGCTCGAAAGCGGCAGCGGCAACTCGAATGCCAAAACGTTTTTCGGTTTCTCAAGCAACGCGCGTACGTCCGCGCCCAATGCCAACGCCAACGCCGCCTGTTCGACGTTGATCTTGGTATTCTCCAAAAAGGTCGCCATGCGGCTTTAGGGATTGCGGTTTGGAATTATGCCGCTGCAACCTTTTCGGCGGTCGGACTCTGCTTTTTGATGCCGAGCAGGTAGTTGTAGGCCGAAAGCGCTGCCGTAATGCCGTGACCTGCCGAGATATTGTTTTGCTTGTACAGTTCGTCGGTCACGTCGCCCGCAGCAAAGATGCCCGGCTTGGACGTGGCTGCGGTGCGGTGGTCAATGATCACTTCGCCGAACGGATTGAGTTGGACTACGCCTTTGACCATTTCCGAATTCGGCACCGCGCCGATCTCCACGAATACGCCATCCACGGCGAGTTCCTTGATCTCCTCGGTTTTTGCATCCTGATACCGCAGGCCGGTGACGAATTTGTCGCCCACAATTTCCTGGGTTTGGGCATTCAGGATAATTTTCACCTTTGGATTTTTTCGGATTTCTTCTTGCGTTACCGCATCGCCTTTGAGCTGATCGCCGCGGTGGATCAAATAAATCTCCGATGCGTATGGAAACAGGTCCACGACCGCTTCGAGGCCGGCATTGCCGCCGCCTACGACAGCCACACGCTTGTCCGCAAAAATCGGCGCATCGCAGGTTGAACAATAAGCCACGCCCTTGCCCTCGAATTTATCTTCGCCCGGCACCCCGAGACGCCGCCGGCGGGAACCCGATGTCACGATGACTGCCTTGGCCTGATAGCGGTTGCCTTGATCGGTTTCTATCTCAAAATCGCACGCATGCTTGCCGTCCACGCACGGGATTTCGCGCACCGCGATCACCTTCTCGGGCATCTTGATCTCAATAGACGCCTGTGCCCGCAAATGACCCTCCAGCGCTTCGGCAAAATCAAAGCCGCTGATGGTTTTGGTGCCGATCCAGTTCTCGATCGAATTCGAAACCATAGACTGGCCGCCGAACGATTCGGTGACCACGAGGGTCTTAAGTTTTTTGCGCGCGGCGTAGACGCCGGCCGCAACGGCCGCCGGCCCGCCGCCAATGATGATCAGATCATACATACGGTTGTCGTTATGTCATGACGTCATTGAGTCATTCAGTGCGCAATCAGCCCAATGCCGTAGCGACTACGCGACTCAGCGACGGATGACTACTGCACTGATTTGGGATCAATGCCCGGCATAGAATCCGGAATCAGCCGTCCTTCCGGTCCACTGTTTTTCAGCGCCCGGTAAAACGCCCGCACCGCTTCTTTCTCGGCCTCGGTCAAGCGCTCGCCCACGACAGGAAATTTCAGCGTGCGATTCCACGCGGCAAGGGCGACGTCGGCGTCATTGGCGCTGCGCGGTGACATGATGATTTTCGCGCCGCCGAGTTCCCGCACGAGCGCTTCCAGATCCTGGACAACGCCGATCCCCGCGCTCGGCCGATAGCTGAACCATACGCCGCCGTGCTCCATGTTATGGATGAAGATCTGGTCGTGCACTTCGTAGTCGTAGATGCCCCAGTTTGCCGGGTCGCGGTAGTGCGGGCCGGACGTCGGCGGGTTGGAATTGTACGAAAACGGCGTGTTGAACGGCACGTGGTCCCCGCCCTGATCGGCATGCGTTTCGGTCCCTGTCGGCGGATCGCCCGCCGGCCCCGAACCGAAGCGTACGAGCGCCCATGCGCCGAACGCCAAAAGAGCAAGCGCGAGCGTGATCGTGCCGAATAGCCGCAAGCGTTTTTTGCGCACGGCACGGGCAATGCGCTCGCTCTGCTCGACAGCCGCAGACGACGGGACGGGATCCATGGGCTGAAACCGAAACTATTTGATGCCCAATAGCTGCCGAAACCGCGCCTGATCGAATCCGACAACGAGTTCGCCGTTGATTTCAATGACCGGCACGCCGAACTGGCCGCTCTTTTGAATCATCTCTTCGCGGGCTTTGACGTCGCGGGCGACGTCGAGCTCCTCGTATTGCACCTGGTGTTCGGCAAAAAAGGCCTTGGCCATTTTGCAGTACACGCAGGACGGAGTGGTGTAGATTTTGACGGACATAGAAGTGAATAGGAATGAAATGAAGGTAAGAAAGCGTTGAATAATCGTTCGAGGAACGCTCCCGAGATGTTCCTCATGTTCAGTATAGCAAAGCTGTCAAATGTACGCAGCCGTAATCAGCGCGCGTTCGCCAACGCGGCCTCGATCGCCTGTTCAAACTCCGAATACGGCAGCGCGCCGACGATTTCGATGCCGTTGATGTAAAACGTCGGCGTACCCGATACGCCTGCGGCGCGGCCCGCCTCGAAATCGTTCTGAACTTCAGCCCGATATTTACCCGAGCTCACACATTGATCGAATTGGGCGGTATTGAGCCCCAGGGCTGCCGCGGTCTCGCGGTACGTTGCCGGGCCAAGTGCTGCCTGGTTTTCGAACAGCCGGTCATGGAATTCCCAGAATTTACCCTGTTCGTGCGCGCATTGGGCCGCCTCGGCAGCCGGGGCCGCATTGGCGTGGATATTGGACAAGGGAAAATCGCGGTACACGAGACGCGCCTTGCCCGTTTCAATGTATGTCGCGCGCAAGAGCGGCAGCGTGGTCAGCCAGAATCGATTGCAAAAGGGGCACTCGAAATCGCTGAATTCGACGATCGTCACCGGCGCATTGGGATCGCCGAGCATCGGATCATCATCCACGAGCGCTGCCATATCCACGGCAGCAGGCGGTGCGCTTGGCGGCGTCGGCGTCGCGGTGAGCCCGCCGGTCGGCAGTCCGCCCGAATACACGATCGCGCCGGCCACGACGAGACCGGCGGCCACGATGG
The DNA here is from genome assembly GCA_003599755.1 of Candidatus Parcubacteria bacterium. Lineage (GTDB taxonomy): Bacteria > Patescibacteriota > Minisyncoccia > Sungbacterales > SURF-37 > SURF-37. The sequence continues at coordinate 26,043 of QZJO01000001.1, read as the reverse complement.
CTCCGGGTATCAGGAGATTCGGCTTCGCTTCGGCCTCGTGCGACTGGGGATCGGTGTCAGACATGAGCCGTAGTGTAGCACCGAAAACCCCGGCGGGCAACTGTTACGCGGCGGCGAGTGCGGCCAGGTCCGCGTTCGGACGGGCCAAGAATTCCTCGGCGTTTGCGATCGGCTGGCGGCTTTTCATCAACGCCACGAGCGCTGCCTGATCCTTGTTGCGATTGATCAGCACCGCGCCGACCAGCCGCCCTTCGTGGAGGAAAAATCGTCCATAGCGTTCGGTATCCCGATCAAGCGCGGCAATCGCCGCCCCGCCGGGTGCCCCGGTATCGCCCAAGACCGCGATCGAATAGCCGAAGTGCTGAATGGAGTAGACGGATATGTGGTCGTAGGCCGACTTCTGGTCCGGTCGCGCGGCGTTATGCCCCGCGAGCTTTCCCGACAGCGTCGCATGGGACCAATTGCCGAACGCGCGGGATCGGCCGGTCAGCGGATCAACGAGTTCGGCCGCGTCACCGGCAGCGAATACGCCCGGTACATTCGTTTCCAAATACGCGTCTGCCCGCACGCCCGCCGTGCCGATCGCCACGCCCGAATCCAAAAGCCAGGCCGTATCGCGTCCCAGGCCGATACCCACGCCCACAAAATCGGCTTCGATTCGCTCTCCCCGCTCGGTGCGGATGGCGCGCACCGCACCAGCGTGGCTCTCGATCGCCACGAGGCGGTCATTGCGGACGATCGGACCCACGCCCTGCTTCCGGAAGTGCGCTTCCAGAAATGCCGCGCCGTCCGGATCAAGGAACCCATTGAACACATGCGGCCCGCGAACCACAAGCGCCGCGGGAATGCCGAATTTACAAAGAATGGCCAAATACTCGAGTGCGATGAAGCTGGACCCGACTACTGCCGCTCGCTTGACCGTCGGCAGGCGCGCGACCATCGCATCGGCGTCTTGGATCGTCTGGAATCGGGATACCCCCTCGGCTTGGGCGCCGGGGATCATGAGGGGCAGCGGCGTGCCGCCAGTCGCGATCACGAATTTTTCAAAGACAAGGGCGGCACCCGATTTGAGATGCAGCGTACGGCCTGCCGCGTCGAGGCGAACGGCCCAGTCGCCGGCCAAAACCGTAATACCGGCAGCGGCGTACCGTTCAACGGTACGCAAGAACACCGCGTCGCGCCGCACGAGACCTTTGACGTAATGCGGCAAAAGGACACGCGAGTACAGCGGCTGCTGCTCCCCGCTTACAAGTGCGATGCGAGCGGCGGGATCTTGCTTACGAATCTCTTCGGCGGCCGAGACGCCGGCCACGCCCCCGCCGGCCACCAGATAATCAAATTTCTCCATGGGGTTTCATTGTATACGCGCTGCCGGATGAAATACAAAAGCCCCGGGCTCGAGAGAGCTCGGGGGCTTTTGTGCTACTGCCTAGAACCGGCGGCGCGGACCTGCGTCCTGCATGCGCGACCGATGGCACTCACGGCAGTAAAGCGGAGAGGTGGGAGCGCCGTTCGCGTCCGATCGCGGCTGGAACGGCAACTCTTTGATCTCTGCTCCGCACTGGGAGCACGCCCAGGCAACGCCATCCGGAGGGGTAAACATCTGGCGCGGACCGCCGCCTCCTCCGAAGGAGTTTCCATCACGCTGATACATCGAGATGCTACGAATACATTGTATTTTACGATCAAATACTACGCATTCGTAGCATCTCCCTCGAAGGGCCGGGCCGTAAAACTCGCACGTATTCGCAAAACTTGAGAAGACCTTTTGCCAACACGCGGCTGGCTAGGGGCATAATAGCCGCCCGGAATGCGTTTGGCAAGCCGTGGCTATGCCGCGCGCCGGGTATGCTGCTTTTTGAAGAATGAACGCACGCGGCGGACGATTCCCTGCGGCGTCGTTGAAGCCTTGGTGATGTAATCCACCGCGCCGGCCGCCTTGCCGCGCCTGATCTCTTCTTCTTGCAAAAGATTCGAAATGATAATGACCGGAATGTCCCGATGCGCCGAATCCGCTTTCAATTTCTTCAGGTATGAAATGCCGTCCACGCCGGGCAGCACGAGATCCAGAAGAATCAAATCGATGCGCTCGGTGCCGAGGATTTGCGCCGCCTCGCGAGTATTTACGGCGACATGGCACACGAATCCTTCCTGCTTGAGCTTCCGCTCGAGGAGATCGGCAAGCAGTGAATCATCCTCGACCACCAGAATCGCGCGTTCCGCATCTTTCCCATGCGACCGTTCCGATTGGCCCGTCATCCCTTCTTTGCGCTTGGCCATACCCGGTAGTGCAACTTCAAAGTTAAAAATAAGGGATCTCCATATTACACCAATGCCGTTTCGACGCAGATCATGCTGAAATTACCATAGCTTCGCAAAAATTTTCGCAGTTATATTATCGGGTATATAGGCGTAATGATATCAGAAAAAGCGGACAATATCACGGTAGGTAATCGCTACCATCAGGAGCAGCAACAGCGCCATGCCGACGGTATGCACGAACTGCTCAATGCGTTCGTTCACTCGCACGCCACCGCGGATCCGCTCGATCGCGAGAAACAGCACTCGCCCCCCGTCCAACGCCGGCACCGGAAGAATATTGAGGATAGCAAGGTTGATCGAAAGCACTCCGGCAAGCTCCAAAAGATACACGATGCCGAGCTTCCGGCTTTCGTTCGCGAACACGAATATGCCGACCGGACCGGAAACATCGCCGCTGACCTCGCCGCGCGCGAACAGATTCTGCGCCACCGTGCCAAGACCGCGCGCGATGGCCACGATCGCCGTAGCTGTGGTTTTGGCGCCATCCCACGGCGCGCGCCACCAGGGCGAAGCTACAATACCGACCCGTGCCATAGAGATGCCCAGCGCCCCCTGGCTCGGCGGCGGATTCACGCGCGGCACTATGCCCACCGAGCGCTCGCCCGACCCCCGCACGACCACCATGGTGATGGACTCGCCGCCGTGCCGGCTTACGAATTCCTGGACGTCACGCATGGATGCGACCGCAATCGTCTCGCCCGCCGCTTCCAGGCGCCGAATCACGTCGCCGAACTGGATTCCCGCTTGAGCAGCCGGCGAATCCTCGAGGACGTCCAAAATGGTCACGACTCCGGCCGTGGCATCATCCTCGGCAAGCACCGTGGGCAGGCCGATCGCATGGCCGGCTGAAAACAACACCCAAGCAAGCACCATGTTCATGAACACGCCCGCGGCAATGATGATAAAGCGCTGCCAGATTGGCCGCGAGCTGAAGCTTTCCCGGTTTCCTTGCCCTTCGCCGCTTTCGCCGTAAATTTTCACATAGCCGCCGATTGGAATGAGATTCCAAGCATAGCGCACGCCGTTTTTCGTGATACTCGCAAGACGCGGGGGAAAACCGAACGCGAACTCTTCGACGCGCACGCCGAATTTGCGGGCAGCGTAAAAATGCCCCCACTCATGCGCGAGCACGAGGACGCCGAGCATGGCGACAAACGCGATGATACCCAAAATCATATCTATCCGATACTACCCAACTGCAGCCAAAAAAGATACTCGATATTGCCTTCCGTACCGCGGATCGGCGATTCGATCATGCCCCGCTCTTGCCAGCCGTTCGCCGAACACCACGCGCGAAAATCCCGGACGATCCGTTCGCGCGCCGCGTCAAGCCGCACGATGCCGTGCTTGAGTTCGCCGGGCTCGGCTTCGTACTGCGGTTTCAAAAGCACGATCACGCTCGCGTCCGGCGCGAGCCACTGCCGCACGGGGCCGAGCATCTGCCGGAGCGAGATCAGCGAGACGTCCATGGAAACGATATCGATGGGGTCGGGCAATCGATCAATCGCGCGCGCGTCGGTTCCTTCCATGACAAACACGCGCGGATGCTCCCGAATTTTCAAATCGAGCTTGCCGCGCGCGGTATCGATCGCATAGACCTTTTTGGCGCCGCGCTTCACGAGCACCTCGACGAATCCGCCCGTGGCCGCGCCGACGTCGGCCGCGATCATGCCGTCGACCGAAATGCCAAAGTGCTCCAATGCCGCCTCCAACTTATACGCCGCGCGGCCGACGTATGCGCGGGGCTGGCGTACTTCGACGGTCGCATTCCCGGCTACCGTCTGTGCCGGCGAGACCGCTTTTTGGCCGTTGATAAACACACGGCCTTCGGTCACGAGCACGAACGCGGCGTTCGCGTCCGGAACGCCGTGCTCCCCAATAAGAATCGCGTCCAATCGGCGCTTGGCCATCGCTAGCCCGCCATGATTTCGATCTCCTTGGCTCTGCCCAGATCCTCGATCTTTTGATTCGCTTCACCGATCGCCTTTTCCACGTCCTGCTTCTCGCGGAATTTCTGGTCCTCGGAAATTTCTTTGGCTTTCTCGCGGCTCTCCACCTGCTTCATCGCGTCATCGCGAACTCTGCGCACCGCGATGCGCGCGGTCTCGAGCTTCTCCTTCAACAGGCGCACCAAATCGCGTTTGCGCTCTTCGGTCAGGGTCGGCAGATTCAACCGCACCACATCCTTCTCGGCAATGGGCGCGAGGCCGAGGGGCGATGCCTGGATCGCCTTCTCGACCGCTTGGATCAGCGAACGGTCCCACGGCTGGATCGTGATCTGGCGCGGTTCGGGCGTGGATATGGCGGCCAGCGACTTCAAGGGCTGCTTCGCGCCATAGGCGTCCACCTCGATATCTTCGACCAGTGCCGGCGTGGCGCGGCCGGTACGCAAACCGGCGATGTCATTCCGGAGCGCGATTATGACGGATTCGAGTTTTTGTTTCAATTCTGCCATGCGGGGACGTTAGCGGCTCGTAGTAATGGCAAAGATAACGGATCGATCGGTCGGATGGAAGAGAAGGTCCGTGATACTGGAACCCGGCGGCGATATGAGGATGGACCAGCTCAGTCCGTCGTCATCGGAGCGGTACAGCTGGTTTGCTGCAGCAGCGGCGACGCGGAATGGCTCGGCTGGATGCGCGGCAACGGCGCGCACGGGCAGCGATTCGGGCGGCACGATCAGCGGCGGCGCGGTAAACGTATCGCCGTGGTCGCGCGAACGGAGCAGGCCGTAAGCTGAACCCAGATACAAATTGCCGTCGCTGTCGATAAACCAGGCCTGCTGGGCAGTCGCGCCAGAAAACTGCCGGAAATTCGGCGTAATGTCCACCCAGCTTGCCCCACGGTCCTCGGTACGAAACACCCGGCCTTCGGGCGTTACCAAAAACCGTACGGCCTCGTTGCGCGGACTCACGAGCATCCGGATCAGGCCGTCGGCGAACCAGCGCACCACGCGCCATGTCTCGCCGCGGTCCCTGCTCTCTAATAGTCCGCCTTGGCCTGTGATAATCCAGACCGCCCGCGTATCGGAATCATAGTACGCGTCAAAGACGCCGAAGCGCTCGCTCGGCGTGCGGTACACTTCGGTAAACGAATTGCCGTCATCGAGCGATCGGAACAGGCGGCCGCGCCGGTCTTGGTAGGCCGCGACATACCATTCGCGCGGATCGTCGGGATTGATCGCCACCGACAACACATCGGCCATGGGCGCCAGGCCGCCGTCCATGCTCTCGTCATCCGCAATCTGGGCCCAGAGCGCTCCGCGGCTCCGCGATTCCCAAAGCCCGTTGGATTCGGTCGCGGCGAACAGCGTGTCCGGATCGGTCGGGTGCGGGATCAGCCGGCGGATCCGGAACCCGGCAATGGATCCGATCCGGCCCTCGATCGCATCTGCCGGATCCCATGTCCGGCCGCCGTTGTCGGAGCGGAATACCCCTTGTGTCGGAACGTCGGCCGGCTCGCCCGATGGCGGCGGGACGCCCGGCTCTTCGGGCTCGCTCGGCCCGCGAAAAAATATGAACGGCAGCACGACGAAAAGCACGATGCCGACGGCAAAAATCGCGAGGAACACGATAACCGTGGTGCGGTTATTCATGGTATTCATACCGTCTGGCGGCGGAGGCCATCGAGCTGGAAGAACAGATGATCCGCGGCCAAGCGCCGGTTCACATTCGCGCCGGCAAGCGAGGCTAAGGTCTTGAGCATGATGCCGAGTGCGGCGGCAATGCGCTGTTGCCGTTCGCCGACCGCAGCAGCTAAATCCTTACGCAGTTCCGCCGCGGCATAGCTTAAAAATCCTTCCAGGCGCCCCGGCTCCCGACTCTCGGCTTCGGCAAACGAAAACTGCGTGGGCAAAGCCGCTCGCAGGAGCGTATGATACTCGCGTTGTTCAGAAAGCGCGCGCTCCCGGAATTCGGCATCATTGGCAAGGCGCACGGCAATGCCCGGCCGGCCATTCGCCAGCGCCAGTGCTGGTGCGCGTTCGCCCGCCGGCAATGACGCAAGCATGGGCGCGAGCTCGTCATCGGCTACCGGCGTGAATGCGAGCGGTACCGCGCGCGAACGAATGGTCGGCAAAATGCCCGACAGGGTCTGCGCAATAAGCACAAATACCGTCCGCTCGCCCGGCTCCTCGAGAGTTTTTAAAAGCGCGGTCATGGCATCGCGCGACATGCGCTCCACGCCGTCCACAATGGCCACGCGCCAGCCGCCGCGCCACGCGGTTGCGGCCAGGCGCCGCGTCAGTTCATGCACGTCTTCGATACCGATATCCTTCTTATCGGCATCGGTTAAAAGCCGCTCCGCGGGCGACAGCGTCACCACGTCAGGGTGCGCCCGGTTCGCCATCAAAGCGCAATCAGCGCACGCGCCGCAGCCGCCAAAATCATGGCGTTTCGCACTGCACAAGAGCTCGCGCGCGAGCGCCTCGGCCACGGCTCGCTTGCCTACGCCAGCAGGACCGACAAACAGATACGCGTGCGCCAATTCGCCCCGCGTCGCGACCGCGCGCAGATACGCCAACGGTCGCTCATGACCGATGATTTCCATATATCAATGGTAACAAAAGGGCCCTGGGGTGAGAACAATGCGCTATGAGCGCACGCGCGCCTCGATAAGCCGCGTAATAAACGATCGCCGATGCAATACCGACGGTCCGTGAAGCCGCAGCTGCTCGCGATGGAATCGCGTGCCGTAGCCCTTGTGTTCGTCAAAACCGTAGACCGGAAAGCGCGCGGCATGTCGTACCATGAGCCGATCGCGCCACACCTTGGCGATAATGGATGCCGCGGCGACGATGGGAATCCGCTCATCGCCCTTGATCACCGCCTCATGCGGAATGTCGGCGGGCAGTCGAAGACCGCCGTCCAGCCACACGAAACAGGCGCCCGCCGGCATGAGCCGGCGCGCCAAGCGACAGGCGGCCCGATCGGCCGCCCGCGCGATATTGACGCGGTCGATCAGCGCGGGACTCGTCCAGCTCACGCGCCAAACCAACGCCGGATGACGGGTCAAATAGTCGAACCATAACTGACGCGCGCGCGCCGTGAGTTTTTTCGAGTCCCGAATCGGGCCAAGTTTTGGATGCACCCAGCGCACCGGCGCTTCGGTCCGTACGGCCGAGAGCACCACGGGGCCGGCCAATGCCCCCCGCCCAACTTCATCAATGCCGATTACGACCCGCCGCATAGTATTCAAATAAGAAAAGTTGCCCGTGCGAGAAAGCTTCTGTTATCGTAGAGAAGAACTAACGCCGGCGCCACCGCATGCAATTCACCCATCTGCACCCCGTTAGAAGTAAGACGCCACAGGCGTCTGCCATTCCGCCGCAGGCGGAACGGACTTCTAACGGGGTGCACGTCCATCACCATCCATGAAATTTACCCACCTGCATGTACATTCGCACTATAGTTTGCTTGATGGGCTTTCCAAGATCGACGAGCTCGTGCGCCGCGCCGGCCAACTCGGCTTCGACTCGCTCGCGCTGACCGATCACGGGGTTCTCTATGGCGCGATCGAATTCTACCAGAAGGCCACGAAAGCCGGTATCAAGCCGATCATCGGTTGCGAGCTGTACATCGCGACCGAAGGCATGCGCGACAAGCGCCCGGGGATCGACCACAAGCGCTATCATCTCACCGCGCTTGCTCGAAGTTACGAAGGATACAAAAATCTTCTTGAAATCGTCACCCAAGCGCACCTCGAGGGCTTCTATTATAAGCCGCGCGCGGACAAGGAACTCTTGAAGAAGCACGCGGCCGGTATCTCAGCGCTGTCGGGCTGCCTCAATAGCGAAATCTCGCAAGCGATTCTCGCCCGCAAAATCAACGCGGCCGAACGGCTGATCGCCGACTATCAAGATATCTTCGGCAAAGAACATTTCTACCTGGAGCTGGGCGCGCATCCGGGCATTCCGGAACAAAAAATCGTCAACGACGCGCTCATCGCACTCTCAAAAAAGACCGGCGCGAAACTCGTTGGCGTCAACGACATCCACTACACCACGTCCGACGACCGCGACGCCCAGGACGTGCTCGTCTCGGTGCAGACCGGCAACCGCATTGATGACGAGAACCGCCTGACCATGAAGGGCGATGATTTTTCCATGAAGTCGACGGACGCAATGCTCGATTTTTTCCGCGATATTCCCGAGGCAGTCGCCAATACCCACGAAATCGCCGATGGCGTCCATATCGAAATCCCGATGGGCAAGCCCCTCTTGCCGCCGTTTCAAGTCCCCGATGACACCACGCCGGATCGCTATTTGGAAACGCTCGTGCGTACCGGAATCGAACGACGGCACGGCGCGGACATACTCACGCGCACCGATGCCGAAGCTGCCGCGGTCCAAGAACGCATCCAATACGAATTGGAAATCATCCGTCAAACCGGATTCTCGACCTACTTTCTGATCGTCCAGGACCTGGTTGGCTGGGCGCGCAAGCACGGCATCATGGTCGGTCCCGGCCGCGGCTCGGCCCCCGGCTCGCTCGTATCCTATGCACTCGGTATCACGAATATCGATCCCCTCGCGTATAATCTCGTCTTCGAGCGGTTTTTGAACCCGAGCCGCATCACCATGCCGGATATTGATCTCGATTTCTCGGACCGGCGCCGCGACGAGGTCATCGAATACGCTGCCCAAACCTACGGCCGCGATCATGTGGCGCAGATCATCACGTTCGGCACCATGGCAGCGCGCGCGGCCATTCGCGATACGGGCCGGGCGCTCGGCATGCCGTATACCTTTTGCGATACGGCGGCAAAAATGATCCCCTTTCACACGACGCTCGGCGAAGCGCTCGAGAAGGTCCCCGAATTCAAAGAATTATACGCATCGCGCGACGATGCCAAACGCCTGATCGATACCGCGCGAAAGCTCGAAGGCGTGGCCCGCCACGCATCTACGCACGCCTGCGGCGTGGTGATTACGCCCGAGGCGCTTACCCACTATCTGCCGCTGCAGCTTGCGACCCGCGGGGGGCACAAATCCGGAAATGGAAACGGGAATGGGAACGGAAACGGCGAATCGGAAAAAGTAGTCGTCACGCAATACGAGATGCACGCGGTCGAAGACCTCGGGCTTTTGAAAATCGACTTTCTCGGCCTGCGCAACCTTTCCATCATCGAAGAAGCGGCCAAGCTCATCCGCGAGCGCCATAACATTCCGCTTGACCTCGACGCGCTTACGCTCAACGACCGCGACACCTTCCGTCTGTTCCGCGAAGGAAAGACCACGGGCATTTTCCAGTTTGAAAGCCAGGGCATGAAGCGATACCTCAAGGATTTGCAACCCACCGAATTCGAAGATCTCATTGCCATGGTGTCGCTGTACCGGCCCGGACCGATGGACCTTTTGCCCTCGTTCATCGCGCGCAAGCACGGCCGCGAGCGGATCACGTACCTGCATCCGAAGCTCGAGCCGATCCTCAAGCCGACCTACGGCATCGGCGTCTACCAAGAGCAGATGATGCAGATCACCCGGGACCTTGCCGGGTTTAGTTTTGCCGAAGCGGATACCATGCGCCGGGCTATCGGCAAGAAGATCAAATCGCTGCTCGACGAACAGCGCGGCAAGCTCATCGAGGGTATGGTCAAAAACGGGATCCCGCGAAAAACCGCCGAAGATATCTGGGAGCTTTTTCCTCCGTTCGCCCGCTACGGCTTCAATAAGTCGCACGCAACCTGCTACGCGCTCATCGCCTACCAGACCGCGTATTTGAAAGCGCATTGGCCGGCCGACTTCATGGCCTCACTCATGACCGCCGAAGGGTTCGAAGTCGAGCGCGTCGCGTTCCTCGTGGACGAAGCGCGGAGCATGGGCCTTTCCATCCTTGCGCCGTCGGTCAATTCTTCGCGCGCCACGTTCACCGTCGTCTCGGACAAAGAAATCCGCTTTGGCCTGGGTTCGATCAAAAACGTCGGCACGAACATCGTCGATGCGATCATCGCCGCGCGCGAAGCGGGCGGGCCATTTGTGTCAATCGACGATTTCGTCGGCCGCGTGCAGTCCAAAGATCTCAACAAAAAATCTCTCGAATCGCTCATCAAGTGCGGGGCGCTCGACGAGCTCGGCGAACGGGGGCTTCTGCTTGCAAATCTGGACCGCGTGCTCGAATACGCGCGCGAGATTCAAAAAGCCGCGGCCATGGGGCAAAGCTCGCTCTTTGGCGGCGCCGAGGCGGGACCCGCTGCCATGCTTTCCTTGGATGCGGCCGAACCCGCGGCCAAACGCGACCGCCTCACGTGGGAAAAGGAATTGCTCGGGCTGTATTTGTCCGAACACCCGCTCGACGACTACCGCGACCGACTCGCCAAGAAAGTCACCGCGGCCTGCGCGGCGCTCGGCGGCCAGCCGCGCGATACGCTCGTGACTGTCGGCGGCCTCGTATCCGGGGCGAAACGCATCACCACGAAAGCCGGCGCGGCCATGCTCTTCGTGCAGCTCGAAGACCATACCGGCAAAACCGAAGTATTGGTCTTTCCGCGGCTCCTTGAGAAAAGCGCGGCAATGTGGCAGGTTGATAAGGTCTTGCTCGTTCGCGGCCGGGTGTCCCGAGACCGCGATGAGCCCAAAATCCTCGCTGATGCGGTGACTGAAGTTTCCTGAACGCCATGCCGAACCCGCCCGATTTTTCTTTCGAAAAGTTGGGCGAGTAAGCAAGGAATACATCACGAATGCAACAAGAAAAGGATACCGACGCAATCCGCCACTCGCTCGCGCATCTCTTGGCGATGGCGGTGCTGGAAAAATTTCCCAAGGCGCAACTGGGCATCGGCCCGGTCATCGAGCATGGGTTTTACTATGATTTCAAACTACCCCAGCCGTTGACCCCCGAGGATCTGCCCGCGCTCGAAGCGCGCATGCGGGAACTTGCCCGCCTGCCGCTGGCGATGAAAGGGCGCAAGGTCGCACCGGCCGTCGCTAAAAAAGTTTTCAAAAACCAGCCCTTCAAGCTCGATCTCATCAAAGAATTCACCAAAGAAAAAAGACCGCTTTCCATCTATACGCTCTCGGGTCCGGATAGCAAGTCGTCGTTCGACGACCTTTGCCGCGGCGGACACGTGAAGTCCACGGCCGAAATCCCGCTCGAGGGTTTCAAACTTACGCACATCGCGGGCGCCTATTGGCGCGGCAACGAAAAAAATCCGCAGCTGACCCGCATCTATGGACTTGCGTTTGGATCCAAAGCGGAACTCGAGGATCACCTGCGCATGCGCGAAGAAGCCGAACGGCGCGACCATAAGATTCTCGGGAAAAAACTCGGGTTGTTTGCCTTTTCGCCCGAGGTCGGCCCCGGCCTTCCTTTGTATCTGCCGGCGGGCAATGCCATACGTGAGGCGATCTTGGGATATATCAGCGATCTCAAACGCGAACGCGGCTATTCGTTCGTGTGGACGCCGCATCTGGCGAAAGAATCGCTGTACCGGCGCTCCGGACATCTGGGCAAATACGACGCTATGCTGCCTTCAATCCAGGCCGAAGATGAACGCTGGGTGGTCAAGCCGATGAACTGCCCCCACCATTTTGAAGTATACCGGGCGTCGACGTGGAGCTATCGCGACTTGCCGGTGCGCATCGCGGAAAACGCGACCGATTATCGGAATGAAAAATCCGGAGAACTCAACGGTCTTTTGCGCGTCCGTTCGCTCACGCAAGACGACACGCACCATATCGTGCGCTACGATCAGATCCAGGCCGAAATCGATATGATCCTCGGCATCGTCAAGCACGTATACGACCGCTTTGGATTCAAGAAGTTCCGCGCACGCATCTCGATCCGCGACCCGAAAAACAAGAAAAAGTATTTCGGCTCCGACGCCCTCTGGGAAAAAGCGGAGGCCGGGCTTATCGAAGCTGTCGAGCGCTGGGGCGTGCCGCATTTCATCGGTACGGGAGAGGCCGCGTTTTATGGGCCAAAAATCGACGTGCTCGTCGAAGATGCGATCGGCCGCGAATGGCAGCTGACCACCATCCAGCTCGATTACGTGCAGCCCGAAAACTTTGACCTTTCGTATACGGATGAACAAGGCAGAAAAGCACGCCCGGCCGTATTGCACGTGGCCGTGCTCGGATCGCTGGATCGTTTTTTTGCCATCGCCATAGAACATTTCGCCGGCGCATTCCCCTTCTGGCTCGCGCCCGTGCAGGTCGGCGTGCTGACCGTCAATGAAGCCGCAGAGCCCTACGCGCGCGAGGTAAAGAACGCGCTCGCCAAACAAGATATCCGCGTCTGGCTCGACGAACGGAATGAAACCATCGGCCGCAAAATCCGCGAAGCCGAATTGCAAAAGATTCCGTACTTGCTCGTAATCGGCAAGCGCGAAGCAGAAGCAAAGACCGTGGCGGTGCGCGAACGCGGCAAGGGCGACCAGGGCGCGGTATCGCTCAAAGAGTTCCAAGAACGAATCGCCCCAGAGCTTTCGTGAGCGTATCGCACGATTCTCGGTTCGTCGTCATCGTCGGACCAACCGCATCGGGAAAATCAGAACTCGCCGCGCGCCTCGCGCGCCGGTTCGGCGGCGAAGTGATTTCCGTTGATTCACGGCAGATTTATCGAGGTCTGGCCATCGGCAGCGCGGCCGTTCCGGTGCGCCCCGATGCCCGTCGGGGCGGTTTTTGGTACCGCGGCGTGCGACATCACTTCATCGGCGAATTCCCGCCCCGCCGCGCAATCAGCGCGGGCGAATTTGCCGCGCTTGCGCACGCGCGCATGGCCGAAATACGGACACGGGGCCGCATACCGATGCTCGTCGGCGGCAGCGGATTTTGGCTCGATGCGGCCGCATCCGGCATCGTACTCCCCGCCGTGCCGCCGAATCCGAAATTACGCCGCGCGCTCGAAAAGCGACTTGCCGCCGAATTATTCCGCATGCTCAAACGACTTGATCCTCGGCGTGCCAAAACCATTGATCGTCAAAATCCGCGCCGCCTGATCCGCGCTATTGAAATTGCCACGGCCCTGGGCCGCGTGCCGCCGCTTGAACGGCGCGCCGATTCGGATGCGCTCTGGCTCGGTATTCGCGTTGGGCCGTCCGTGCTCGAACAACGCATCGCGCGCCGCGCGCGCGCGATGGTACGCCACGGCCTTTTGAATGAAACGCGCCGACTCTTGCAGCGCGTCGGCCGCAAACGACTTTTAGAATTCGGCTTTGAGTATCGATTGGCGCTCGATTGCCTTGAGGGCAAGCTTCCCCGCGCCGCGCTCGCGGACGCGATTACGCGCTCCACCAAGGACTACGCGCGCCGCCAATCGCAATGGTTTCGAACGCGCGAACAAATCCGCTGGATACGAACAGACACAGAAGCCGAGCGCGCAGTCGCGCAATGGCTCGGACTCAGCGCGCGAAGAAATTAAACAAGTGGCCGATCCAGCCCGCGCTGCCGAACATGCGCGCGAACCATGACAACTCCGGCTCGGACGGCGGCGGAGGCGTTACTTCGAGTGGCTCGACGATCGCGACTTCCTCGCCGGGATTTTTTTGGTTCAAATGCTCTTTCGCGAGCCGCTCGACAGATTCGGAAGTCGCGGCAGTGCGCAAGCGCTCTTCCAGCGATCGCCGTTCGGCTTCAAGCGCAGAAATGCGTTCCTCCAAGGCCTGCCGTTCGGCCGCGAGCGTTCGCTCACGGAGCACCATGCGCGCGGCACTCGTTGCCAACAGTGCGGCCGCAATAACCAATACGGCCATCGCCAGCGGCGACGACAGCGATCGGCGGAACGTAAATGCATCGGACGAATTCATGGCGCGTGACAATTGCAGCCGCGATACGGTATACTGGCGCCGATGCTATCCCGCAAAACGACCAAAATCGTCTGGACCGTTATCAGCGTCGTCGCCGTACTCGGCATGATCGGGCTTACCCTCATGCCGCTACTCTACGGCTAAGGGCGCTTTGCGGCAATAAAAATAAACCCGCTCCGCTCCATTTCAAGCAGGCGGGTTTTCGAATTAACGCTTCAAAATTTGCAAAAACACGTCGGGCGGTATTTCTACGCGCCCCCGTTCGGTCAGGCGCTTTTTCCCGCGCTGCTGCTTTTTCCAAAGTTTCATCTTGCGCGTGCGGTCCCCGCCATACAGATACCCGGTAACGTCTTTTTTCAGCGCCGGAATCGTCTCGCGCGCGATGATGCGGCCATTGGCCGCTGCTTGAAGCGGTATCGGGAAGAGGGCCTTGGGCAAGAGCTCCTTGAGCTTGGCCACGATCGCGCGGCCCGCCTGATACGCGCGTTCGGACGGCACGACTTGCGCGAGCGCATCCTCGCGCTCGTCCGCGATGACGATGTCGAGGCGTACGAGGTCGCCCAGCCGCTCCCCGATCGGCTCGTAGGAAAGCGACGCATATCCCTCGGTCGCGCTTTTGAGCGCATCGAAAAAATCAACGAGCACGTCGCGCAACGGCGCTTCGGCCGTGATATGCATCCGGTCGCCGCCGAGGTACCGCTGGTCGCCCGGCGTGCCGCGGACTTTGCGCACTAATTCCAAAATGCTGCCCATGAACCGTTGCGGGGTGATGATCTCCAGGCGCACCCAGGGCTCGCGCACCTCGCGCACCGCGTGCAAATCCGGGAACTTGCCTGCCGCGTAGATGAATTCCTCCGCGCCGTTGATCCGGATGACACGGTAGGCCACCGAAGGAATGGTAGTGACGAGCGCGATGCCATATTCGCGCCGCAGCCGCTCGGCCACGATTTCCATATGCAGCATGCCCAAAAATCCGGCGCGAAACCCGCGGCCGAGCGCGTCGGACGATTCAGGTTCGAACGACAACGCGGCATCGTTGAGGCGGATCTTCTTCAGCGCATCGAGCAGCCGCTCGTACATATCCGCATCTTCCGGATATAAGCTCGCGAATACCATGGGGGCGGGCTCGCGGTATCCCGGAAACCGCCATGCGTCGGCACCCATTTCGCCGAGGACCGTATCTCCGACGCGCACCGCATCGGCTTCCTTGAGGCCGGTCGCGAAATAGCCGATCTCGCCCGCGCCCAGTTCCGTCCCGGCCTTGAGTTCGGGCGCGAAGGTGCCGATCTCCATCAGCTCCACGGTCGTACGGGTTGCCGCCATCCATACCTTAGCCCCGTGGCGAAACGTGCCGTCCGTAACGCGCACATGCGCGATCACGCCGCGATAGGGATCGAAGTGCGAATCAAAGATCAGCGCGCGCGGCATGGGCGCGGGCTTGTCGGCGCGGGCGCTCGGCGGCGGCACGGCGCGCACCATGGCGGCCAAGAGTTCGGGCACGCCCGCCCCGGTTTTCCCGGATATACGCAATACGTCGGCAGCCGGCATTTCGAGGAGCGACGCGATTTCTTCGGCCACCTCATCGGGCCGCGCGGCCGGAAGATCGATTTTATTGACGGCCGGCACGATGGCAAGCCCCTCGCGCCGCGCGAGCTCCAGATTCGCAAGGGTTTGGGCCTGGATACCCTGGGTCGCGTCCACTAAGAGAATCGCGCCTTCCACCGCGGCAAGCGCACGCGATACCTCGTACGAAAAATCCACGTGCCCGGGAGTATCGATCAGATTCAGCATGTAGGGCGGCTCTGCCCCGCGCGGCTGCCAGAGCATCCGAACGGGCTGCATCTTGATCGTGATCCCCTTCTCACGCTCGAGTTCCATCTGATCGAGAAACTGTTCGCGCATGCGCCGGCGTTCCACCGCGCCGGTCAATTCCAAGAGCCGGTCGGCAAGCGTGGACTTGCCGTGATCAACATGGCTGATAATTACAAAGTTCCGAATATTCATGTGAATGAGGATCTGGATTGGATATTTTTCAGTACTGCATGCGCTTGTTGAATACGGTTATGATGTCTTAAATGGGGCAACAATATTCGAATAAATTTAACCAAGGATTTCGCCTCATTGACGTTGATTCGCCAAAGATCGTGGCGCCATCGTCCGCCATTGATATTTGCTGTATTTCGCTTCGCAATACACCAAAACTTTGCATGAATTCCTTGGATAATCAAGAAACGATATATATTTCGCAATATCTGATAATCATACGAATCGAGCTTGAAACGCCCTCTTCCTTGATATACACCAAACGACCCCTCAGCATCGGTATATCCGGCAGTGAATGCAGCCATTGGTTTTGATTGCGGCTGAATCCATTGCGGATAAATTTTTGGTAACAAAAATCCGAACGATAAATTCAGAAAGCAATTTATGGTAATGCCGTTACTGGAACGGACAACTCGCACTCCGCCATATTTCTTAAAAAGCGACCGAATAAGATTTGCTTGCATGGATACCGTAGTGTGGCAGCGCGCCACTACGATTTTTGAATTGATCGAAGGCCGGTAGACATTCAGATCTCCGAGTCGGAAACCAACTAAATACGCCATTTCCTCGAGCGAACCGATGAATGACCGTTTTTGATAGCGTACTTTCATTTCCGTCTTTTTCTTCAAAGGAATATGGTGCTCCCGCAAACGATTCGCGACAGTACTCCATGAGCACCCAAAACGGGTGCCTATTTTTGCGAGAGAAAAACCCCGTTCCCAGTAGAGGCTTTTTACGGTAGCAATAGGTAAATCAAACCTAGCCCGAGCCATATTTTTATGGTAACGGGTAAAACATCAATGTGCAATGAATATAAAATATTGACCCGGCCCGTCAGTGATGCAAATCTTGTTAGAAGCCCCGATCGCTATGCGCGGCGATCGAAATCGCGATCCCGTTACCACAAACCCTCATGGATTTGGCTGCGGGACTCTCTATGATAAAGGTCTATCTATACACCGCGTCTCGCCCCGTAGTTACCGAGCTTGCGCGGTATACTACCGGGGTCTGCTTCTAACGAGACAGATCGCCGTCGAGCTTTTCGGTCTCGAATACCTGCGGCGCGCGCCGCGGCGTGACGAGACGCCGCCGGACGCTTTCCCAAAAGCCGAACAGTTCCGGATTCTTTTGGCCGAAGAGAATCAGGCCGTAGACGACCATACCGGCAACGCCCGCGACCACGCCTTGCAGCAGTATGCCGGAGAACGTATCGGTAGCCACGAGCGACGGGAACGGCTGCAACACGAGCCAGGCCACAACGGCCGCGAGTACTGCCGCGCCAAGCATGCCGGCCAGATCCGTGGTGCCGAACCGAAGGCGAATGCCGAATTCATGTCGTACGGCGCGGCGCAGCACCAACACGAGCATAAGCGCGTTGACTGCCGAGCCGAGCGCGAACCCGAACGCTACCGCAAGAATGGTCGGCGACGGAATATCCCGGATGCGAAATACGCCCGCAATACGTTCCAGCACCTCCGGCGCCCGGACAAACCATGCGGAAAGCAGGAGCGCGACGACGACCGCAAGCGACGACGACAGCAAATTCCATATGAGCGGCTCGCGCGTGCGCCCGAGCGCATAAAACGCGCGCAGAACCAGCGGCGCGATGCTTTCGGACACCACGGCGATCGCGATCGCGGCAATAATCGCGGCAACGAGGCGCGTGTCAGTCCAGTCGAATACGCCGCTACCGAGCACGACGCGCACGATATGCGCGCGGAGCACCATGGCGAGAGCCGCAGCCGGTAAGGTCCAGAACAAAATCGTCCGGAATCCGGCTACGAAGTGGTTCGTGAATGCCTCGCCGGCGCGCGCCAACGAGGCATCCGAAAGCTTCGGAAATACGGCAAGCGCGTAACTGACGCCGAAGAGGCCGACCGGCACGTACATGAGATTCGCACCGAGCCGGAAGGCCGCTAGGGAACCCGATGCGAATAACGACGCGATCGCCGCGAGCGCGATCAGCGTCAATTGCCCGAACGAAAGCGCAAGCACCCGCGGCAGGGACGTCGCGAGCACCTGGCGAAGCGCCGGATCGGCTAGCGAGAACCGCGGCCGGTAGCGGATGCCGAGGCCGAAAAACGCCGGCAGCACGACGATGACCTGCAGCGCACCGCCGAACACCACGCCCCAGGCGAGCCCCGCGACGCCGAGTGCGGGCGTAAACAGCAAAATACCGATGATAATGCCGACGTTATACACGATGGGCGGCAGCGCGAACGCGATAAACCGCTGATGGGCCTGCAGCACGCTCGCGAGTATTCCGGCGATACCGAGCGGCAGGACGTTCAGAGCCATGATCCGCGTAAGCCCGACTGCCATTGCCAACTTCTCGGGATCAAATCCCGGAACTAACAATCGCAGCAATTCGGGCGCGAGCGCAAACAGTACTAGCGCGCCCGCAATCGCGGTCGCGCCGAAGAGCGTCAGAAGATTGCCGAGAAACCGTTCCGCCGTTTTCGCATCGACCCGGCGCGCGCCAAGGTATGCGGGCAGCACCGCGGCCGAGGCCGCGCCGAGCAGGAGGATCGTATAGAGCAAATCGGGCAGCTGGAACGCCGCATAGTACGCGTCGAGCGCATCGCCCGCCCCAAACCGCGCGGCCAACAGCCGGTCGCGCATGAGGCCGAGGAGTTTGGACACCAAAGCCGCACCCCCGATCACCAGGGCTGCGGCATGGAATGAGACGATTTCCCGGTTCAGGAAAGGGATATTCATCCCGTTAGAGGCAGGTCGCGGTCGTACCGTCGGCCTGTTCGATAATCACTGATAAGTACTAATGGCGTATGCGCAGGTGCTCTAAAAAAGCACGCGACCGCGGCCTCTAACGGGATTCATCCCGTTAGAGATAGAAAGCGCCGATCCAAGCACTTCCGTAAATTATGCCAGATGCGCCATACGCTTGGCCCACTCTCATACTCGGTAAGTCTAGCGCGAAGATGAACGTTATCTCTAACGGGACTCCCAGCGCGCGAGCTCCGGACTTCAGCGCGGCAAACGACCTCCCGGTGCCGCATTCTCACTGATGGGCGGATCGGTCCGATCTTCAGGAGCGGGATTCGGCGGCACGATGCCGTCCAACGCCGTTCTGCCCGCGCGGAGATTGTCGATGATCTGCTGAACCTCGGCGTTATCAGGGTTCAACTTTTGGATTTTCTCGAACTGCGAGATGGCCGCGTCGCGGTCTCCTAATTGCTCCTCAACAAGACCTAAGAAATAGCGCGCGTTGGAATATTGCTCGTCTAAGAGGAGAGCTTGGGCGAGCACGAGCTTCGCGTCAGCCATGCGGTCCGCGCGATAGTACAAAACCCCGAGCTGAAACAGGAGGCCGATATCCGTGCTCCCCGGCTGCAGCGAACGGATCGTGTTTTCACTCGCGAGAATCGCGCCCTGCAAGTTGTCAGCCCGCAGCGCGGTCTGTGCCGCGAGGAAATGCGCGGGCGCGTAGTTCTGTTTGAGCGCAATGGCCTTGGTTTCCAGGATTTCGGCGGCCTTGGCAAGCGCTTGCATGCGCGCCGTTTCCAAGCGGCCGCGCATCTCGCCGTCGACCGTCTGGCCGATGGCGAGCGAGTAAAGATCAGCCGTCGCGACCCAGACGCGGGCTTGCGCCAAATATGGATCCGGATTCGTGGGATCCTCGGCCGCCGCCCGGGCGTAGGCGTCAATGGCCGCCGTATCCGCACCCGCTTCGGAAAACGGAATTGCCGCTTCGTAGAGCGCCCCGAGCACCATCCAATTCTGGGCATTATGGGAATCCATGGCTGTGGCCCGGCGGCCGGCCTCGATCGCACTTTGATATTCGGTCTGGAGCGCGACGCGATACGCATCAGTAGGCGGATTCGGTACCGCGAGCAAGAGCTGGCGGAATACCCCGAGCCCGACTTGCGCCCGGCCCTGGTAATACGTTGCTTCCTGCGGATTGAGTCGTGCCGCGCGTTCCAAAAATATTTTCGCGCTATCGAGATTCCCGAATTGCTGCAGCACGAATGCCGCACGCCGGAAATAAATCTCGCCAGCATACTGCGTCGCCAGGAGGTATCCGCCCGCGAGCACCACGGCAGCGACGAACACGCTTGCCAGAGGTGCCACCATATGCAAGAACGAACCGTCCCACAGAAGCGTCCGATCGGTTACGCGCCACCACGAACGCGCCACACCTTCGGCCGGCGCAGGTTCGCGGATAATCGCCGTAAAACAGCCGAGCGCGAGGAATAACAGCGCCATACTCGTGATCGTTGATCCGCCCACGAACAAGAGCGCCAACGCGGCCACAATCATGCCGGCGAATGCCACGCGCAGCGGATCCGCTTCGGCCGCAGTGCGAATCCCGCGCACGAGCAGGACCAGCATGAGTATGATCAAGGCGCCAAATGCGACCAGACCCGGCACGCCGAGCGTGACCGCGATCGTCGGCAGCCATGCCACGCCATGATCAAAGCGTAGGTTCCAAAATACGCTATTGTTGATGACCGGATCGCGATATTGGTTGTACGCGGCCATAAACTGGTCCGGCCCATAGCCAAAGGGTTTGGCCATGATGGTCTCGCGCGCGATGGCAAACGTAGAGGCCCAGCTCGGCGTTATCTCCACCGGACGCGCGAAGAATCCGCCGGGCTCGGAAGGCAGCGAAAAGCTTTGGAACGTAAATAACAGCGCGAAAAGCGCTACGACGCCGACGGCGATCAGGCGCAATTGGCCCCAGAGCGCTTCCCGACCGCGCATACCGAGCACCGCGGCACCGGTCGCGCCAAGCATTGCGATGCCGAGCGGCGCCCACAGCGGCACCATGCCGGCAAGAACCGCAGCGTCTTCGGTGAATTCTTCCCGAAATCCGATTATCAAAGCAGCAAGAGTCAGGAATGCGGTCGCTGCCGCGGCGATACCCCACAGACGCGTCGAAAGCACGGTGCGGCCTGCCGCAGTCCGGCGCGACAGGGTAAGCGCCAGCGCAAACGCGAAGAGCACGCCGATCACGCCGGCAAGCTGCGACGGCGTACCAACGGGGTTGATGGCAAGCCATGACGGCAGGGCGATCCACTGCGCCGCGGCAAACAAGAGAATCGTCCAGAGCGCGGCCAATACGCCGCCGACAAGCAGGAATACGGACGCGCGCCGCACGTCGCGGCGATCAAACGTCGCCGCGCCCGCGAACGCGAGAATAAACAGCGAAAGAAGCGTTGCGGTCTTTTCTGCCGTCGGGTCGTTGCCCCACATGCTCGTTCCCGGATTAACCGAACCGATATGGGCAATCACGAGCGCGACCGCAACCATGAGGAATCCCATATGCATTGGATTCCGCAGCCATTTGGCGCGCCGCTCGGGAACTGTTCGGAAAATCCAGGCAGCGCCCGCGATAAGCGCGGCAGCTTCTATTAATAAGGTCTTGGGAAAGCGGGGGTCCTCAGTGAACGGCAAGGCGAGTACCGGGATCGCGAGACACACCAAAAAGATCGTCCATCGCGTAATAGCCCGGAATCCCGCGGCAGCGCGGGACGCACCCGATACCGCAGCGCGCGCGCCCGATGCGATATCGGGTGCGGCTGCGGCGGTTGCATCTCTGGAAGAGAAATCTGTCATATGATCTGTTTTATAGTATATGCTTGGCCTCGATAAACCAAGGGTTCGCGTACTCATGATGCGGAATACCCAGTGATCAACCGCCAAAGCGCCATGTTGCGAGAATTTCGGCAAGCCAAGCGTCCAGTTCGGCGTACGTCGTGATCGCATAAACATACCTGCCATGAATCATCCATACCTCACGCGTCCGACCGATACGCGCGTCGTTGCTCCAAAAAATGAGCGCGGGCTGATTCGTGCCGATGATGACCTCCCGCGGTTCCTCCACCGCCATACCCGTGTCTTGCATAATGCGCTCGCGCGTCAGCACCTCGCCGCCTTCGAACGGATGGATGGCGATTTGGAAACCGCGCTTCGGGCCGCTCGCCGCGTCGTTTTGGAACAGGATTGTCTCGCCGCCCGTTACTTCCGAAAACGTTTCCATGCGCAACGTATCCGGATATTCGAATGAAAATCCGTACCGCGGATGCGCATAGCGGATCGCATCGTGCGCCGACGCGTTCGAAGCCGTATCGCCAACTGCCGCCCAAGGCAATGTAAGCGCGGCGGAAAACTCGGCCGATGCCGGCGACTCATCGCCGGATCGAGCGATAAACCAGTATCCCCCGACCGCGAGGACCGCACTACTGCCCAGAATGACGATACGCTGCATCATGGCTCGCTGATTTAGCGCAGACGGATCAAGCGGCCAACCAGCCGGACATTGCCGCGCAGCCGTACTTTGATCACGGTCCCCGGCGCCTCTTCGCCCCCGCCGGCAGCTACTTCTTCCAGCGCAAGATATACGTGCGCATGATCGCGGGATGCTCCGATGTCGCCCGGATCGCTGGTATCTCCAGTCGCGGTGAGTATCCGGAACTCGCCGTCGGCATGCATCGAGGTGTTTGCGTTGGACGTATCGGCAGTCGCGAGCGTGAATTCCGTATAATTGGCCGTGGCGGGCATTTCATTATTCCGCGCCTCAATCGCCGTTGCCCGGACGAACAAATATTCCTTACTGGTGAGTCCCGAAAGCGTCATGGCGCCGGGGTTTGCATCGGCATCTTCCGCGAGATCCGTCGCCCCGCCGGTTGCCACCTGAATGGTATTGCCCGCCGCAACCGTGAATTCCCAAAACGTAGCCGCCTTGGACGTAATGGTATTCGCGAACGTTATGGTGGCGGTTCCCGTTGCCGGAAGATTCGCAGACGCCTTGGTGAACCACACCGAAACCGTCGCCCCGGCACCGGCCGAGCCGTTGCCGTTCGTAAACTCGCGAAGTTTTGTATACGTATTGCCCGCAGTGTCGGTTACCGATTCGACTTCGCTATGATCAGCATCAGTCGTGCCGGTATTATCGAAGCCGATGATCATGAGGCCGATGTTACCAGCATCGAGCTGCGCCGATGTGACAATGCCAAGCGATGTGCCCGCCGAAGTAGAAAAGTTCGTGCCAAGCGACCCAACGCTCCCGAACGCTGCCTCGGCCTCCGGAATATCGAAACCGAACACGAGCGAGGCGATCATAATGATCGCGAACGCTTTTTTCCAGAGTCGCCGATATTTCCGGTTTGATTGGTCCATAGGATTTTGCCTTAGCTGGCAGGTTCGGACGGCGCGGATTCAGACGCTGCGCTTGCCGGCTCCAGCGTCGACTCGCTCGGCGCCTGCGCTTGTTCGGTTTCAGTCGTGGGAGACGACTCCTCGGTTGTGGTTACTTCAGTTGGCTCGGCAGGCGCTGGTTCGGATTCTGGCTCGGGTGCGGGTGCCGAAGGCGTCGGATCGGGCGCCGGTTCCCCCTCTGTCGAGGAAGTATTGTCCGTTGGAGGCGTTTCTTCAGCCGGTGGCTCGGTACTCGACGCGGGGTCTGGTTCAGGATCCGGCTGCGAAGATTCTTCGGCGGGCGGTGGCTCCTCGACTGCGCTCGGAGCAGGCGGCGGCGTTTCGTTTGAACTTGGCGGCGGAGGTGCAGGCGGCGGGGACTGACTGCTGATCGGCGAATCAAACGTGCACTCGCCCGGTACTGAACGTACCTGGCCGCCTTGCACGAACACGCAGCTTGGCTGGCCGCTGTCGAAATCGAAGAGCGTAATGCCGCGCGGGTTTTCGGGCGTGCCGACCTGGAGCTTGCTCTTCGCGGTCAATTCTTCCACCACGAGCGCGCCATTTTCATCAATGCTCCAGAGTCCGCTGGCGGCAATAATCGAGCGCACGTTGAGGATGGCCTGGTTTTGCATATCGAGCGCATAGCCGAGCACCACGCGGCCGGTGTCGGGATCCACGGTCCAGGGCGCGCCGTCCGCGACGCTTGCCAAACCGCTGTCGAGGCGCGCGTAGCTGAGGTTCACGAACACCAGGATCGTTCCGCGCTTCACGATTTCGCCGTGCACCGTTGCATACTCTCCTTCGCTTTGGTCGTCAAAATCCGCAAGCGCGATGCCGACCGTCGGTCCCGAGCTCGTCGCTTTCATGCCGATGCCGGCAAGGGATGAGGTCGTGATGCGGTCCCCTGCCTTGATCGCGCCGCCTTCGGTCGAGACCTTGACCGGCACGCGGCCGACGAGCGCGACCGGCATGGGATGATCGCCCTCCATGATCGTGCCGTGGCCGGTGGAGGTGAAATCGCCGTAGTTATTCGATGCGATACCGATGACTGTCGGATCGTATGGCCGAGAGGATTTGGTAAGGACTGCAAGGGAAGACGAGGCGATCTCGGCGGTGGGCCGGGTCTGGGTAAACGTTCCGGAAGTCACGAGGATGTCCCCGAATTCCGTGCCCGATGCGGTCGGATAAAACTCGGCATAATCCTGGGCCGGAGCGCCGGAGCAGTCGCCGAGGGTAACGCCGGTGGTCTCGGTCAGGGAATTGGTATGGCAGACCGCCGCATTTCCGCCATCTACCAAATTCAAATTGACGTTGCCGGCAACCGAGAGCGAAAGATTCGGCGTGGTGGAACCGATGCCGACGTTGCCCGACGAATTGATCAAGAGCCGGGGCGCGGCCGCGTTCACATAGAAGCCGAGCGAAGAAGTCGCGGAAATGGAAGGCGTGAGCAAGCCGCCCATAGAGGTGGTCGTGCCGACGATGAGCGCGGGGCCGTGGACCGAGAGCAGAGCTCCGGGCGTCTCGGTCGCGACGCCAAGATCCGTCGGGAAGCCGATGTCGCCGATGATGACCGCGCCCCGGGTGCCGCCGCCGGCACTCGTGCCGCCGATGACGACCGCGGAACCGTTCGATGTCTCGGTATCGATTTGGAAGATCGGCGCCGCGGACGTGGACGTGGCAATGGTCCAGGCAAAGCGGCCGCCGCTCCGGATGGTGCTCGTCGCGTTAATCGGGTGATAGATCGTTCCCGCATTGACGGTGAGTCGATCTGAAGAGCCCGTGCCGAACAATGCGTTTCCACCGACCGACAGCAACGCGCTTGGCGCCGTCGTGCCGACGCCGACGTTGCCGGAGCCGTCGATGGTAAACCGTACGTCCGTGCCCAGAAGTGTACTCGAGGAAATAGTAAATTTATTTCCGTCGGCGTTGAGCAACCCGACGCTCCAAGCGCTCCCACCGCTAATCAAGAAACTCGCCTGCGCATTACCACCCGTCTCGCCGGTAACCACCGATTGCAGTACGGCGTTGCCCGACGAATTACTCGAGTTAAAAGCACGGATAATTACGCTTCCCGATGCCTTGGATTCGTTGACGTCAAGATCGGCGCCGGGCGATCCATTCCCGATTCTAACGTCCCCTTGATTATCAATTCCGAATCGCACGCCCCTGCCTGCCGTCCCATCAAGAATTGCGAATGCATCGGTGCCGGCTGCAGTGCCGCCATTCTGAATTTTCCAGAGGCCGCCGCCAACGGATATATCGGAAAGCGTAATTGCCGGATCACTACCCTCCAGCGTGAAAATCGTCAATGGCGAAGTCGTCCCAATGCCGACGTTGCCGCTCGCATCAATCACCATCCGCGGCGCGGCCGCGCTCGTGGTGTAAAATCCGAGCGTGCCGGTCGCCGCAATGGATGGCGTGATCAGGCCGGAAACATGGGTTGTGGTGCCGTTGCCGAACAGCGCCGGGCCGTGGACCGCGAGCGTGGCCCCGGGGGTGCCGGTCGCAATGCCAAGGCGCTTGGTGGTGTTGTTCCAGAAGAAGTTATCCGCGTCGCCGGAGAATCCCGAAGCGCCGTCGGAGAACTGGACCGTACCGGCGGCGCCACTCGAGGATCCCCCGGCGCCTCCGGCCGGACAGCCCTTGCAGGAACCGAGAATTTCCAACGATGAGACGCGCAGATGCTGTTTGATGTCCTGGTGGCCGACGTTGGTGGAGGTGGCTCCGGTCGCGCCGAAGAGAAGCGTGTTGGCGAGGTGGTTGCCGTAGCTGGTC
>QZJO01000002.1 GCA_003599755.1 Candidatus Parcubacteria bacterium | reverse complement strand
CCGGACGATTTGCGCTCAGTGTATCACTCCTCGAAGCCGGCATAAAAGCGGAGTACTATACAAGGCATGGAGCAGCAATTGCGCATAGCGGTGTTGATGGGCGGGCCGTCGGCCGAACATGACGTTTCCTTGGCAACCGGACGCAAAGTCATCGAAGCGCTGGATCCGGATCGGTATATCGTACATCCGGTGGTTATCAGCCGCGAACGGCAATGGATGATTCCCTCGCGCGTCCACGATGAATCGATTCCTCGCCTGCCGCAGGCCACACTCGCCGGCATGCCGGGATTGCGCTTGCCGACCGATGGAAGCGCGCATGCCGCCATGCTCGTAGCGCATTCGGAGACCGAGGCCCTGGCCGCGCTCCAGCGCGGGGTGGTGGATGCGGCGTTTATCGCCCTGCACGGCGAATACGGCGAAGACGGAACCGTGCAGGGACTGCTTGAAGCGATTGGCGTGCCTTATACGGGATCCGGCGTACTCGCGAGCGCCCTTGGGATCGATAAGCCCCGCTCGATGATGCTCTTCGACCAAGCGGGCCTTGCGGTACCTGAATTTTTCGTGGTGCATCGCGGCGCGGCCGACGACATTCCGCAAGCCGTCGCGCACGCAGCCCAGGCGTTCGGAGTCCCGACCGTGGTAAAGCCCGCGAACCGCGGATCGAGCGTCGGCGTGACCATCGCGCGAACGGCCGAGGAACTCGGCGCGGGCATCGAGCAGGCGTTCGGGTTTGCCGATACGGCGCTCGTACAGCGCTACATTTCCGGCACGGAATTGACCTGCGGCGTCGTTGAGACGCCCGAGGGCCTCGCCGCGCTCCAGCCGACGCAGATTATTCCCCGCGAGCGCGCGTTCTTCGATTACTATTCGAAATATACGCCCGGCGCGTCAGAAGAAATCACGCCGCCGCTCTTGCCGCCCGAAATCATCCGCCATGCGCAGGAGACCGCGCTTGTGGCCCACGAGACGCTCGGCTGCTCAGGCATGTCGCGCACGGATATGATCTTGGGCGAGGACGGGGAACTCTATGTATTGGAACTCAATACCATTCCGGGCATGACCGAAACGTCGCTTTTGCCGCAGGCCGCGGCCGCGGTCGGGATTCCGTTCCCGCGCCTGCTCGACTACCTGATTGTTTCCGCGCTGCAGAAATTCCAGAGGCGCTAGCGTAACCATCGCGGCGTACAGGCGGTAGCGAACGGTATATGTCCAAACGAAACCATGTTGTCGTGACTGGCGGAGCCGGTTTTATCGGGTCGCATCTGACCGACGCGCTCATTAAAAAAGGATACCGGGTAACCGTAATCGATGCGCTGACCACCGGTTCGAAAAAGAACCTCAATCCCAAGGCGCTATTCCGCCGCGGCGACGTGACGCGCTACGAGACGATCGCGCCGCTGGTGCGCGGCGCGGATACGATCTTTCATACCGCCGCATTGGCCCGCATCCAGCCCTCTATTATTGATCCCAAAAGCACGTTTCTTGCCAACGTGCATGGCACGTTCAACGTGCTCATGGCCGCGCGGGCCGCGGGCGTGCGACGCGTGGTCTACAGCGCATCATCCTCGGCCTACGGCGATCAAAAGACATTGCCGCTTTCCGAGCATATGACGCCCGGTCCGAAAAATATGTACGCGCTTTCCAAGCTCATGGGCGAACAGATGTGCCAAGTATTTTCCCAGCTCTACGGGTTGGAGACGGTGTCGCTCCGGTATTTCAACGTGTTCGGCCCGCGCCAGACCGCGGGTGGACCGTACGCGACCGTGATCGGCATATTTTTGCGGCAACTGCGGGAAGGAAAGCCCTTGACGATCGTGGGTGATGGCGAGATTCGCCGCGACTTTACCTATGTGGATGACGTGGTGCGGGCTAATATCGTGGCGATGGGTTCGCAGAAGGTTGGCAGGGGAGAGGTGATTAACATCGGCACGGGGACGAACTATTCGATCAACGACGTGGCTGCGGCCATACTCGGCGTTGGGCGGGCAAAATTAAAGGAAGCCGTACAGAGGCACCGCGCGATCTACATTCCGCCGCGGCCGGGCGAGGCGCGCGCGACCAAAGCCGATAATCATAAAGCCCGCCAGCTTCTCGGCTGGCGGCCACGGGTCGCATTTTACGAGGGTTTGGCCAAGGCGCGTACGGCCTACCTAAAATAGGACGCGCGATCAGAGCGGTCGAACAAGCGCGCGTTGCAAAAACGCGCGTTTTCGTGGCACGATTGAGAGCATGGAACGGATTTTAGTATCCGAAACCGTCCACAAGACGGGTGAAAAAGTCCGCGTTGCCGGATGGGTCGCGAATCGCCGCGACCACGGCAAGCTTATTTTTTTGGATCTGCGCGATCGCTCGGGAATCCTGCAAGTCGTGGTAACGCCGGATCAGAACGCGGCGCACGAGGCGGCAAGCCGCGTACGGCCCGAGTGGGTCGTTGCCATCGCGGGCGAAGTAAAGGAGCGGCCCAAGAACATGCAGAATCCCGACATCGCAACCGGGACCGTTGAACTCGCGGCCGAAGCGCTCGAGGTGATCGCCGAAGCAAAGACCCCGCCGTTTCCGATCGACACCGACGGCCGGGATATCGAGGAAGAACTGCGTTTGAAATACCGCTATTTGGATCTGCGCCGCGAGCGGCTGCGAAAAAATATCCGGAAGCGGGCCGCGATTATCAAATTTATCCGCGACTATTTGACGGCGCGGGATTTTGTGGAGATCGAAACGCCCATCCTTTCAAAATCAACGCCCGAAGGAGCGCGGGATTATCTCGTACCCTCGCGTATCTATCGCGAGAATTTTTACGCGCTTCCGCAATCGCCGCAGCAGTATAAGCAACTTCTGATGGTCGCGGCGCTGGAGAGGTATTTCCAGATCGCGCGCTGCTTCCGCGATGAAGATACCCGCGGGGATCGGCAGCCTGAATTTACGCAGCTGGACCTCGAGATGAGTTTTGTGGAGATGGAAGACGTCATGAGCCTGATCGAGGCTCTGTTCATCGAGCTCGTCGAAATGCTCTATCCGGAAAAGAAGATCCAGGAAAAGCCGTTTCCCCGTCTTTCGTACGCCGATGTTATGGAAAAGTATGGGACCGACCGACCGGATCTTCGAAACGACAAGGATGACCCCGACCTTCTCGCATTTGCATGGATTGTTGATTTTCCATTCTTCGAGAAGTCTGACGGCGGCGGATGGACGTTTACTCATAACCCGTTTTCCGCGCCCAAGCCGGAGCACCGGGAGTGGCTCATGGCCAAATCGAATGTCGAAAAGATCCTCACCACGCAGTACGATATCGTGCTCAATGGGTATGAAGTGGGCGGCGGCAGCATCCGCAACCATCAGCCCGAAGCGCTCCAACGCGTATTCGAAATCATGGGATTTTCCGAAGAGCAGATCCGAGAGAATTTCGGTCATATGCTGGAAGCCCTTTCGTTCGGCGCGCCGCCGCACGGCGGCATCGCGCCGGGCTTGGATCGGCTGGTGATGATATTGGAAGGCGAGCCGAATATCCGTGAAGTCATCGCGTTTCCGAAAACCGGCGACGCGCGCGACCCGATGATGGATTCGCCTTCGCCGGCGACGTCGGAACAACTAAAGGAGCTTGGCATTCGATTCGGGGAATCATGACCTATATCGTCAAACAGAATACCTTTGAAGGGCCGCTGGATGTGCTCCTCGTACTGATTCAGGAGCGCAAACTTTCGATCAATGAAGTTTCGCTCGGCAAAGTCACCGACGATTTTCTCGAGCATTTGAAGACCATGCAGGCCGGGGGTCAACCCGACCAAGAGATTCTGGCCGAATTTATCGTGGTCGCGTCGCAGCTTTTGCTCATCAAATCGCGGAGCTTGCTGCCCGGATTCCAGGTGAGCGCCGAAGAAGTGCAGTCCATTGCCGAGCTCGAGGAGCGCCTCGCGCTTTGGCAGCGCATCAAGGAGGTATCGAAGGAATTGGGCGCGCTCGCGGCCGCGGGACCCCAGGCGTTCGCGCGCGAGGCGTACCTGGGCACGCCGACGGTATTCTATCCGCCCAAGAGCGTGACCGCTGATACGCTTGCCAAGGCCTTTGCCGCGGTATTGGAATTGGTGCCGAAAGTCGAGAAGCTTGTCGAGGAAAAAATTCGCAAGGTCATTTCGCTGGAGGAGAAAATCAAAGAATTGAAGTCGCTCTTGCAGGGCAAGGTGGAGCGCGCATTTTCGGAATTGGTTTCCGGCGCGAAAGAAAAGGTGGACGTCGTGGTCAGCTTTCTCGCCGTGCTTGAGCTTGCCAAACAAAAACTCATTGCCGTGGACCAGGACAAGCCCTTTGGCGATATCCGCATCCGCGGCGCGCACGAATCATAACGTATGAGTGATCAGCGAACCCGAATCGCCGAATTGAAATCCCTGGTCGAGCGCTTCAACGAAGCGCGCGATTGGAAGCGATGGCACAAGCCCAAGAACTTGGCGCTATCTATCTTGATCGAGGCCGCCGAATTGGCAGAGCATTTCCAATGGGGTAACCACGAAGATATCGAGAAATTCGGGCGCGATAAATGGCATGAGATCGAAGCGGAGTTGGCCGATGTGCTGATTTACTGCCTGGCCTTTGCTAACCGCGCCAATATCGATGTCAGCGATGCGGTAAAAAAGAAACTGAACGCGGCCGCGCGCAAATATCCGACCAGCTTGTTCAACAAGCGCGTGCAAGCTGACGCCGATATTATTCATCGCACGTACCGCGAGCTCAAGCGGCGTCCCTTCGACAAGCTCAGGACAAGCCGCAATCACATATGAGCAACCTCAAGCAGACAATCGAAAGCATCCTGTTTCTCCATGGCGAGCCAATCGCCGCGGCGCGCTTGGGCAAGGCAACCGGTGCCAAGCCGGCTGACGTACAGGCAGCGCTCGTCGAGCTCCAAAAGGAATACGCCGAACGGGGGATCGTGCTCGTGCAAAACGGTGATGACTGGCAATTTGCGACCAACCCGGCGCAGAAATCCGCGGTCGAGCAATTCATTACCGCCGACATGACCGAAGAACTGACGCGCGCCGCGCTTGATACGCTGACCGTCATCGCATACCAGGGGCCGCTGACGCGCGCGCGGATCGAATACATCCGCGGCGTTAATTCCTCGTTTACGCTTCGCAATCTGATGCTCCGCGGCCTTGTGGAGCGCGAAGAAAACCCGAGCGACCGACGCTCGTTCCTGTATCGAATATCGCATGCGTTTTTGAACCATATCGGCGTCTCGTCGGTGAACGATCTGCCGCGCTATGCCGAATTCCACGCTGCCCAGATTGAAGTGCCGACTGAGCCGGGAATAGAATCATCGCCCAATCCATCCGCATAATCGTATTGCTCATGCCCGAGGAACGATTACCATTGCTGCGCCGCACCATGCTCGCCATCTTGGCACTGGGTGTAACGCTGACGTTGAGCGCGATCGTGGCCAAAAGCGGCCCGACCGCGGCCGAGCCCTCGGCTGCGCCGAACGAAACGGCGAACATCGGCCCGGCGCTCATACGCATCGCGCAATCGGAACCGGAACACATCCGCGCCCATGCGGTACTCATTACGCGCCTGGCTACCGGCGAGACGCTCTATGAAAAAAATTCCCGCGAGCGCATGCCCATCGCGAGCATCACGAAGCTTATGACTGCGCTGTTGCTGGCCGAAGCGGGCGATCCGCTCGTACAGATTCCATTCTCGCGGGACGCGAAACAGGCCGGCGCTGAGGATGAGAAACAAAGCGCGGTCGCGGCAGGAGACCGGCTTTCCGTGGAAGAGGTGATGGAACTCTTGATGGCCGCGTCCGACGGGGATGCGGCGTATGCCGCGGCTGAATTCGTCGGCGGCATCGGACCGATCGCCGGCGATCCGACGTTCCGCCAAAGGATTGACCGCTTTGTCTACCGCATGAACGAGCGCGCGGCCGAGCTCGGGCTTGCCGATACGCATTTCACGAACCCTTCGGGTACCGATGACCCTGAACATCATTCCACGGCAGCTGACGTGGCCCGCCTGGCCGGATTCATCGCCGAAGAACATCCCGAAATTTGGGCTGCCAGCCGCGTGGGCGAAAGTTTTGTGTTCGGCGAGCGCGGCTCGCGCTACGGCGTGGTCAATACGAATCCGCTCTTCTCCTCGTTCCCGGCGATTTGGGGTTCCAAGACCGGCTATGAGGACGTCGCGCGCGGGACGCTCGTGATGCTCTATCAGCTCGCACCCCGCGATTATATCGCCATCGTGTTGTTGCGCTCCGAGGACCGTTTTGCCGACGGCGAAGGGCTTATCCGCTGGATTGAGGAAAATTTCCGCATCGAGGATTGATCCTATGTCGGGCGAGGCCGAGCTGATTCTCAATATCTTCAAGGTATTCGGGCTTTCGATGCTCGCGTTCTTTTTCGCAGTCACCTGGACCCCGCTGTTAACGCACTATCTCTATAAGTATCGGTTATGGCGCAAGGACGTGCGCACGACCGCGCCCGATGGCGCGGGCACGCCGATCTTTGCTTCACTGCATGCCGGGCGCGAGACGCGCGTGCCGCGCATGGGGGGCCTGTTGATCTGGATGACGCTGGTCGTGGTGGCGCTCGCATTCTGGGCGCTGGCTGAATTCACGGATCAGCCGCTCTTCGACAAGCTCACGTTCCTCTCGCGGAACCAAACCTGGCTGCCGCTCTTCACGCTGGTCGCCGCGTCGCTCCTCGGTTTTACCGATGACTTTTTACAGGTGTTTCGCAGGGGGCGCTACGTAGCCGGCGGCCTCGAATTTCGCGTGCGCCTCGGCGTGGTGTTCCTGATTGCCTTGGTCGGCGCGTATTGGTTCAATGTTCGCCTCGAGCAAAACGCTATCTATATTCCCGGCATCGGCGATTATGTCCTGCCTGGCATCGTTTCGCTCGCCATTCCCGGAATAGGGGATGTCACGCTCGGCCTTGCGTTCATCGCGTTGTTCATCATCACGATGTTCGCGACGTTCTCAACCGGCGTGATCGACGGCCTCGACGGCCTCTCGGGCGGCGTGTTCGCGACGATATTCGCCGCGTACGGCGGCATCGCGTTTTTCCGCGGGCAGATCGACTTGGCGGCGTTCGCCGGGGTGCTCTTGGGGGCGCTGCTCGCGTTTTTATGGTTCAACATCCCGCCCGCGCGGTTTTACATGGGCGAGACCGGGATCCTTGGCCTGACCACGACGCTGACGGTCTTCGCGTTTCTGACCAATTCGGTGATCGTGCTGCCCATCATCGCATTTGTGCCGGCAATGGAGGCGGCCTCAGTCATCATCCAGCTTTTGTCCAAACGCCTGCGCGGCAAAAAAGTGTTTCTCGTCGCGCCGCTGCACCATCATTTCGAGGCCATCGGCTGGCCGTCGTACAAGGTGACGATGAGGTTTTGGGTAATTAGTTTTGTTTTTGCCATCGTAGGAATGCTCGTTGCGCTGATAGGTCGGTAGCCGCAAGCAGGGGACAATTCGGCCGCTGGGAACGCGGCAATCATGGTACACTGGGAAAAGATTCATGCCCGGTAGTAGAATTTCGAAGATCGTCCTGCTATCGCTCGGCAAACCGGAGAAACCCTTCCTCAAAAGGCGATTGTTAACACGCGGTTTTATCTAACTCGTTCGAAATTTCACTACCGGGCATGCGCTACGACATCCTCATCAAAGACGGCATGATCGTGGACGGGACCGGCAAGCAGCGGTTCCTTGGCGACATCGGCATCAAAGACGGCCTGATCCACGAAATCGGCGTGCCCTCGATCGCGGGCGCCGAAGCGGCGATGATCATCCCCGCGTTCGGGAAATTTGTCGTGCCCGGCTTCATTGATATCACCAGCCATGCCGACAAAAATTGGTCCTTGTTTCTCAATCCGGCGCAGGATTACCTGCTGACTCAGGGAGTGACTTCGATTTTAGTCGGCAACTGCGGGGCCTCGCTCGCGCCGCTCATCGGCCAGGAATCCATCGCCAACCTGCGCAAATGGGATCAGACCGGTCAGGCCAACATCAACTGGGCGGCGGTCGGTGAATTTTTAACGGAATTGGGTCGCCGGCCCCTCGGCGTCAATGTGGCGACGTTGGTCGGTCACGGCACCGCGCGTCGCGGCATTCTCAAAGACGCTTCGCGCGCGCTTTCCAAGGAAGAGGCGGATGAGTTCGCCGATGTCGTGGACCGCGCCATGACCGAAGGAGCGTTCGGGCTTTCGCTTGGTCTTGTCTACGGCCATGAACGCGCCGCCTCAACCGAGGAGTTGGTCGTGCTTGCCCGGCCCGTGGCCGCGCGCGGCGGCATCATAAAGATACATCTCCGCAACGAAGGCGCGGACCTGGTGCCCGCGGTCAACGAGGCGGTGCAGATCGCCCGCGGCTCGGGCGCGGTAACCATTATTTCGCACATCAAGGCGATCGGCCGCACGTCATGGCCGCATTTCGAAAAAGCGATTGATATCATCGAGCGCGCGGCGACGGGCGGCGTGCCGATCCATTTCGACGTCTCGCCGTATGCGCGCACGGGTTCGTTCTTGTATCTTTTGCTGCCGGCGTGGGCGCGCGAAGGGGGATTCGGCCCCATGATCGAGCGCATCAAGGATACCGAATCGCGGGCCGAAATCGTGCGCGAGCTCGACGAGCGGGTGACGCTGCACGCCGAGCGGTATATTGTCGCGGGTACGGCCACGTCCAAAAGCGGCCAGACCCTTGCCGAGATCGCCAGAGCAAGCGGCGTGTCGCCGGCCGAGGCGATCCTGGAGCTTTTGGTGTTGAACCGCGGTCGCGTGCAGGTATTCGGCCGCACCCTTGCGGTTAAAAACATGGAGCGGGCCGTCATGCATGCCGACAGCATCATCGCCTCGGACGGCTACGGCGTGTTTCCGGAATTGGAAAAGATCGGCCGCCTCGTGCATCCGCGCTCGACCGGCACGTTCCCGCATTTTTTGCACCGGTTCGTGCGCGATCGCGAAGCGCTTGCGTGGGAACAGGCGATCCAAAAAATAACGGCAAAACCGGCCGAGGCCGCGGGGTTTGCCGGCCGCGGGAAGCTTTTGCCGCGCCATGCGGCCGATGTCGTGGTATTTGATCCGGATACGTTCGCGGACCGCTCGACCTATAAGGTGCCGTTCATTCATCCGACCGGTATCGAGGCGGTCGTGGTCAACGGCACGCTCGCGATCTCCGAAGGGCAGCTAACCGGCCTTGCCGGCGGCCGCGTAGTGCGCAAGGCCTAGTTATTGCTTTTTGGTTGCTTTGTGCTATATTATTTTTCGTTAAGAAAGGGGTGCAACCGTGCGTGATGGCGAACCGGGCATGTACGTAGGGCTTTCGAATCTGCGGAACGGGTACATGCAACAGCAGTGGGCGCGCGTCCAGATGTTCGCGGCCTTCAACACCGTCGCTTTTCCGATCGTGTTCGGCACGGAAGCGAGGGACGAAGCGAAGTTCGTTATCAGTTTGGTTGGCTTCTGGATCCACGTTCTCGTCCTGATCGCGACCTGGCGTGCGGACGGCTGGATCACGTATCTGGATGAGCGGATGGCAGCTCTGGAACGGCTTGATCGCGAGGATCCGGATAGCGTGCGCGTCATGGTCTTTGGTCATTCCGCGTTTTTGCGACGGCGGGGTAGCATACTTGCTAGTCGCAGAGTGTTCGGGGCGATCGGGATCGCCGTGGCCGTAGGATGGCTTTGGCTCGCGCTCAGCATATTCTACGGGCAACCGAGTATCGGGTAAGGAGGCGTGTCGTGAGACATCATACCGGATCCGATCGCGACGAGCAGATACCGGGTTCCACCTGGCCGGAGCGGATTCTCGCCGTGATCACGATCATCAGTTGGGTGGGGGGTATGGCGCTGCTCATTGTTCTACGGTGGCAAGGAAAGCTTCCGTAACGAGTTAATCGGCTGAAGGAGGCCGCGTAGTGGAGAATCATACCGGATCCGATCGCGACGAGCAGATACCGGGTTCCACCTGGCCGGAGCGGATTCTCGCCGTGATCACGATCATCAGTTGGGTGGGGCTCTGGGTGATACTGATCACGGGAAAAACGCGGTGGAGCGACTGGCAGTAAGTACCTTTTCGAGGAGTTCGACACCCGGTCCGCGGCCGGGTGTCTTCTTTACTTAAATTTGTGCCCGGTATTGTCAAGGACATTTTTTCATGGGATTCTCGCCTCGAGAATCCTTTTTCAATCCTTATGGACCTTTCGCAGATTCGCGGCAAGCGGGTGCTGATCCTCGGCCTTGGCCTGCACGGCGGCGGCGTTGGCGCGGCCGCGTTTTTTGCCGCGCGCGGCGCGCGGGTGATGGTCACGGATTTGAAATCGAAGAAGGAACTTGCGCCGTCGCTCAAGAAGCTCAAGCGGTTTAAAAACATCGCATACCATCTCGGAGGCCACCGCATGGCCGATCTTCGCAACACGGATCTGATCATCCAAAATCCGGGCGTACCCGAACGCTCGCTGTACCTTTTGGCCGCGCGCCGGAAAAAGATTCCTATTCTCTCGGACGTCGAAGTATTTTTTCGGCTCTGCCCGGCCGAAATCATCGGCATAACCGGCACCAAGGGAAAGACCACGACCACGTCGCTCGTCGGCGCATTCTTGAAGGCCGAGGGCGGCCGGCGCGTTTGGGTCGGCGGCAATATCCGGACGTCGGTGCTGGAACTTTTGCCGAAGATCCGGCGCGGCAACATCGCGGTGCTCGAACTCTCAAGCTTCCAGCTCGATGCGTTGGCCCGCAGCCATATGAGCCCGCGGACCGCCGTCATCACGAACATTTTTCCGGATCATTTGAACCGCTATGCGACAATGGGCGCCTACGTTCGTTCCAAGGCCCAGATTTTCAAATTCCAAGGTTCGCGCGGGGCGCTCTTCATACCGGCCGAAGACAAACGGCTGCGCCATTTGAGCCGCCAGGCGCCGGGCCGCGTAGTCCGAGTTCCGCTGGAGCGGACGCTTGCGCCGGTCCGCGCGGCGATTCCGCATAGCGTGCCGGGATTCCATTGGATTGATATTGCCTTGGCAGTCGCGGTCGCACAGCACTTCGGGGCAGGGGACCGGGCAATCCGATCCGTGCTCAAAAATTTTCACGGCGTGCCCGGCAGGATGGAGGCCGTGCGCGTGCATCGAGGCGTGCGGTGGATCAATGATACGACCGCGACGAATCCGGGCGCTGCGGCATTCGCCGTGGCCGAAACCAAATCAGCGCTCGGCGAGGGATCGCTGCACGTGATCGCCGGGGGCTATGACAAAGGCCTGCCGATTCGGGAATTCTGCCGCGCGCTTCGGACGCAGGCCGCGTCGGCGATATTCCTACCCGGCACGGCAACGGAGCGGATGATTCGGGAACTAAAGGCGCCGAAATCGTTGAGCATCATGCGCGCGCGGACCATGGCCGAAGCGGTGCGCGTCGCGGCGCGCATCGCCAAGGCCGGCGATGCGGTGCTGCTTTCGCCGGGCGCGGCAAGCTTCGGCCTGTTCCAGCATGAATTCGACCGCGGCGACCAATTCACCCAGGCGGTGAAGGGATTGCGGTGATAGCTATGGAAAGAACCATACCGACGCAATGGCTGGAAAAGAATGTGGATGGATACCTACTGAATGCAGGATTCTCATCTAAGAATTCCGGCGTCTTAGAATCCTTTCAGAGGGAACTCAAGGAAAGCTTTCCCGATGTGATCTGGTGTACTCCCGTAGGAGGGCTCCATATCACGTTGTTTGATTGGTTGGCCCCCTTGGTTGATTACGGTATGGATAAAAAACGATTGTTCGACGAGTATTTCGAGAGTTACGATGCAGTACTAACAGAAATTTTGAATGATATCGGTCCAATTCCGATTGAGTTTTCGGAGCTACGGGTAACGCCGAATGCAATCATTACTGTTGGCGTAGACAATGGCTCATTTCAAGAAATCAGGGATAAGTTCATTTCGAGAATCGACCTTATTCCGGGAACGAAGCCTCCACCGAAAATAATCCATGCAACACTTTGTCGTTATCAGAAGGAGATCGACCTCGCGCTCATCAAAAACATCGCCGGCACGAAGAGAGTTAATTTAAAAGAGGAAGTGCGGGAGTTTCGGCTTCTACATGAAATCATCGCGCCGATGGTTGAATTTGAGCTAGTTAAAAAATATAGATTGAGTCACGGAACTATTGAGAAAGAAACGTAGATAAATGCTGAAAGCTGTAATCTTCGATATCGATGGGGTCCTACTCGATTCGTTCGAGGCGAATTTGAAATTCTTTCAGGATCTTATGATTCGGACCGGTTATCGGCCACCGACGCGGGAAGAATTTCCCCCGATTTTTCATCTAAGCATGATGGATGCGATCAGGGTTCTTACGAATTCGGTTAACGAAGAGGAAATCAAAAAGATATGGGAAATGGGCCGCAGCCGAGAGGTTCCTTATAACGTCGGACTTTTGTCAGTACCAGAAGGTGCAGAAGATGTTATGGAGGAGCTCAGCAAAAAGTTCTCATTGGGAATTGTAACGAGCCGGCAACGAGGGAGTATTTACGAAGCTCCACAACTCGCCAAGCTCAAGAAGTATTTTCAATGTGCCGTTTGCTATGAGGATACGGCGCGTCATAAGCCCGAACCAGAGCCGCTGCTCTTTGCAGCCAATATTCTTGCTGTCCAACCCTCGGAATGTGTCTATATCGGCGACGTAGAAAATGATGTCCGAGCGGCAAAAGCGGCCGGAATGAAAGTCATAATCTATTCAAAGAATATACTTCCTGAAGCGGATGTCTGCACTGCATCGTTTAGGCAATTGCCAAGTTTGATAGCAACGTTATGAATAAGACGAAGTTGACGTTGAAAATAACCGGGGAAATTATCGAACAGTATTGGCCGCTCACCAATGTGCAGGCGGGAGAAATTCTTTCGCAGAGCGGGGAGCGGATAGTGGGCGCTCTTTCTGCGCATGAAGGCAATTTTGTCTATAAGATCGCCGACCCATCGAAAACCGAAGCAGCTATACAGAAAGATACGTTTGCTTTTGACTTTTTGAGCCGGCAAAACTGGCCGCATATTCCGAAATTACTCTCGACCCGGGAAGACGGGCCGTTTCAGGTGATCGATGACAAGTTTGTCTATGTGATGGAACGTGTGGAAGGAAAGGCTCCTGAGCGCAATCCCGCGACATGGCAGGAGCTTGGGAGAATAGCTGCATCCCTGCATGAAATTTCCGGTTATCCGTACCAAAGCTCCTTTACGGTAGAATCCGAGATTGCACGGTTTGAAGAAATAGCATCGAAGGTATCGTTCGGTTCCGCGTATTTGGAGGTGGCACGTTCTCTTAATGACTTCGGTGGCCTATCCCAAACCCTTATTCATACCGATATCGGGCCGCATAACTCGGTTCAGAAACAAGACGGAACAATAGTCCTAACCGACTGGGACGATGTCGGCATAGGAACAACGATTCTTGACCTTGGCTTTCCATTGATATGCCACTTCGTTACGGAGGATCTGAAAACTGAAGAGGAAAACGCGAGAGCATTTTACGCGAGCTATTTCTCCCATAGGAGTATTCCTGAGAGAGAAAAGGATCTCATTTTCGACGCCGGTTTACTCTACGCTCTCGCATATGTCCCTTACGGCAATACGGAAAAACACTGGGAGCGGATAAAATTCGCTACAGAACATAAGGCATTGATTAGCGGGTGGGTACGCTAAGGATGGAAACAGTGTGCTACATTTATGCTATGACCGAGATAAAGAAAAGCTGGTTCGCGATAGATGGGGGTCTGGAACCGATTGACTATGAAGGGGAGAATAGTTTTCGATTTCCTGCCGAACTCGCCGAAATCGTACTTAATAAATTTTCAAAAGAGGGAGATTGGGTTTTGGATCCATTTTGCGGGCTTGGCACAACGCTCAAAGCAGCTCAGAAGATGAATCGCCATGCGATCGGTTTCGAAGTCGATGAAAGCCGAGCTATGTATGCCGGCAAAGGGCTCAACGAACCGAACAAAGTAATTCATGCAAGGATAGAAACAATTGACCAGTATTATCTTCCTTCCTTTGATTTAGTATTTACGAGCCCGCCTTACGTAACAGTTCGGCTTGAGGACGACCCTTGGGGGATGACTTATTTCGAGGACATGGAATCTATCTTTCGGAAGATACAGAAAACCTTGAAACCAGATGCGAATATCGTCATTGAAGTTTCCAACATTCGGACAAAAGACGGTGTTCGTACTTTGGCATGGCAGTTTGGCGAACTTCTTTCAAAGATCTTCTCTTTCCAAGGGGAAATTATTCGGGTTGATACGGGAGACGCAGAAGCGGGTCCTGGTTTCGACCACAGCTATTTGCTGGTCTACAAGAATCATTAGGGTCTAGGGAGTCGGGGAGCCCTGCGTTAGTATGAGCGCATACGCCCGTATGCGCCGCCATTTCGACTATCCTTTGTTTCTCCTTACCGTGATCCTCGTGGTCACGGGGCTGTTGTTGATTTCCTCGGCTTCCATTGTCGTATCCGAGAAGAATTTCGATACGCCCTATTACTACGTCACGCGCCAGGCGGTTTACGCGCTCGCGGGGCTCGGGGTGCTGCTCGTGTTTCAAGCCGTGCCGTACCGGTTCTGGCGCGTGGTCGCGCTGCCGGCACTCCTCGCATCACTCGCGCTCACGGCTGCGGTGTTTATCCCCAAGCTCGGCTTTGCGACCA
Organism: Candidatus Parcubacteria bacterium; assembly: GCA_003599755.1. GTDB lineage: Bacteria > Patescibacteriota > Minisyncoccia > Sungbacterales > SURF-37 > SURF-37. Next base: position 7,383 of record QZJO01000002.1, on the reverse strand, counting down.
AGGGCGCGACCCGTTGGCTCGACATCGGCCCGGCAACGATCCAGCCCTCGGAATTGCTCAAAATTTCGCTTATACTGTATCTTGCAAGCTGGTTGGACCGGAAAAAGAGCGATATCAGAAGCTTCACCGCGTCGTTCATCCCGTTCGTCGTGGTGCTCGGCACGGTCGGGGCCCTTTTGGTGCTTCAGCCGGACATCGGCACCCTCTTGGTGATCGGCGGCGCGGCGGTGCTCGTTTACTTTCTCGGCGGCAGCGGCATCCTGCAGATCATCGCGCTCGGCGTGCTCGCAGCCGTGGCTCTCGGGGTTGTGGTCGCGGTGGAACCGTATCGGGCAAACCGCATCATTGCGTTTTTGGATCCGAGCGCATCGCCGCAGGGCATTGGCTACCACATCAACCAAGCGCTCATCGCCATCGGCTCGGGGGGCTTTTGGGGCCGGGGGTTCGGCCAAAGCATCCAGAAACACAGTTACCTTCCCGAACCCATGGGGGATTCCATCTTCGCGGTACTCGTCGAAGAAATGGGATTCTTGGGCGGCCTCTTGCTGATCCTCGCGTACTTCGCGTTCTTCGCGCGGAGCATGATCATCGCGCGGCGCGTCCCCGACGGCTTCGGCAAGCTCGTGGTCGCGGGCTTCGGCGCGCTCATTACCTTGCAGGCGTTCATCAACATGGCGGCCATTTCTGGATTCCTGCCGTTGACCGGCATTCCGCTGCCATTCATCTCGTACGGCGGGACGGCCCTCGTCGTAACGCTCGGCATGGTCGGCATCATGCTTGCGGTCTCGAAACGGGCGACCTGATCGAACTTCATACCTATGAGTCCCGTTAGAGATACCCTGATGTACTACGTATATATACTCAAAAGCTTAAGCAGCGGAAGGATGTATACTGGGTTCACTCGTGATCTGCGGAAACGCTTGAGCGAGCATCGCGATGGTCATAGGGGATGGACAGCATATCGCAGGCCACACCAATTAATTTATTACGAAGCTTGCCTCGATGAGAGAGATGCAAAGAGTCGGGAGATATATCTTAAATCAGGCATGGGAAAACGCTTTCTCAGAAATAGGCTCAAGCGTTTCCTATCTCTAACGGGATGAGAATTGTTTTTACCGGCGGGGGAACGGGCGGCCATTTTTATCCGATGCTCGCGGTCGCGCTCGCGGTGCGCCAGCGGGCGGCCGATATGCGCCTTGTCGAGCTCGATATGTTTTATTTCGGCTCCGACCCGTATCGGCCGGACCTCGTTGATGCCACGGGACTGAAATTCCGCCGCGTGTTCGCGGGCAAGCGCCGGAGCTACATCTCGATCCAGAATTTCATCGACCCGTTCAAGACCGCGCTTGGCGTCGTGACCGCGCTCTGGTACATGCTGTCCATTGTGCCCGATGTCGTGTTTGCCAAAGGCGGGTTTGACAGCTTCCCGACGCTCATGGCGGCGCGCCTTTTTCGCATACCCGTGATCATCCACGAATCCGACGCGGTGCCGGGCGCGGTCAACCGCTGGGCCGGCCGGTGGGCCGATCGCATTGCGGTCGGTTTTGTCGAGGCCGCGCAGTATTTTCCCGAAGATCGCGTCGCGCATACCGGCATCCCGCTGCGCGCCGAGACCTTGCAGGAAGACCGCGAAGCGGCGCGCCAATATTTCGGCGTGCTCTCGGACCGGCCGGTGCTCTTCATTACCGGCGGCTCGCAGGGAGCAAAAATCATTAATGATGCCGTGGTCGAAATCCTCGATCAGTTGCTTGGGCGCTTCGAAGTGATTCATCAAGTCGGTACGGCTAACGTCGAAGAGATGCGCTACGTCACCGCGCCCATTTTGCGCGAAAAAGGCGAGGCGTTCTACCACATGGCCGGATCGCTGGAAGCGAACCAGATGAGCGGCGCCTACGCGCTTGCCGATATCGTAGTCGCGCGCGCGGGCGGCACCACTATTGCCGAGATCGCGGCCTGGGGCAAACCCGCGATTCTCATCCCGCTCGCGATCGCGGCGCAGCAGCATCAGAAGAAAAACGCCTATATCTACGCCACGGCGGGCGCGGGAATTTTCATCGACGAGGAAAATCTTACGCCGACCGTCCTTTGGCACGAGCTCAAGCGCTTCATGGACGAACCGGACCGCATGCGAGCCATGGCCGAAGCGGCTAAGAAATTTGCCCGGCGCGACGCGGCCGCCGTGATCGCCGAAGAAGTATTGCGCTTGGGGAGTCACGAACACTCATGACCCATTCGACAAGCTCAGGGCGGGGTGTGATCCGCACCCGCATAGCGCCGAGTCCTACCGGCTATCTGCATATCGGCAACGCGCGCGCCGCCTTGTTTAGTTATCTCTACGCCAAAAAACATGGTGGTACGTTTATCCTTCGGATTGAGGATACGGATATCGCGCGTTCGAAAAAGGAATACGAAGACGATATTTTCAGAGAATTTGCATGGCTCGGCATTCATCCCGACGAAGGGCCGGAACAGGGCGGGCCCTATGGGCCGTATCGCGACAGCGAACGAGGTGAATCAACCAGAAGAGCGCTCGAGAAATTATTGAACGAGAAAAAAGCGTTTTACTGTTTTCATGAGAAATCCGAACTCGCCGCATCCGAAGGCTCGGCTGAAGGAAAATTCGAAGCGCATGTGTGTTCGTACCGCGAATTGTCTCGCGCCGAAGCCGAAGCGAAGATCCAAAACGGGGAACAGGGGATTATACGTTTCAAAAACGACTCGCGCGAAACAATATCCTTCAGCGATCTCGTCCGTGGCGCGGTATCTTTTGAAGCCCCATTGCTCGGGGATTTTTCCCTCGCCCGGACCATTGATCAGCCGCTCTATAATTTTGCGGTAACCATCGATGACGCCGAAATGAAGATTTCGCATGTCATCAGGGGCGAGGATCATATTGCCAATACGCCGAAGCAAATTTTGATCCAGCGCGCGCTTGGATATCCCGAGCCGCAGTGGGCGCATCTTCCCCTTATTCTCGGCTCAGACCGCGCCAAATTATCGAAGCGTCATGGCGCGACATCCGTAAAAGAATTTCGCGAGGCCGGATATCTCCCCGAAGCGCTGATAAACTTTCTGGCGTTCCTCGGCTGGAATCCGGGCGGGGACCGCGAATTGTTTTCGCTGGAAGAGCTCGCCAAGGAATTCGATCTCGATCGCGTGCAGAAAAGCGGCGCGATTTGGAACCAAGAGAAACTGGGTTGGTTTAATGCGGAATATATTCGCCGGCGCGATCGCGTCTCGCTCGTGCCGTTGGCGCAGCCGTTTTTGCAGCAAAAATTTCCGGATCATATTATTTCCACGAATAATGTCGAGGCGGCGCTCTTTCTTGAGCAGTCGCGGTTGGTGAAATTGGCCGACATTGGGGAAGAGTCCGCGCTCTTGTTCCGCGAGCCCGAGTACGATACGGCACTGCTTCGCTGGAAGGATATGACCGACGAGGATGTGCGCGCCGCGCTGCACCGAGCGGGTGACTTAGTGGAGACGATTCCCGGGAAATTGTTCGCGGATGCGGTTTCATTCGAAGACCGCCGTGCGGGCATTGAGAAGCATTTCTTCGATGCGCTCGGAGCAGGGAGCAAGGGCAAAATCCTCTGGCCGCTGCGCGTTGCCTTGTCCGGGAAAAAGGCCTCGCCCGGTCCGTTCGAGATCATCACGGTACTCAATCGCGAAACAGCAATCCACAGAATTCATCGGGCGATCGCAAAGCTCTGAGTCCATCTTCAGGCCAAAAAATGGCCGCGATGTCCAGCAATTGGCTAAATTGACCGCATACTGCATGGTCGCGCCGATCGGTGGGCCGCTGATATCGGGCATGGTATACTAAAAGACGATATGCAACGCGTAGCGATTGCGCGATGGCCATTTTATGTTGCATGCCTTGTTCTGGGGATTGCGATTTTCGCGTCCGCCATGCCAACGCGCGCCAACGAAACGATCCAGCGGCAAATTGATCAGAAAAACGAAGAGATCAAACGGCTTGAGGAGGAAGCCCGCGCGTATGAAGCTGCGCGGCTCACGGCGGAGCAGGAGGCCAAGAGCTTGCAGGGCCAGATCAAATCTATTGATGCTTCGCTCCAACGCATTGCGGCGAATTCCCGCGTGACGAATGCGAAGATCAGCCGCACGCGGCTGGAAATCCAGGCGCTCGGCGGCAATATTGCCGCAACCGAGACGATCATTGCCGAAAATCGCGAGCGACTCGCCGCGCTGGTGGTGGCTATCGAGAAAGCGGAACGGGAAACCCCGTTGGCCGCGTTTCTTAAATATGATTCGCTGGCCACGATGTTCGCGGCCGCGGATGAACTTGGCCGGCTGGAAGGGGAGTTGGCGGGCCGCATTCATGAATTGCGCGCCGATCGGGACCGTTTGCGCGCGCAGCAAACGGATGCCCGAGCCAAGGAAGCGGATCTGCAATCACTGGCCGGCGAGCTCGCCGATCAGACGACGCTGCAGTCGGTGCAGCGCTCCTCGCGCACGACGCTTCTGACCGAGACGCGCAACCAAGAGCAGCGCTATCAGGAATTGCTCGCCGAGATCGAGCGCAAGCGCGCCTCGCTCGAAAAGGAAATCGATACGCTCGAGGCGAGTTTGAAGCCGTTCGATCCGCTCCTCGTCCCGGCCGCGCGCCCGGGGATCCTCACGTGGCCCATGGCCGGGCCGATCGTCGTTACCCAGCAGTTCGGTTATACGGCATTCGCGAGAAGCGGGGCGTATAACGGCAATGGTCACAACGGCATCGACCTGCGCGCGCCGGTCGGCACCGCGATATTTGCGGCCGAAGACGGCGTCGTGCGCGCCGTCGGCGATACGGATCTCGGCTGCCGTCGCGCGTCATATGGCAAATGGGTTTTGATCGATCATCCGAACAATCTTTCGACGCTGTATGCGCATCTTTCACTCATCAAAGTCAGCCCCGGCCAGGCGGTGAGCCGCGGCGATACCATCGGCCTGGCGGGCGCGACCGGCTATGCCACCGGGCCGCATCTGCATTTTACGGTGTTCGCGCGCGGTTCCGTGGAAGTCATTGATTACCGCAGCCGGGTTTGCGGCCGCATGATGACACTGCCGATATCCAACGCGTATCTGGATCCGCGCGACTATCTCAATTCATTGTGATCACGATCCTGCGCGTATTCGTTTTTGTCGCAGTGATCTGGTTCGTCATGGGGCTCGTGGCCCCGTCGGTGCCTCCCGAAGAGGGGAATGGCGGCATACCGCCCTCGGCCTTAGTCATTCCCGTTGCTACGCCCGAGCCCGCTCATCCCGCAGCGCCAGAATCGGTTTCTCCGCCGGCTAGCGCCGAGCCGGTGCCGCCGCAATCGGCGACGCCCCCTTCGACGGATTCAAAAAGCTCGCCGCAGGCAGGCTCAGGGCAGGCCGCGCCCCAACCCGCGCCTGCGCCGTTGCCGACGCCCATCGCGCCGACCGCACCGCCGCCGCCGCCCGCAGGGTCGCTCACGCAAGCCGAAATATATGCGATGCGTTCAACGGCCGTCGTGCAAATTTTTTGCCAGGGTGGGGGAAAGGTCTTTGCCGCGACCGGCGTGATCGTAAACGCGCGGGGCTTGGTTTTGACCAACGCGCATGTCGTCCAGTTCGTGCGCGATATCGGGCCGAGTGACTGTCAAGCGCGGCACGGCAACCCGGCAAGCGCCTTTGCCGGCGTTGATACGGTATTCATGCCGGACACCGGGCCGAAAATACCGGATACGGATGTCCCCCAGCGGGATTTCGGATTTCTGATCCTTAAGGATGTCCGCGAACCCTTTGCCGTCGCGCCCATCGCCACAGAGGCCGCCGCTGCCGGCGCGTCGCTGTATACGCTCGGATATCCAAGCGAGTTTCTCCAAGGCCTCGCGGCGTTTAATAACGCGAACCTCGTATTTTCGATTCTTGCCGTGCACGGCCTTGCGAATGTCGATGATGACGAACAAGCACCCGATGTGTATGTGTTCCAAGGCGGTATCGCGCTTCAGCAAGGCAGCTCGGGCACTGCCCTACTGGATCAACGGGGGAGCGTGGTCGGCATCATCTTTGCCACGACACAGGCCGGCACCACGGGCGAGCGCGAGGGCGTTGGCCTTATCACGTCATACATGGATCGCGTTCTTCGGACCGAAACAGGGCAGGGGCTTTTGGAATTCATTGCCACGCACTAGCGGTTTTTAATCGGATATCGAGAGAAGCGGCGTTCAAGAATATTATACTTCGGAAAAGATATATTGCGCGACGTTGTTCCGAGAGCAATTCTCTAATTTTCTTTCCCTTCCCCGCCTGATATACTAATAGATGCCGTCGGATATCGGATATATGCCAGAGATTCAGTGGGACGATAATAGGATTCGAGAGGGTTTCGTGCGGTTCTTTTCAGAATTTGGACGGTATCCTACGGTGCTCGATATCGATTCCTACGACTATCTTCCCTCCTCGAAACAACTACAACGGAAATATGGTGGTGTTAAAAAACTCCGAGAGCTGCTCGGACTAGATATTACTGATTTCACATCGGGCGAAGTACGTTCGCAGATGGTAAGCCGGATCGGTAAAAGAGCACTCAAAGTTGAAAATGACGTTCGCAATAAACTGATAGCTCACTTTGGAGAATTTTTTGTACACGAGCAGAGACCGCACAAACTTGACTCCCGATCTCGTTTAGATTTTTTCGTGTATCATCGAGATGGTGAATTTGGTGTCGATGTCTTCTATGCTGAAAACCGTCATAGTTTTGTAGGTTGTATTAATCAAAAGGAGCGGATGTATCGTGACACCAAAATTGAGGTCTTTCTAGTATACGAAAGCGAAAAAGTAGGTCCAGATGATGTCGATGAATTTTTAATGCACAAAAAACATCGGTTGGCGGCGCAACTAAAAATCACAGATTCGATAAATTTTCATAAAGCTATCCAGGAGTATCATCCTCTTAAAATTGTTCGAGAGGATTAATATTTTTTGAATTAAAATGCTACAGCCGGGACCCCGGGGTCCCGGCTGTAATGGCGGCAGCATAGGGTCTTCCTAGCTGCTGAGGATGGCGTCGAATCCGCGGAAGATCTCCGCGAAGTCCATCAGATTGAACTGAACTCCGAGCGCCTGCTTGAGGATCAGGAACGCGACCGCGACGGCGAGGATCGCGAGTACGGCGACGCGTCCCGTACGGTCCTCCGTGACGCTGTCGTGGGACTGAGCGGCCTCTTCCGTATGAGAACGCGGCGTCGTGCTCCGTGCCCGCTGTGCCTCGGCGACGCGGCGGCGCTCCTCTGGCGTCAGCATTTTGGCCATACGCTCCCCCTTTGAGCAAGCTGTGCTCGCGGTTGCTGTTGCCAAGAGCGTACTCTAGAATCAGAACACAGCGCAACGGCCGTATGCGTACATCCTACTCCGCAC
>QZJO01000013.1 GCA_003599755.1 Candidatus Parcubacteria bacterium | reverse complement strand
GGGGCGACCGACTCGTTCTCGTCCCCGTTCTTCCGATCCAAAAACGACTGCAGAATCAGTGCGGCCGCGCTCGCGTCGACCCGGCGCTTCCCGCTGGACTGCTCGGCGATCTTGGTCGTCAGAACCTCATTTTCGAATTCTATGGGTAATTGTAGCGTCCGGCCGAGTTTGGCGGCAAACGCCCGTATCCCCTGCGTCTCAGGCGACGGTCGGCCGGAAAATGAAAGCGGCAGGCCGATGACGACCGCCTCGACGCCCGCCTCCCTCGCTTCGGCGACGACCTCGGCAAGCGTATGCACGATCGTATGGGGGAACGCAATGCGACCGCTGGGGTCAGAAAGCGCCAATCCAATGCGTGCTTTGCCGTAATCGATTCCAAGGTAGCGCATGATCAAACGACGCGCGTCAGCACCTCCGCTCCTGTATCGGTGATAACCACTGTATGTTCCCAATGCGCCGCGAGCGATCCGTCTTTCGTCACCCATGTCCAGCCGTCAGCGGCGAGTCTGACGCCGGGTTTGCCGAGCGTCGCCATGGGTTCGATCGCGATCACCAATCCTTTTTTTAGCACGATGCCCTCGCCCGGCGTTCCATAATTGGGCACGTAGGGATCCTCGTGCAGCTCTTTACCCACGCCGTGCCCCACGAGTTCCCGCACCACGCCGAATCCAGCGTTCTCGATCACCTGCTGTATCGCAGCGCCTAAATCCCCCATGCGCATGCCAGGTCGGATCGCGGCGATCCCGCGATCCAGGGCTTCCCGGGTCACGCTAACCAAACGCCGCGCATTTTCGGATGCCGCGCCTACCTTGACGCTCACGGCCATGTCGGTTATGAGACCTCCGCGAGCGGGATGGCGCATGCCGATATCGAGCGCGACCAAATCCCCATCCCGGAATACCCGTTCGGCCCGCGGAATGCCATGCACGACCTCCTCATTCACGGAGACGCAAATCGAACCCGCGTATGGCGGGTCTTCGGGCGCGGTGCGATAGCCCTTGAACACCGGATCGCCGCCGGCCCCGCGGATGAGCGCCTCGGCCCGCGCATCGAGCTCGGCCGCGTTCACGCCCGGCCGAATCATCGCCGCAAGCTCATGCGCGATCGCGGCAAGCGCTGCGCCGCCAATGCGCAGCGTTTCTAATTCTTTGGGAGATTTGATGATCACGAGAGTAGTTTGATCGCCTCGCGGGCATACCACCGCGTATCAGGAAACATGGTTATACTGGCATCCTCGAGTTCTTTGTCCGCGAACCATCGAATATCATTGTGCTCCGCTCGATCCAATATAATACGATCAGATTTGGCCCGAATGAGATACATCAAATCGATATGCCGGTGCGGCGGATTCGCGGGATGGATATTCATCCAGCGTGGCACCCAAAGCGGCTTGCCGTCACCGTTGCTGACACCGCCACGCTCAGAAATCACTTCGATATCCGAGACGCCCATACCGGTTTCCTCATGGATCTCTCGCAGCAATGCCTGATCCGTGTCCTCGTTCAGTTCGACATGCCCGCCCGGCGTGAGCCACACCGCATAGCGGGGATGATCCACCAAAAGGACTCTCCGGTCGAATACGATAGCCGCACTGACCGTAAAATCAATGTCTGGATGAATGTGGGGCATGCCCTATACTACCGGATTTTGAGCGCCTTTTTGATATCCCGCCACACAGCATCCATCGACTGGTTGCCGTTAATCGATATCAACCGTCCTTTGCGCCGGAAATACGCGATAACATCGCGCACATGCTCTTCGTAAAAGCGCAGGCGCCCTTCAATGGCCTGCGGCGTGTCGTCGCCCCGTCGCCGAGCCATCAGCCGCTCGCGCGCCACCCGAATCGGCAGTGCAAGATGGATCGCGACGGGCGCGGCGCGACCAAGGTCATGGCAGAATACATCCAAGAGCTGGGCTTCCTCGACGCGCCGCGGGCCGCTCGTGAAAATCACTGATTCGTCGCCTTCGAGATCGTTGATGAATTCGAAAAGCCAGAGATAAATCGGCGCCCACGCCGGTAAGAGCCCCCCGCGCTTCAGGGCGCGCGCGACGTATCGACCGACCATATTCTTCTTTTTGGCCATCGCGCGCAGGCCGTCGCCCGTGCTTAACCGATGGCCCCCAATGGCCTTCAGTAAAAACTGTGCTTGGGTATCTTTGCCCGAGCCGGAAATGCCGAGCACGATGAATGTCTTGCCCCGGACCTTTCGGGATTTTTTCATGGAGAGCTCCCGCTGTTGCCGCCGCAACGCCACTCGGAACATTGTCTTACTCGTACTCGTGCATTACCAATTGCGCATCGATTTGCTTCAGCGTTTCCAGGACCACGGATACCACGATCAAGAGCGACGTGCCGCCGATGGTTACGGCCGCAGTCTGGAACCCGGCCTGCACGAGAATCGGCAAGATGGCGATGATGCCGAGAAACAGCGCCCCAAAGAGCGTAATGCGCGAAAGAATCCGCGCCAGATACTCGGCCGTGGGCCGGCCGGGCCGGATACCCAGGATAAATCCGCCCTGCTTCTGGATGTTTGTGGCAATGGATTCGGGATCGAACGTCACCGCAGTGTAAAAATACGTAAAGAGGAACACGAGTAGGAAATAGCCGCTGGCGTAGAGCCATTGGTTATTGATAATGCTGACAAGAAATGCGCCGATGTCCTGCACGGTCGGATTCGGCACGGTCGCAAGAAAACTCCCGATAAGGCCCGGGAAGAGAATGATCGAGATGGCGAAAATAATCGGAATGACGCCGGCTTGATTGACCCGGAGCGGCAGATGCGTCTCGACGCCGCCGAACACGCGATTGCCCCGGACGCGCTTAGCGTACGATACCGGGATTTTGCGCTGGCCCTCGGTGATGATGATTACGCCCGCGATCACGAGGATGCTGATCGCGAGGAACGCGAGATAATACGGGATGCGCGCGGTGTCGATGTTGAACGACGGTAAAACACCGATCTCTACAAGCATGTTCTGGAAATCCACCGGCAATCGCGAGACGATGCCCGCGAAGATCAAAAGCGAGATGCCGTTGCCGATATTCTGTTCCGAGATGAGTTCGCCGAGCCACATCAAGAATACCGTGCCCGCGGTGACCGTAATCATGCTGATGGCGAATCCGGCCAAATTAGGCTCCGGCAAAATGCCCTGGCGAATGAGCACGATCAAGAGACCATAGGCCTGCAGGAGTGCGAACGGCACGGTCAGAAGGCGCGCATACTGGTTGAACCGCCGGCGGCCCGCTTCCCCCTCTTCCTGATACATCTCCTTCATGCGGGGGAAAATCATGGTCATGAGCTGCATGACGATGGATGCGGTGATATAGGGCCCGACGCCGAGCATGGCGATCGAAAGATTTTCGAGCACGCCTCCGGAAAATACGTTCAAGAGGCCGAAGAATTGATTCGTACTCAAAAACGTCGCCAGTGCCTCGCGGTCGAATCCGGGAACCGGAATCGCGGCCACGAGTCGGAAGATGACCAAAATGAACAGAACAAAAAGGATCTTTTTGCGAAGATCCGGAAGCATGAGTACCGCGCGCAGTTTCTGAAACATAGCAATCCGAAACGGATCAACCCGCGACCACGCTGCCGCCGGCAGCCGTGATCCGGGCCGCGGCAGGACGCGATACGCGCATGCCCTTTACCGTTAAGCGTTTGTTCACGCTCGCGTCGCCGACGACTTTCACCAACGGTATCGTCCCTTTTATCTTATGGATGATGCCTGTCGCGAGCAACGCCGCCGGATCGACCGTCGCCCCGCTCGGGAATGCCGCGACGATGCGCTCGAGCGTCACCGCGACGGGCTTTTCGCGAAAGGAATGGAACCGATACCCCCGAAGTTTCGGGAGTTTCTTGACGATATCGCGCATCGCGGGGCGGATTTTCGCGCCGGCCCGGGCCTTTTGGCCTTTGGTGCCGCGACCCGACGTAGTCCCGCGCTTTCCGCCGCGGCCTACGCGCTTTTCGCGGGACGGTCGGTTTCGGGGTTGGAGTGTGTTGAGTTGCATGAATGAATGCTTTAAGAAGCCGGCGCTTCGGCGCTTTCACGTTCCGCTATGGGCGTAACCGGGCGGGCGGGCACGACACGGCGTTCGGCCGAAAGCCGGCTCAACGCCTCGAGCGTCGCCATGGCATTGGTAAGTTTATTGGGCGTGCGCGATACGATTTTCGACGACAAATTCGCAATACCGGCCAATTCGGCGACTGCGCGTACCGAACCGCCAGCGATAATGCCGGATCCGGCCGGCCGCGGCCGCAGGATAACCGATGCGGCGGCATACTTGGCGCGTACCTCATGCGGAATCGAACCGTGCGCGGTAATCGGTACGGCGATGAGATTTTTTCTCGCCCGCGCGCTTGCCTTTTCCGTTGCCATCGCCACGTCTTGCCCTTTGGCTACGCCGACGCCGACTTTGCCGCGCCGGTTGCCGATCACGATAGTGACGCGGAAGCTGAACCGCCGGCCGCCCGAAACCACGCGCGCTACGCGACGCACGTCCAACACTTTACGGTCGAATTCCGACCGCTCCATGCCTCTTCGTTCTCCGCGTCGTTCGCGTGGCATATCAGGTGGCAATGATTATACGTGCAATCCGCCGGCGCGCGCGCCTTCGGCCACCGCGGCGACGAGGCCGTGGTAGCGATAGCGGCCGCGGTCGAACCGCGCGGCTTTGATGCCTTTGGTGCCGGCGCGCTTGGCGATCTCGACACCAACCCATTGCGCGCGTTCGCGACGCCCCGCAGCCTTGGCATCTTTTGATTTTGTCTTCGCGCTCGTAAATTCCATGTCTGATGCGGCCACGAGCGTCCGCCCCGAAACGTCATCGATCAGCTGCGCGGCGATATGGCGATTCGAACGGAACACCGAAAGCCGCGGATGCGCGGCATCGCCGCGTACGGCTTGGCGTACCCGACGGGATCGGCGTTCTTGGCGAATACGATGTTGGGTGGTTCGTCTCATATGAGTGATTATGCGCCCGCGGCGGCGGCCTTCTTGCCGGCCTTGCGCCGGATGATTTCGCCGGCATAGCGGATACCTTTTCCTTTATAAGGTTCCGGCGGCCGAATGCGGCGGATCGTCGCGGCCGTGTCGCCGACCAATTCCTTGTCCGCGCCTGAAACCGTCACTGCGTTTTTTTCCACCGCGAAGGTTATGCCCTCGGGCGGCGGGATACGTACGGGGTGGGAAAATCCGATGGCGAGCACGAGCGTCTGGCCGTCCAGTGTCGCGCGATAGCCGACGCCTTCAATCTCTAATTTTCTCGTAAATCCTTTGGCTACGCCTTCCACCATGTTCGCGATGAGCGCCCGCGTGAGACCCCAATATGCGGGCGTGTCGCGCGTCTCTTTGGCCGGTGCCACGGAAAGCACGGTGCCCTCGATCGTGATCGTCACCTCCGGGCGAATCGTCCGGGCAAGCGTCCCTTTCGGACCGGTGACCGTGAGGGCGCCATCGGTAAAGCGGGCGCTCACGCCGCTGGGAAGTTCGATGGGTTGTTTGCCGATGCGACTCATCCCGTTAGAAACAGATCGCGATCTGAATCGCTTTCTGATAGTTACTGAAATTATGCGTTTCTTTCATGGGCATATGTCGTATGGTTGATGCGCGATCGCGGTTTCTAACGGGACTCATGAAGATGTATTACCAAATTTCCGCAATCGCCATACCGCCGAGCCCCGCCTTCCGAGCTTCCTCGCCGCTCATGATGCCGCGCGACGTCGAGATGACGAGCAGGCCGAATCCTTGGCGGATCGGACGGATTTCACCCTTTTTCATGTAGAGCTTACGCGACGGCTTGGAGATCAACTTGACCGATTCCAGAGCGGGTTCGCCGTTGGGATAGCGCAATTCGAGTTCCAAAAACTTACGAACTTTCCGGCCCTTCTTTTCGATCTCGCCGATGTAGCCCCGCGATTGCAGCACGCGCGCAACCTCCGCCTTCAATTTGGAATGCGGAACAATGACCGTCGCACGCTTCGCGCGATAGCCGTTCTTGATACGTATGAAGAAGTCCGACAGGGCATCCATAGTGTATGGGGTTTACCAGCTCGATTTTCGAATGCCGGGAATCTCGCCGCGGTTCGCGAGTTCCCGGAAGCAAATCCGGCAAAGATCGAAATCGCTCATATACCCGCGCCGCCGGCCGCAACGGAAGCAACGGCGAACGATCCGCGAAGAAAACTTCGGGCGCTTCAACGAACGGGCGATGACGGATTGCTTTGCCATTGAGTTTAGGAATGAAACGGAAAACCGAGCCGCGTGAGCAACGCCAAACCCTCAGCACGCGTCTCGGCCGACGTTACGACGGTTACTTCCAGACCGAAGAGGAATGGAATATCCTCACCGATCAGTTCGGGGAACACGATATGCTCGCGAAATCCGATTGTCAAATTGCCGTGTTCGTCCACGCCCTTGGGATCCAAGCCGCGGAAGTCGCGCTGGCGCGGAATGGCGACGTCCACGAGGCGCGACAAAAAGTCCCACATGCGTCTGCCCCGCAGCGTTACTTGATAGCCCACCACGAGCCCCTGGCGCGTTTTGAAGGACGCAATAGCTTTTTTCGCCGGGCGTGCTGCCGGCTTCTGGCCGGTGATAAGCCCGAGAGCTTTTTTCACCTGCTCGTGCTGCTTTTCTTCGCGGATGCGACCCACGCCGGCATTGACCACGACTTTCAGAACCCGCGGTACGGCCATCTGATTTTTATAGCCAAATGCCTCCCGCAGGGCGGGCACGACGTCTTTGGCGTATCGTTCACGGGTCAGATTCATAGAATGGGTTAGAACGCTGCGCGGCACTGGTTGCAGACGCGGAGTTTCCGGCCGCCTTCCGCTAACTGATATCCGATGCGCGCGGGCTTCGAACATTTCGGGCAGACGACCGCCACCGCGGAGCTCTGCACCGGGCCGGGAATCAGCACGATCTCGCCTTTCTTGTCCTGTCGGCGGCTTCGGCGATGCCGCTTTTTCAAATTCAAGCCCTCGACCACGACCAAACCGGTTCGGGGAAACGCCCCGATTACCTTGCCGCGCTTGCCCCGTTCCTTGCCGGACAGAAGTTGGACGGTATCGCCGGTTTTAATTTTTAGTCGCGTAGGCATAGGACTAGATGACTTCGGGCGCCAAGGAAACGATTTTGGTAAAACCGCGCTCGCGCAATTCTCGCGCGACCGGGCCGAAGATGCGGCCGCCTTTGGGTTCCGTGCCGTCGAGCACCACCGCGGCGTTGTCGTCGAACCGCACGTACGTGCCGTCGCTCCGGCGAAACGTCTTTTTCTGGCGCACGATCACCGCGCGCACAACGTCTTTTTTCTTTACCGGCTTGCGCGGCTCGGCTGCTTTGACCGCCGCGACGATAATGTCGCCGAGCTCGGCATACCGGCGGCGCGTACCGCCGAGTACGTGAATTACCTGGAGCAATTTGGCTCCGGAATTATCGGCCACTTTGAGCATGCTGCGGGTCTGGATCATACGTGTTCGGGGGTTGCCGCCTCGGCCGACGATTCATCGGTAAGAGGCGCCGTGGCTTTGCGCACCACATCAACGACGCGCCAGCGCTTGTCCTTGGACAGGGGCCGGGTCTCGACGATACGGACGATATCGCCGATCGCGAACGCCGCGGCGTCGGGGACGTCGGCTTTGAATTTCTGACTCGACCGGTAATGCGTGCGGTACTTCGCGTGCTGCTTCAAACGATCGACCCGAACGACCACGGTCTTGGTCATGCGATTGGATACGATTGTGCCCTGGAGCGTTCTCATCCCGTTAGAGACAGGTCGCGGTCGTACCGCTCCCTGCCCGTTGAATATTACTGGTAATCGATGCTGCCATTATCTGCATGATTTGTATACCGCGACCGCGGTCTCTGATGGGGCTCATGATCGTGGCTGTTGAGCAAGGATGGTTTTGATGCGCGCGATGTCACGGCGCACGGTCGCCAGTTCCTTGACATTCTTGGCTTTATGCTGACCCAGAAGCAGTACGAGCTCCTCGCGGCGAACCTGGCGTTCCCGCAAAAGGTCCGCCAATTCGCCTGCCGATTTTTTGCGCAATTCAACGGGTTTCATATGCCGGCGTGTTCAGCAATAATCGACGTTCGAATGGGCAGCTTCGCCGACGCGCGGCGCAACGCCTCTTTCGCAACCTCGGCCGATACCCCGTCCATCTCGAACAGAACTCGTCCCGGCCGCACCGCGACGACGTAATGATCGACCGCTCCTTTGCCCCCGCCGAGGGTAACTTCGGGCGGCTTCTTGGTTACGGGCTTGTCCGGAAATACCCGGATCCACAATTTTCCGCCCCGCTGGATATGGTGCGTGATCGCGCGGCGCGCGGCTTCGATTTGCCGCGCGGTAATCCAACGCGCTTCCTCCGCCTTCAGGCCGTAGGTACCGAACGCCAAATCCACGCCCCGGCGTTCGATGCCGCGGGAGCGTCCTTTGAACCATTTTCGGTGTTTGACCTTTTTGGGCTGCAACATAGGAAGCGCTAGGATTTTTCCTCCTTTTGTTCGGCTTTTTCGAAGACATCGCCCTTATAGATCCATACCTTGATACCGATTGTGCCATACGTCGTCAACGCCTCCACGAGGGCGTAGTCGACGTTCGCGCGAAGCGTCTGGAGTGGGATGCGGCCGCGCTTAGCCCATTCGGTGCGCGACATCTCGGCGCCATCCAATCGGCCGGACAGCATGATTTTGACGCCCTGGACCTCGCGGTGGCTCATCACGCGCTCGACCGCCTGTTTCAAAATGCGGCGGAAGCGGACGCGCTTTTCGATGTCTTCCTTAATTTCCTCGCCCACGATGCGCGCGTCGATTTCGGGCGAGCGCACCTCTTCAATCGTCAGTTTCAATTCGCGCTTCTCGGCCGCGGGGCGCACCTTGAACCGCCGCGCGATGCGCCGGAGTTCGCGCTCGATATCACGGCGCAGCCGCTCGATCCCCTCGCCGCCGCGGCCGATAAGAATACCGGGCCGCGCGGTCTTGATGATGATGGTGACGGTGTTCGGCGAACGCTCGATCTCAATGGACGAGACGCGCATGCCCGCCAAGCGCTTCCAGAGCCATTCGCGCAACAGCGTATCCTCGCGCAAAAGCGCGGGGAACTTTTTCAAGTTGAACCAGCGCGACTTCCAGGTCGTGGTCTCACCAAGGCGGAATACAAAAGGATGCACGCGATGGGTCATATGGCTTTGCGGCGGAATATGCGGCGGGTAAACGGTTGGCGCGACGTCGGCCGGGACGGAGTGCCAGGGCGCTCATCGCGGCCGCGCGAACCGGCGGCCGCATCGGCCCGTGAATCGGCCTCGGTCACGACGGCAATGTCGCTTTTCGCTTTGGCACGGCGCGCGGGGGCCTTGGACGCTTCCAGCACAATCCGGATGTGACTCGTCTTTTTCCGGATGCGAAACGCGCGGCCCATGGCCCGCGGCTGAATGCGCTTCAGCATCGGGCCCTGATCCACGCGGATCTCGGTGATGGTCAGCGTGGCCGGATCGCTAATCTGGAAATTGTGGCGCGCGTTGGCGACGGCCGAACGCAAGAGCTTCGCCACCGGCAGCGCGGCGCGGCGGCCGAGGAACTGGAGCGTGCGCTCGGCGTCCGGCACCCGCTTGCCGCGGATGGCATCGGCAATCAAGCGCACCTTCCGGGGCGCTAGACGCAGATAATTGAGTTCAGCGGTGATGTGCATACTGGGCTCTTATCATTTGCCCGCGGCCGGCGCAGTTGTTGCGGCCTTTTGGGCTTCGGCGGCTTTGGTCTCGATCTCTTTTTGCATGCGGCCGCCGTGGCGGACGAACTTGCGAGTCGGCGCGAATTCGCCCAACCGGTGGCCGACCATTTCCTCCGAGATAGAAAACTCGACGAAGGTCCGGCCGTTGTGCACGGCAAAGCGGTGCCCGATCATTTCGGGCGTAATCTGGGAGCTGCGCGCCCAGGTCTTGATCACGCCCGCCCCCGCTTTGGTGCGGGCCAGGTGCTTCAAGATGCTCGGGTGCACGTACGGTCCTTTTTTGAGCGATCGGGTCATGGAATAGCGTTAGCGTTTGCGGCGCTGCACGATAAATCGATCCGACCATTTGCGGCGCCGCGTTTTGACCCCGCCGGTGATTTTACCCCAAGCGGTTTTCGGACGGCGCGTTCCGCGCATGGCCCGGCCTTCACCGCCGCCGTACGGATGGTCGCGCGGGTTCATGGCCGAACCGCGCACCGTCGGACGGATGCCGCGGTGGCGCATGCGGCCGGCCTTGCCGAAGCTCATGAGCGACCATTCAGCGTTCGACAGCGACCCGATCGTCGCCCAGCAATCAGCCCGCACCATACGGATTTCGCCGGACGGCAGCTTGAGCTGCGCATACGCGCCCTCCACGGCCAAAAGCTGCGCCCCTACGCCGGCCGAACGCACGAGTTTGCCGCCGCCCTCGGGCGTCAATTCAATATTGAAAACGTACGTGCCGACCGGAATTGCGGCAAGCGGCAAGCGGTTGCCGACCGCGATCGGCGCGGTTTTAGAAACGATGAACCGCGCACCCGGCTTAAGCCCGGCGGGCGCGAGAATATAGCGCCGTTCGCCGTCTTGGTAGCGCACGAGCGCGATGCGTGCGGTGCGGTTCGGATCGTATTCGATCGCCTCCACCACGGCGGGCATGTCTTTGCGGTCGAAATTGAAATCGATCATCCGCCAGCGGCGCTTGGCTCCGCCGCCTTTATGCCGCGTCGTGATGCGGCCCTGCGCATTGCGGCCTACGCCACGCCGAAAGCCGACCGTGAGGGACTTTTCCGGTCCTTTCTTTGTGACGTCCGTCATGTCGACCATTTCGGCCTGACGACGCGCGGGGCTGGTTGGGCGATAGCGCTTCATGAAATTTAGGTAAATTCGATTTTCTGGCCGGGCGCAATTTTTACCATGGCTTTGCGGAATCCAGATACCGTGCCCTCCGTACGGCCGAGTCGAATGCGGCGCGGCAGGGTGTTGAGTACGCGTACGCGCTCGACTGAAACCCCGTAGCGCTCTTCCACAGCGCGACGGATTTCGATTTTCGTGGCCTGCGGCCGGACGCGAAACGTATACCAATTATGGGCGCCGGCCATGCTCGCTTTTTCCGTGACATGCGGCGCAATGACGATGCCGATAAACCGGCGCGCCTCCGCGCTACGCGGCGCGGCCGCTGGCTTGGCCGCGGCTTGCGGCGCGGCCGTTGCCGCGCGACGCGGGGCTTTAGTCGGCGGCTCGGTCTTGAGCTTCGCTTCTTTTTTGAACGGATTGAACATGATTCGCGGGTTAGGCGGCGCGCTTCAGGCGTTCGGCGAGCACGGCGATCGCCTCCTGGGGCGCGACGACGTACTTGCGGTTAAGGGCATCGAGCGCGGTGACGTTGCGCGCCTCCATGAGTTCCAAAAACGGAATGTTCCGGCTCGCGCGAATCACGATCTCATCCTTCTTGGGCAAGAGAAGGAGCGCGCGCGGCTTTTTGCCGCCCCAATCGCGGATCGCGGCACCCTTGGCGATATTGGCAAATGCCGCCGCGGCCTGCTTGGTTTTGGGCGCGCCAAGTTGCAGCGTATCCACCACCACGAGCTCGTGGTCACGGGCTTTCGCGCCCAGTACCATGGCCAGGGCCTTGGCCGCCATGCGGCGGTTGATCTTTTTCTTGAAATCGTGCTCTTTGGTTGGTCCATGGGTCACGCCGCCGCCCTTCCAAATCGGCGATCGGATGGACCCGTGGCGCGCGCGGCCCGTGCCTTTCTGGCGCCACGGTTTTTTTCCGCCGCCGCGAACCTCGCTCCGGCCCCGTGTGTGCGCAACGGTCGGTCGGCGGTTCGCGAGCTCGCTCGTCACCACCTGATGCACGAGATTCGCGTTCCAACGCATGGCAAACGCGGCGGGCAATTCCATCTCGCCCACGCGGTTTCCTTCTTGGTTGTATACGCCGATGTTCATAAATGTCAGTCCGCGCGAATTTCGATAAGCGCGCCCCGCGGACCGGGTACCGCGCCTTTCACCGCGATAATGTTATGCTCGGCGTCGATTTTCACGATCGGTACGCCCCGGCGCGTGACGTGGTCCGCGCCCATGCGGCCGGCCATGCGCATGCCTTTGACCACGCGGCCGCCGGCCCGTCCGCCCCCGCCGCCGATGGAACCCGGTTCGCGGTGCGCGTGTTTCGTGCCGTGGGTCGCCGGAGCGCCGTGGAATCCGTGGCGTTTCATCACGCCGGCAAATCCCTTCGCTTTGGAAACGCCGCTGACAATAACCTCATCGCCTTCGGCAAACTGCGAAATATCGATGGTGCTCGCCCGCTCGCCTTGACTCAAGCCCCGCGCCTCGCGCACGACGGCAAACGGGCCGAGATCCTTCCATTCCTCGCGCTGGGCCTTGGCGACACGCGTCGGGCGGCGGCGGCCATAGCCAAGCTGGACCGCGGTATAGCCATCGCGCTCCTTGGTTTTCACTCGAATGACCGTAAGGGGCGCGACCGCGATCAGGGTTGCGGGAATCACCGCGCCCGATGCGTCGAACACCTGGGTCATACCGAGCTTTTTGCCGAGAATGAATTTGGACATGGATGGAATCGATCAGGCCACCGGCCATTCGTAGCAGAAATGCAGAGGCCGGGGAAGAGCGGTATGGCGAGCTGGCCGGCGCATGAAGACAAGAAAAAACGGGCAACGCCCGCCTTGGGATACGCGCTTGGCCGCAGTGCCTACCGGTGCACGAAATCAATCACGATTATGCCTTGCAAATAAGGCGCCCACCTTCTTTCTGCTTGCGCGCTGCAGGTGCTTACCCTGAGCGAACGGAGCGAGTCGAAGGGACAACGGGCGGAGTGAGCCGGTTGCATCACTCCCCTTTTCCTCCACTGCTTCGCACTGGGAGAAAAGGGCAGGAATGCATTTTGGCAATTCGCCTCCGCTGAACCTGCCTGCCGGCAAAGCTTCGGCGGATGAAGATTTTAGGGCCTCTCGGCTCCGCCTCGGCAGGCAAAACCTCACATCTTGATTTCAATATCCACGCCGGCCGGCAGCGTCAGATTCGTCAGCGCGTCGATGATTTTGGGCGTGGGGTTCACGATGTCCACGAGGCGCTTGTGCACCCGCATTTCGTACTGCTCGCGCGCATCTTTATGGACGAAGGTCGAGCGGTTCACCGTGTATTTCCGGATTTCAGTCGGCAATGGCACCGGGCCGATGACATCGGCCCCGTGGCGGCGCGCAGTATCCACGATCTGACGCACCGAGGCATCGATGATCTTATGATCATAGGCCCGGATGCGGATCCGGATGCGCGGCTTTACCTCCTCTTCGCGGACAGCGGTTGCCATACTCGTTTCGAAGAACTGGCGGGTTCAAGGAACGAAGACGCGAGCGATACAAGGGTTCGCCCGCGCCTTCATCCTGGGATTACTTGTTGATTTTGGTCACGACGCCCGCGCCGACGGTCTTGCCGCCCTCGCGGATTGCGAATCGCTGCTTCTCTTCCAGTGCGACCGGCTGGATGAGCTTCACTTGGAAGGTAATCGTATCGCCCGGCATGACCATCTCGGTTCCGGCCGGCAGGGTCACTTCGCCCGTTACGTCCGTGGTGCGGATGTAAAATTGGGGCTTGTACCCGGCGAAAAACGGCGTGTGGCGGCCGCCTTCCTCCTTGGTCAGAATATAGACCTCGGATTCGAATTCGGTGTGCGGCGTCACAGAGCCGGGCTTGGCGAGCACTTGGCCACGCTCGACGTCTTCTTTCTTAAGACCGCGGAGCAGGATGCCCGCATTGTCGCCGGCCATGCCTTCGTCCAGGGACTTGTTGAACATCTCGATGCCGGTAATCGTCGTCTTCGCGGTGTCTTTCAAGCCGATGATTTCGATTTCGTCATTAAGCTTGACTTTGCCGCGTTCGATACGGCCGGTCACCACGGTGCCGCGGCCTTCGATCGAGAACACGTCCTCGACCGGCATCAAAAACGGCTTTTCGACGTCGCGCACCGGATCGGGCACGAATTCATCGAGCGCTTTTGCCAATTCAAGAATCGGCTGCACCGCCGGATCGTCCTTCGAAGTCGCTTCGAGCGCCTTCAAGGCCGAGCCGCGAATAACCGGCGTCGTATCGCCCGGAAATTCATATTTCTTGAGCAACTCACGAACTTCGGCTTCCACCAAATCCACAAGCTCTTTTTCCTGCACCATGTCCACTTTGTTCAAGAAAACCACGATAGCCGGTACGCCGACCTGGCGCGCGAGCAGGATATGTTCGCGGGTCTGGGGCATCGGGCCGTCCACTGCCGATACGACGAGGATCGCGCCGTCCATCTGAGCGGCACCCGTAATCATGTTCTTGATGTAGTCGGCGTGGCCCGGCGCGTCGATGTGCGCGTAGTGGCGCTTGTCGGTCTCGTACTCCGAGTGATGGAGCGCGATGGTAATGCCGCGCGCCTTTTCCTCGGGCGCGTTGTCGATCTGGTCGACCGATTCCACCCGGGACTGGAATCCCGCGAGATTCAGCGACTTGGTGATGGCCGCAGTCAGCGTCGTCTTGCCGTGGTCCACGTGACCGATGGTGCCGACGTTCAGGTGCGGCTTCAATCGTTCAAACTTCCCTGCCATAGTGCAGTATTAATATCGCTAATGAATGATACGAATAACGACCGGATAAAAGCTCCGGCGAAAGCCGGTTTCAAGCCATTACCAAACAGATGCATGGTAGCAGGCCTTTGCAAACCGGTCAAGCGCCGCCGGATGCTCTAAAGCGGCAGATCCTCGAGCCGGATGCTCAGGGGATCGGGCGCTGCCGCGACGGCCATGGGCAAGGCCTCGGGCGGGATGTCGGCGCTCGGACGCTGACGAGCCGCCTGGAGCTCGGCATTCGCCAGATCGAGGTCCGCGCGGACCGCGGGTGCGGACGCAGTCGAGTTGCCGGCACCGCCCACGAGCGCGCGATAATCATCGAAACTCAAAAGCACGTAGCGCGGCTTGCCGCCTTCGACGATGATGTAGCGCTCGCCGTTGCGAATGAGTGAGGTGAGGTCATCCAACATATGCTGAACTACCCGGTGCGCCCCGCGACAATCGTCTGTGCGATGTTCGACGGGACCTCCTCATAATGGCTGAACTCCATCGTAAATGACGCCCGACCCTGCGTCAACGAACGAAGCGTGGTCGCGTAGCCGAACATCTCGGCAAGCGGCACCTGGGCCTCGATGACTTTGACGCCCATCGCGCGCTCGTTCATCGCCTGGATCCGCGCGCGCTTGGCGTTCAGATCCCCGGTCACGTCGCCGAGGAATTGCTCGGGCGTGACTACTTCGACGCGCATAATCGGCTCCAAGAGTACGAGTCCCGCGCGGCGTGCGCCTTCCTGGAATGCCATGGAACCCGCGATTTTGAACGCGGCTTCAGACGAGTCCACGTCATGGAATGAACCGTCGTAGAGCGCCACCTGCAAGTCCACGACCGGATAGCCGGCGAGCACCCCGCGATCAGTCGCCTCGCGCACGCCTTTTTCCACGGCTGGGATGAATTCCTGAGGAATCACGCCACCCTTGATTTCATTGACGAATTCAAAGCCCTTGCCTCGTTCCTGCGGGGTCACGCGGAGCCGCACATGGCCGTATTGTCCCCGGCCGCCGGTCTGGCGGATGTACTTGCCTTCGGCTTCGGCCGCCTTTTTAACGGTTTCTTTGTACGCGACCTGCGGGCGGCCGGCGTTCGCTTCCACGGAAAATTCCCGGCGCATCCGGTCCACGATGATCTCGAGGTGCAGCTCGCCCATGCCCGAGATGATCGTCTCGCCCGTCTCGACATCGCCCTTGATGCGGAACGTCGGGTCCTCTTCGGACAATCGGCGCAACGCGATGCCCATTTTTTCCTGGTCGGCCTTGGTTTTCGGTTCGATGCGCAGCGACACCACCGGCTCGGGAAATTGGATCTGTTCGAGCACGATCGGATGGTCGGGGTCAGCCAGCGTATCGCCGGTACGCGTGATCTTGAGGCCAACGATCGCGCCGATATTGCCGGCCTGGATCTCTTTCAATTCTTCGCGATGGTTCGCGTGCAATCGCAAAATCCGACCCACGCGCTCTTGTTCACCCTTCGTGGTGTTCAATACGTACGAACCGGCTGCGAGCGTACCCGAATACACGCGAAAGAACGTCAGCTGCCCGACGAACGGATCGGATTGCAGCTTGAACGCAAGCGCCGCAAACGGCGCGTCATCCTTGGCCGCGCGCTCTTCTTCGGCGCCGGTTTTGGGATTGACGCCTTTGACCGGCGGCAGGTCGAGCGGCGAGGGCAGATAATCCACGACCGCGTCGAGTACGAGCTGCACGCCTTTGTTTTTCAAAGCCGAGCCGGCAAGCACCGGCACGAGCTTGGCCGCGAGAGTCGCTTGGCGCAGCGCCACCTTCAGTTCAGCCGGCGTGATCGCCTCGGCATTCAGGAATTTTTCGGTCAGCGCGTCGTCGGTCTCCGAAATCTTTTCCACCATCTTGGCCCGCCACTCGGCCGCGGTTTCTTTCAATGCGTCGGGAATCGGCCCTCGCTCGATCCGCTCGCCCCGTTCGCCGAGGAACCGGACCGCTTGCTCGTTCAGAAGATCGATCACGCCCTCGAAATCCGCTTCCGATCCGATCGGAATGGAGAGCGCCACGGCGTTGGGCGTCAGCCGTTCGTAAATAGAAGCGAGTGATTTTTCGAACGACGCGCCGGTGCGATCGAGCTTATTGATGAAACAGATGCGCGGCACGCGGTAATCATCCGCGTAGCGCCAGTTGGTTTCGGATTGCGGTTCGACGCCGGCTACGCCGTCGAACACGACGACCGCGCCGTCCAGCACCCGGAGCGAGCGCTTCACCTCGACGGTAAAATCGATGTGGCCCGGGGTATCGATGAGATTGATCCGGTATTCGTTGTCTTTGGTCTTCTGCGCTTCGGCAAGATACGACGGCTTCCAGAATGCATTGGTCGCGGCCGCGGTAATGGTGATGCCCCGCTCCCGCTCCTGCTCCATCCAGTCCATGACCGTGTCGCCCTCGTGCACCTCGCCGATTTTGTGCGAGACCCCGGTGTAAAACAAAATGCGCTCGGAAACCGTGGTTTTTCCGGCGTCGATATGGGCGATGATCCCGATGTTTCTTGTTCTTTCGAGTGGATATTCTCGTGCCATGCTATACGGCGCGTGCTTTCAGACGGGAAATATTATCTACCGCGATATAGAAAATGCCAGCAGAAACCAAAGGTATGATCCATGACTCCGCATCGCGGAAGCCACCCAGGAGAAATCCTGCACCTCGCACTACGATATCTACATATGAGCATGGACTTCCATCACTAAAAAATCCGTAGCACATAAGTTCTCCGCCGGAAAACACACTAGTAAGTGTGTATGCATACAGCACGATTCCCGCGAAGGCGGTAAATAAAAAACCAAATACCAGCGAACTTATAATAAGCCCAAGCCTAATCTTATGTTTCGAGCGAATCCCAAGATCCATTCTGAAGAGTTACCACGCAAAATGCGCAAATGCTTTGTTGGCTTCTGCCATCCGATGCATATCGGCTTTGCGCTTGATCGCCGCGCCTTCGTTTTTGGCCGCGAGCATGATTTCTTCGGCCAATCGCGCGGCCATGGGCTTGCCCGTTTTGGCGCGCGCTGCGCCGATCAGCCAGCGCAATGCCAGCGCCACGCGGCGCTTCGGATTCACCTCGCGCGGCACCTGGTAGTTCGCGCCGCCAATGCGCCGCGACTTGATCTCCAGCAACGGCGACGCGTTTTGCATCGCGCGTTGGAATACGATCAATGGATCTTCGCCGGTCTCTTTCGCGATCAGATCAAACGCGTCATAGATCACCGACTCCGCCACGGACTTTTTCCCTTTCTGCATGACTGAATTAACAAGCTTGGCGATCAACACGCTGTCATAGCGCGGGTCGGGTGCGATATCGCGTTCGAAATTGCGTTTGCGGCGCATAGGTTATGACTTCGGTCGCTTGGCGCCGTACTTCGAGCGCTGCTGCCGCCGGCCTTCCACGCCGCCGGTGTCCAACACGCCGCGCACGATATGATAGCGCACGCCCGGAAGGTCTTTGACGCGGCCGCCGCGGATAATCACGACCGAGTGCTCCTGAAGATTATGCTTCTCGCCAGGGATATAGGCAGTAACCTCCATGCCGTTGGTCAGCCGCACGCGCGCTACCTTGCGGAGCGCGGAGTTGGGCTTTTTCGGGGTCATGGTCGAAACCTTAACGCACACGCCGCGCTTGAACGGCGACGCGTATTGTACCGGCCGGTTGTAGATCGTATTAAAACCACGCCCCAGGGCGGGGGCTTTGGACTTGGCGCGCTTGCGGCCACGCCCGTGTTTTAGAAGTTGATGAATCGTCGGCATGAAATCGTAGGTAGAGAAAACCCCGCATCATCGTCGAGCCGAATTACTGGCCCGCCGAGCAATGCCGGGAATCCGCTCCGCTAGAACGCTCTCCGAGGCGTAACTGCCCCCGATGAAACGGAATTATAGGTTCATTTCTGCTCGCCCGCCGGGCGCGCAGACGAACGCATAACATTCCGAGTATACGGAGGAGGGCAGGGGCTGTCAACGCAGCTCAGAGCGGGATGCCGGTAATAGCGCCAAAAATGGCGCGCACTATCGGCACGATCCAATTGGATAGGGCAAATATAAAGAAGAGAAGAATGAAAAACCCGTATTGCTCTAAGGCCTGGCGGAGCTGCCACCATTCGCCCGGCAATAGCCAGAACAGAACCTTTGATCCATCGAGCGGCGGAATCGGTATAAGGTTGAATATCGCGAGGAATAGATTGACGATCGTAATAGTCACGAATATTTCAAGCATGGGCGATGCCGCCGCGCCAACCGCGTTTTGCCACAAGTCCGTGAACCGAATCACGAGGCCGAATATCAACGCGATCGCGATATTAACGCCCGGTCCCGCCGCCCCGATGAGCGCGGCGCCGAACTCCGTATTGCGGAGGCGGATATTGCGCGGATCATACGGCACGGGCCTTGCCCAGCCGATGACAAATCCTCCTAAAAACCAGGACGCCAACGGCACGAGAATGGAGCCTACCGGATCGATGTGCGGGATCGGATTCAGCGTCAAGCGTCCGGCGTACTTGGCGGTCGGATCCCCGAGCGCATTGGCGACATACCCGTGAGACACCTCATGGAGCACCACGGAGAATACCAGCACTGCCAATGGGAAGAGAAACGAAATTGCATTTTCCATGAATGTCTGCTACAACCAATGAGTATTTATCGCCCCAATCCCATGCGCGCCTGTCCACTCTGCGGCAAAAGCTCAATTATTGGCGGTACCCGGAAGCTTCTCCGCGGACACTACAATCTTACCAAAACCGAGCGCAAGTACCCCAACCTCCAGTGGGTACGTTTGGCGTCCGGCCGCCGGGTGAAGGCCTGCACGCGCTGCCTGAAGACCTTGCACCGAAAGGCCGGATAAATCGGAGGGGCACAAGCAGCATACACGGGCTGTAGTATAACGGCAGTACACCCCGCACCAAATTTCGGGGCGTAGTATAACGGCAGTACACAAGGCTGGGGGTCTTGTAGACCGGGTTCGATTCCCGGCGCCCCGACTGCCGAAATTGGTGCGGGGCAAGCGAGGCGAGGGGGCGCAAAGCAAAGGTCTTTGGTTTGCGCGGGTGTTGCGAGAACGAATCCGCGCAGCGGATACGCTCGCAACACTACACCCTGGAACTCGTAGACTGGGTTCGATTCCCAGCAGCCCGACTGAGCGAAGCAAACCAAGAGCGCCGCGCATGATGCGCGGCGCTCTTGACTTTCCCCAATAAAGAGCTATATACTAGTCGCTACGTGTGAGCAGCCGTCATGTGGCGGCAAAATGTGCACAGAAGGGGGTGACGGAGGCATGAAGAAACTCGAGATCCTGAGACAGATCGAGGAGTGCCTCCGGGAGTCCCCGGTGGCAGAGTCGTTCTCCAGCGACTGGCGCGCACGCCTGATCGAACCGCATCGAGAGCACCCGCTCCGGTCGCCGCAGATCCTCACGATCATCGCGGTCTGTTTCGGCTACAAGGAGGGGTGGATAACCCTCCGCCAGGCCGGCAACGGCTTCATGGTCGGGATGTACGCGCCCGAGCTTCTGCGCGGCAGCGATGCCGCGCGCAACGAGACGAACACCATCAAGAAGTGCCTCGACAAGATCCTTCCAGCCCATCTGGTCCAGATTCGCGCGGCCACGCCACCCCAAGAGCTTCTCCGAAAGCTCGAGCAGGCGGCCTGAACGCCGACCCCTTCGCCTCCGGGCGGTGCAGAGCACCGCCCGGTTCATTTTTTAATTTAAATTTAAGTCCGCTGACCGGCCATTGAGGTACGTCTACCTCGACCGGTCAGCGGGATTCCCCGAGCAGCTGGACTCGGAGGCGTAGGGCAGCCAGCTGTTATCGCATCGAAAATGTACTTCGGGCGGCTTCTGCGCTACCTCCTCCGCGCGAGGCCCTCGCGACGCCCCTGGCACTCGCAGCAGCACTGCGCCGTACGCACGGCTTGCAGTCGCTTGACGGGGATCGGCCCTCCGCACTCCGCGCAGATCCCGAACGTCCCGTCGTCGATCCTCGCGATCGTCTCATCGATCGCGCGGATCTGCTCCGTCGCCGTCTGCGCCTTCTGGAAAAGGAGATCCTGCGAGAGGCTCACGACGCTGTGGTCGCCGAGATCCTTGCCGAAGTCCCCTCCGGCGTCCATGATCCCGCCACGGCCGTTGGCCAGCTCCGCCCGATCCTTCAGGAGCTTTGCGCGGATCTCTTCCACGACCTGCTGCCTCAACTTCCGCTGGCCTGCACTCTTGCTGACTGTCGGCATCAGCATCCTCCGCGAATTGTTAGAACCCACCCTACGCTGCTCCGAGCGTAGCTGGATACCCGCCCGGCCGTCAACCCGGCGGATGCGTAACTTGTCAACCGGTCATCCTCACCGCCACTCACCCTTTGCCCTGCCGTTACGCATGGCCTCGGCCATCGCAATTTCTTCCCCAATACCTTCAATCAGATCGAATCGCTTCGCCTCTTCGAGGGTCACCCATGCCGCGTCGCTCATCTCGTCCGAAAGCGCAATCTGGCCACGCGCGTAATCAGCGAGGCACGAAATCACGAGCGAAGGATCTTTGCCCTCGGGCGCATCGGCCAGCGACGTAACGTATCGGATGTTTGCGATCTCGATACCCGCCTCCTCGCGCACTTCGCGGCGCAACGTTTCTTCCAATACGTTGTACCAGTAATCCGGCGTGTCCTTCGGCCGGTGCATATAATCGTCGGTATCCAGTTTCCCGCCCGGCACGGTCCAGCGGTTCGGAAATTTTTCTTCCTTAGCCGAGCGCTTGAGAATCAAATAGCGACCGTCGCGAACGACGATCGCCGTGATGACCACTTTAAACCGGTTCTTCGCGTCCATGCTCAGAGGCCGAGAACTTTGGTCATCTGCTTGATCAGCGAAATAACCACGGGTGCGGCCTGCAAGCTATGCGACGGCGCGCCATCATCATCGTTGATGACCCATGGCTCTTCAATCACGCGCACCTGCTTGGCCGCCGCATCCCATTCGTAGCGATAAGCCGGTGTGATCTCATAGTCGTCCGCGACTTCGCGCGCTTTCTCGACGGGAATGGTGTTGCGGAGCTGTATCTTCGGCACGCCTTTCAATTCGAGCAGTTGACGCATGATTTTGTCATCCAATTCCACCCGATCGCGGATCGCCTCGATGCCGAGCTCATCCCCTTCCTTGCCGATCATGCGCGCGCTCGAACCGCACGCCGGATTATCGCAGATCAGATAGAATTCCTTAGCCGCTTCGTCGTATCCGACTTCTTTGGTTCGCAACAACTGCAAACTTCGCGGCATGTTGCATTTCGGGCAAACCACGCGCGTCTTCATGCGCGCATCAATAACCGTATCCGGAAGGTCGATAAACACGAAAAAGTCCGGATCATCGCGGTAACCGATGATCGTGCGGAAATAGAGGGCGGCCGATATCTGGTCCAAATTCCGCGGGAAACCGTCGATAAAAATCGCCTTACGACCGATGCGATCAATCTCCCGCTCCACGAGCGCGATGATGATTTCGGTTGGCAGCAAAGTTTTCGTGTCGCGGCCGAGAATAATATCGAGCGCGGCCTCGATAGTGATGAATCCGCGATAGCGCGATTCGAGAAATTTGATAAGCTCTTGCTTACGGCTTTCGTCCGCCAGATCTTTGTGCACGCCGCGCACGATATCGCCGACCGACAGGTGCGCCACGCGTTCACCCCCGACCGCTTCCATGAACAACTTCGAGTAGGTTCCTTTGCCGGAATTTTTCTTGCCCAACAAAAAACCGACGAACGTTCCCGTTCGGAGATACTCGCGGAGCTTCTCGATTTCCGGTCCGGCTTTGAGATCGAAGTACTTGCGCCGCTCGACCGGATCTTCGAGCGCGAAGCGCGGGCTTTGATCGCCGAGCTTCGTCGGGAACAATGGAAAGTTCAGCCCTTTCATAATGGACCAATCGTAGCCGATCGGGCCGAATCATTCAATAGCAGGCAATGTATTTTCCCGAACGCAACGAACGGCAAACGATTCACCGGTACTCGTAAATATGCAGTCGCCGCGTCGATCGGTCCGATAAATCGGAACGCCCGCCGCTTCAAGGCGAGACACCACGGACGGATGCGGATGGCCGTAGCGGTTGCCGGCGCCGAGCGACATCGCCGCCATTGCCGGGCGCACGGCCTCAAGGAATCGCGCGCTCGTCGAAGTTTTCGATCCATGATGCCCTACTTTCAACAAATCCGCGGAAACGATTCCACCGCTGGAAAGAATGTGCGCCTCGACATCTGCTTCCGCATCGCCGGTCAACAGTGCCGTCGCCCCCGCATCCACCAAACGCAGTACCACCATGGCGTCATGCACCGGGGCCGTGCGGCCATCGAAATTTTCCAACGGCGCGAGCACTTCAAAAACCGTATCCGCATCGATTCTGATCCGCTCGCCCGCGACCGGCACATGGCGGACAATGCCCTGATCGCGAATCCGCTCTTGCCACGCGGCATAATCGGCGATCTCGTGCGCCACGCCCGAATCGATCACCATGCCGACCCGATACCGATCAAGCACGGATACGAGCCCGCTCACGTGGTCCGCATGCGGATGCGTCAGCACAACCAGCTCGATCGTCCGGTCCCAAAACGGCATGGCCGTACCGAGTTTTTCCAGAATCGCGTCGCTCGGCCCGCCGTCGATGAGCACCTGCACGCCATTGCCCGCATCGATGAAAAGCGCTTCGCCTTGGCCGATATCAAGCACGGTGAGCGTAAGATCCTGGCGTTCGGCCAAGGCGAACACCGCCGACCAGACGGCAAGCGCCGCGAATCCCAATGCGCCGACGACAAGCCAGCGCCAATGGTTGAGGCGCGTGATCATAGAATAACAAGAGCGCGGGCGCGCATGCGGCGCCAGACAAGGGCCGCGGCAATGCCGAGCGCAATGCCGGCCACGATCGCCATACCGACGCGCCGATCGTTAATGGCAGCGTACGATATCCCGCCGAGCGCCTCGATAACGCCGAGTTCATAGCTCGTCAGCGCGCGCGTCATCCACCCAAGCGGCAGCGCGGCGACGGGCGCGACCATGCCGACAAGTCCCGTCACAAATCCGAGAGCCATGGTATACGGTATGAGCACAAGGACCATGGCGTTGGCGATCGGGCTGATGAGCGAGAGTTCGCCGAATGTGAGCACGAGCAGCGGCGAGACCGCGAGCTGCGCGGCAATCGTGGTCGCGAGCGTTTCGACAAACAAGGATCGCCTCTCGCGTAATCCGCCGCCGCGTTGCTCGCGAACGACGCCGTGCTCGCGAAGCCAAATATGCAAACGCGCCCCGATGCGCCGGAACCACGCCGCCACGAGAGGTGAGCCCCACACCACGCCGACGGTCGCCAGGAACGAAAGTTGAAATGCGACATCGAACCGCAAAAGCTTCGGATTCTCCCAAAGCATCGCCGCCGCGGCAAACGCCAGGGCATTGCGCATATGGTACGGACGCCCTTCGCGCGCCGCGACAAGCACGAGCGTGCCCATGATCGCCGCGCGCACCACCGATGCCTGGGCGCCGGTCAATGCCACGAAACCGATAATGCCGAACGTCGCGCCCCAAAACGCGGCACCGAACGGCACCCAGAGCCAGCGGAGCAGCGCCATGAGTCCGCTTGCGACGATGCCGATATTGTATCCCGACAACGCCACGATATGCGCCGTGCCCGTCCGCCGCAAATCCTCGCGCAATTCTTCGGAAAAACTTTGCCGCTCGCCGAGCAAAAGCCCCTTGAGATATGCGGCATGCGGTTCGGGAAATGTCCGCTCCAACGACGCCGCAAAAGCGTTTTTGATGCTAAAGAGCATATGCCGCACCGGGGAAGCCGCACCCGTACCGAGTATCGTAATTTTCGGAAACGCCATCGTGTAGTAAATATCGTCTTTGGCGAGGAACGCGGCGTAATCAAAATCATCGGAAAAGTTTTCCGGATGCTTCACGATGCCCGCCGCCGCGACACGGTCGCCGTACGCGTATTCGGGGAACCGCTCCGTTCCGATAAGAATCCGCGCGTTGGTCATTGATTCTTCGATCACGATCTGCTGGCTCCGCGCGGTCCGCCGCGGTTCTGCTGCGATCACGCCCTCAATGATTGCGGGTGCGCCGACCGTGGATTCCAACGGTAAATCCGCCGCGCCACGCCAGAGAAACCAAAACATCCCGAACGCCGCCGTAATGCAGCACGCGCCAGCGACAAGTGCCGGTTGCCGCACTCCGTGCCGACGCAGCGCGGATACGGTAGCGATAACGCCGAATATAAAAACCGCCCACACAACGGTGAGTGATACGAAAAAGTAGGATGCGGCGGCGATGCCGGCGATGAATGCGATGTTGAGCCAGAAAAATATCCGCGACTTACTCATCAATATTCCAATCCTCTCTTGGCTTTGATCCCCTGCTCATAGGGATGCTTCACATCGCGCATCTCCGTCACCAAGTCCGCTCGCTCGATGAATGTTTGCGGCGCATCGCGGCCAGTCAAAATAATGTGCTCCAGCTTCGGCAATGCGCTATCTACGAATGCGAGCACGTCTTCCTTCCTTATAAGATCAAGGGCAACCGCATTGTTTACCTCGTCAAGAATAATCATGTTCCATTTTCCGGACTCCGCCTCTTGCCGCGCATAAATCAACGCCTCGGCTGCGGCTCGTTCATGTTCTTCACGCGGCAGTTTGTCGTTGAGAATGCCGACAAAGCCTTTGCCCATCTTCACCAACCGAAAGGTTGGTGATCCCGAGCTTGTCGAAGGATTTCCTTTGATAACGATCTCAATGTCATCTTCGCCCGACTTCCACGGCCCTTTAATAAACTGCACCATCAATACTCGTTTGCCTTCGCCAACCGAACGCAGCGCCTGCCCGAGCGCGGCCGTGGTTTTTCCTTTTCCATTGCCAGTGAATATAAGCAGCATAATGCGGTTATCATAACAGGACCGAGGGCCCCGCAAGGGCCCTACCGCAGGGAAATGCCAAGTGAGTATTCCGTAAAAATTACATTGCCGAGATGCGACAAACGCCGTGCCGAGGACGCGAGCAATGCAAGGAAAATTTTCTTGTCCGAGTCCCGCGTCTTCGGCGCGGTCGAGTTGAAATTTTCCTGATTCGCATTGCGAAGCATCCGAGGCAACGGCGTTCGCAGAACGGCTGAGATTTTTCCGGGATGCGAGCGATCTAGCACCCGCCGGTCGAGACGCCGCAGGAGCGGCAGGTCTTGCAGGCCCCGGTCTGAACCAGCATTCCCCCGCAATTCCGGCAGACCGAGTCGGCGTATATGGTCACTGTTTCCTCGATTTTGATGGCTTTCGTGGCCTCGATTCTGACCGGCTGGGTCGGTTCCAGCTCGCCCTCCATGGGAGCGGCTGCCGCGCGATTCGTCAGAGGCGCGAGCACGGCGCTCGACGCGTTGATACCAAGCTCCGCCAGCTCATCGGGCGAAAGGAAGCGCTGGCCCAAATACCGGAAGATATAGTCCACGATCGAGGTCGCTACTTGGATGTCGGCGTTTTCGGTAAAGCCGGCCGGCTCGAAACGCGTGTAGGCGAAGCGGCGCACGAGGTCTTTCAACGGCACACCGTACTGGAGCGAAACCGATACCATGATCGCGAACGAGTCCAAGAGTCCCGCGAGGGTCGAGCCCTGTTTGGCCATGCGGATGAAAATTTCGGCAAGGCCGTCGTCAGGGTGGACGCTATAAGTCATGTAGCCCTCGTGGCCGGCGACGACGAACTTATGCGTCTCGGACGCGCGGGTCGCGGGCATGCGGCGGCGCATGGGTGCGAACGGCATCTCAACTTGCTTGGCGTCCTCGCGCGCGCCGCCTTTGCCGCTCGACGTGACCAGCGGCTGGGCGGCTTTCGATCCGTCGCGATACACCGCGAAACATTTGATGCCGAGTTTCCAGGCCATGATATAGGCCTCCATAATCTCTTCGACCGTCGTCTCATACGGCATGTTGAAGGTCTTCGAGATGCCGCCCGAAATAAACGGCTGTACCGCGGCGACGACTCGCACATGGCCCTGCCACGCGATCGAGCGCGTGCCGTTGGCCGGTTTGACCGCGCAATCGAATACCGCCAAGTGCTCGTTCTGAATATGCGGCGCGCCTTCGACCGTTCCTTTCGCCTCGATGTGCGCGATGATGTCGTTGATCTGGACTTCGTCGTAGCCGAGGCGCCGGAGCGCGCGGGGTACGGTGCGATTGACGATTTTCATTACCCCACCGCCCACCAAGTTCTTGGTTTTGACGAGCGAAAAATCCGGCTCCACGCCCGTGGTATCGCAATCCATCATGAACGAGATCGTGCCGGTCGGCGCGATAACCGTGACCTGCGAATTGCGCACGCCGTACGTTTCGCCGAGGCGCACCGCTTCGTTCCAGGATTGCACGGCTTGGTCGTAGATGCGCGGATCGAACAGTTTATCGCGCGCGATGGTCGAGAGCGCGTCGCGATGCATGCGGAGCACTCGGGTCATCGGCTCGCGATTGACCGCGAATCCGGCGAACGGTCCCATGCGCGCGGCGATCACGGCCGAATAACGGTAGGCCTCGCCGGTCATGAGCGCGGTGATGCCGCCGGCGATCGCCTGACCTTCGGCCGAGTCATAGGGCACGCCCAACGCCATCATAAATGCGCCAAGATTCGCGTAACCTAAGCCCAATTCGCGAAAATCATGGGCATTTTTCTCGATTTTCGGCGTGGGATAGGACGAGCCGCCGACCAAGATCTCCTGGGCGAGAATCATGATCCGTACCGTGTGCATGAAATCCTCCACGCGGAACGAATCGTCATCGCCCAAAAACTTTATCAGATTAATAGACGCGAGGTTGCAGGCCGAGTTGTCGAGGTGAATGTATTCTGCGCACGGATTCGTCGCGTTGATACGCCCGGTGTTGGCTGCGGTGTTCCAGCGGTTGATCGTCGTGTCGTACTGCAATCCCGGATCGCCGCATTCCCATGACGCCTCGGCGATCGCGCGCAGGAGCTCTCGCGCCTTCATCTCTCCGGCAACTTCGCCTGTCATGATATAACGGGTCTGCCACGTACTATCAGTTTCGGCCGCGCGCATGAATTCATCGGTTACGCGCACGGAGTTGTTCGCGTTCTGGTATTGGATGGACTTCCAGCCGTCGTTGTTCAAATCCTGCATGTCGTAGCCCGCCGCCATGAGCGCGCGCACTTTCTTTTCCTCGTCGGCTTTTGAACGCACGTAGGACATGATATCCGGGTGATCGGCATTGAGCACGACCATCTTTGCCGCGCGGCGCGTCGAGCCGCCTGACGCGATCATGCCGGCGATCGAATCAGCGCCGCGCATAAATGATACGGGTCCGGAAGCGCGGCCGCCTTGCGTCAATTTCTCGTGCGATGAACGCAACGGCGATAGATTCACGCCCGCGCCCGATCCTCCTTTGAAAATCATAGCCTCGGTATAGATCCAATCCATGATCGAGCGCATGTCATCTTCCACCGAAAGGATGAAGCAGGCCGAACACTGGGGCTTGGTTTCAACGCCGACGTTGAACCACACCGGCGAATTGAACGAGGCCTTCTGGAACAAAAGGATATGCGTCAGCTCGTCGGCAAAGGTATTGGCTTCGGTTTCGGTATCGAAATGTCCGAACTGCAATCCCCACTCGCGCGCGACGCGCACGACGCGGCTGATCATCTGCTTGACTGAATTTTCGCGCGTCGGCGTGCCGATTTTCCCGCGAAAATACTTCGAGCCGGTTATATTGGAAGCGTTGACCGACCAAAATACCGGAAACTCGCCTTCTTCTTCGTGCGTCACGCCATTCATGCCCCGAATGACGACCGGACGCTTTTCCCATTCCACTTCATCGAACGGATGGCGGCCGGGCGCCGAGAACAACCGCGCAATAGGAAGCGCGACTTTCTTTTGGGTTGCGACCCCGGGCGTGAGCGTTGCGTCGGGCATGGACGTATGCGTTCCTGCGGGGAGCCGAAAGGCCTCGACGGGGGGCCTTGCGAACTACGCGACCGAACGGAACAGACCTCTATGAATAAGAAAGACGACGAATCGATTGAGAGATTTTTATTATAGACCTCGTCCGCCAGAGAACCGGTGTGGATAACCGCTGCGAAAGCCGGCCTACGCAATGAAAAATATTTTTGGCAAGACAAACGAATCAGGCGACGGCTCATGAGCCGTCGCCTGAAGGAAGGCGCGAAGAGAATTTTTCGGAAAATTTCGCCCGCTCCGTTGACGGCCTGCCGAACTGGCCCATCGGGCTCGGCTGGCGGCCGCGGAGCCGAGCGCTACTTGCGGCGGCGAAGAAACGCGGGCACCGCTCCCCACTCCTCTTCTTCGGCATCGCGGGTCACGGGTGTTGCCGTCGGCACCGCGGGTTTGGCGCGCTCAAGGGCGGGCGGCGGCGTGACCGCTTTTTTCAATTCGGGCACGGGTTTGGGCACCGGCGTCCCGAATCCGGTCGCAATCACGGTGATTTTGAGCTCGCCTTTCTTCAGCCGTTCGTCGTGGACCGCGCCGAAAATGAGTTTTGCTTCCTTATCAATGGATTCGGTAATGACTTTGGCCGCCTCGTTGATCTCCCACATGGTCATGTCCGAACCGCCCGAGACGTTGAAGAGCACACCGTGCGCGCCATCAATAGAAATATCCAAAAGCGGCGAGCTAACCGCGGCGCGCGCGGCCTGCACCGCGCGGTCATCGCCGGTCGCCAAGCCCACGCCCATCAATGCGGAACCGGTATCCTGCATCACCGCGCGCACGTCTGCGAAGTCCACGTTGATCAAGCCCGGCAGCGTGATGAGATCGGAGATGCCCTGCACCGCTTGGCGTAGCACGTCATCGCAGACCTGGAATGCCGAGAGGAGCGAAGTCGCCTTGTCGACGAGATTCAAGAGCCGATCGTTCGAGATCGTGATGAGCGCGTCCACGCGGTCGCGCAATTTCGCCCAACCCTCTTCGGCGATGCGCGTGCGCTGCAATCCTTCGAACGAAAACGGTTTCGTCACGACGCCGACCGTCAGCGCGCCCGATTCTTTCGCAACTTCGGCGACGATCGGTGCGGCCCCGGTGCCGGTGCCGCCGCCCAAGCCGCAGGTCACGAACACCATGTCCGCGCCCTTGATCGCTTCGTGGATGTCGTCACGATTCTCTTCGGCCGCCTGGCGCCCGATTTCCGGATTCATCCCCGCGCCGAGGCCTTTGGTCAGATTTTTACCGATATGGATCTTGTGCTGCGCCTTGGCCTGATGAAGATCCTGGGCGTCGGAATTAATAACAATAAAATCAACGCCGTGAATTTTCTTCTCCACCATGCGCGTTACGGCGTGGTTGCCGGATCCTCCGACGCCAACGACTTTGATGCGCGCAAACGTTTCGAGTTCTGGTTTGAGGTGTGGCACAGCGAATGCGTTTTCGAGAAAAGCGGGATACGGCGGCAGCATCATGCCGCCGCCCATTGAACCGGACGATTATAAATTCCTATACGAGCCGTAGCAAAAAGCCGGCGATTCGTAAACTTGATAATTGCTCCGGGTGTGTTCGAGTACTACCGCCGGCGACAAGTCCAGCCGATGGCCGGAACTAGGGCACGAATGTGCGCAATACGCGCTTGATTCCTTCCCAAATGCTGCCGAAACGATTGGCGTGCCGGGGGGCGAACCGCAGTCCCCGACCTTCCCACAGTGCGAGGCCGATGGATACCGCAAATTCGGTCGGCGCATCAAGCGGCATGCCCTCGATGGAAAGTTCGGTCGCGGTCTCGACCGGTAAACGGAGCTCCCGGCGCGCGAGTTCCTGAATCGCCGGAATGGAGGCCGCGCCTCCGACGAGCACGATGCCGCCGGGCAAGAGGCCCGCGCGGCCGACGCGTTTCATCGCTTTGGTCGCAAGTTCGAACACATCGGTAAGCCGCGCGCCGATAATATCGACGAGGTCGCGGACCGCGAAGACCGAACTGTCGCCGCGCACGAAATCTCCGAGTGCGATGGTATCGCGCCGCGTCGCGCGCGGATCGGGCAATGCCGACGCGTAACGCAGCTTGATCTGTTCCGCGGCCGCGATGTTGGTTCGAAGGCCGATCGCGATGTCGGCAGTGATGTGTGTGCCGCCGATCGGAATGACGCCCGCGTCCAGGAGTCGCCCTTCCTCAAAGATCGCAAAATCCGTGGTGCCCGCGCCCAAGTCCAAGAGCATCGCGCCGAGTTCCCGCTGCTGATCATTCAAAAGCACCGACGACGCGGCCACGACGTTGGCGACCCAATCGCGCACTTCAATGCCGGCAAGCTCGCAGGCCTTCACGATATTTTGCAGCGCGGGCCGCGCACCATCGATAACGAGCGCTTCCACTTCAAGCTTCATGCCGACCAAACCCACCGGATCCATGACGCCGCCCTGTCCGTCCACGCGAAATTCACGCGGGATAACATGCACGATCTCGCGATTGGGATTTTTCGAAATGAATCCTTCGGCGGCCGCGAGCGCGCGCGTCGCATCTTGCTCGGTGATTTCCCCGTCCGTACGCGTCACGGCAACCGCGCCGCGCGTCGTAAAGCTTCCCAGATGCGTCCCGCCGATGCCGACTACCGCGGCGCGAATCGTCGCGCCCGAGGCCTTGGACGCCTCAAGCACCGAACGGCGGATTGATTGCGCGGTCGCATCCACATCCACGATCATGCCGCGGCGCAAGCCGGCGCTCGGCGCGCGGCCGATGCCGCGCACCGCAATGGTTCCGTCGGCCATGCGTTCGACGACCGCAGTCGTCACTGCGGTCGTACCGATATCAATGCCTATGGAAACATCGCGCACAGGTTTTTATTCAGCGCCGCCGGACGCGGAGCGCTCGTTCGATATCCGCTTCTAATCGTTCCGCCGCGCGGGCCTCCCGCCGGGAACGCTCATGATGCACGCCCGCCAAATGCACGGCCCCGTGGATGAGGAGCCGGCGCAAAGCCTCGGAAAATGAGGCCCCCAATGCCGGAATCGAGCGCCGAATAGCGTCCGGGTTGAGAACGAGCTCCCCCGCCGGGCCATAGTCGAAGGAAAGGACGTTGGCGGCGTGGCGTTTTTTTAAAAATCGGCTGGCAATGGCTTTGGCCTCGCGCTGGCCCACGAAGGCCACGGATACGGCATATCCCTGCTCGATGCCAAAGCCCTGGCGGCGCAGTATCCGGAACGTTCGTTCGATGATGCGCGCGACTTCAGCGCGGGACACGCGCGCCGCAGTCCGATTTGCGACCGTTACGATCATGCAACTCCTAACTTCCGTTTGGCTGCCGCGGCGACTCGCTCGCCCGATGCCTTGCCGTCCACCCGTCCGCGGAGCCACCCCATCAGTTTACCAAAATCGCGCTCGCTTGCCGCGCCGGTCGCAAGAACGCCTTCGGCCACAAGCGCATCGAGCTCGGCATCGGAAAGTTCGGGCGGCAAGAGCACAGCGAGCACCCCCGCTTCGGCTTCTTCCCGCGCCGCGGCATCAACCCGGCCCGCGGCGCGATACGCTTCGATGGCGTCGCGCCGCTTTTTGAGTTCCGCGCGGACCACTGCCGTGACCTGGGCATCGGTAAGCGGGCTTGCACTCCCCTTGCCCCGCTCGGTGATTTCGCGATTTTGCAAAGCGGCCTGCAGCATGCGCAGGGTCGAGACGCGGAGTTCATCCCGCGCCACCATTGCTTCTTTCAATTGGGCGGCAACGGTATCGGCGAGCATGAGAACGGACTAGCGGTCGAGTTCATGCAATTTGCCGAGCTTCACGAGCTTCGTGCGCTCCTTTTGAACTTGGATGCGGCGCAACGCCCGCTCGCGCACGGCGCGGCGGCTGGGCTTGGGCACGAAGAAGCGACCCTTGCGCGCGCGCAACAGCACGCCCGATTGCTGCACGCGCCGCGTGAAGCGACGAAGCATTGAGGCGGTCGTTTCGCGTTCTTTTCGTTTGACGTAGACCATGCGATGAATATGTGATTACAAATCTCCTAAAAATCCTTTTTTCCAATCTTCGGGCTTGTCCCATCCGCCCAAGAGGTGCAGATGGAGGTGATCGACGAGCTGCCCGCCCGCGCGCCCGACGTTGAACGCGAGCTTGTATCCTTTCAGTCCTTTTTCGGCGGCGACGTGCTTGGCGGTATAGATGAGCTTCGCGATCACATCGTTATGATTCGCTTCCAGATGCGCGATTGACTGAATGTGCTCTTTCGGGATGACGAGAATATGAACCGGGGCCTTGGGTTTATGATCGGGGAAGGCCAGAATCTGGGCATCCTCAGCCACGACCTCGGTCGGCACTTCTTTGCGCGCGATTTTGCAGAATACGCAGTCCATCCCGTTAGAGACAGGGCGCGGTCGCACAGTTTCCCGCCCGTCGATTACCCTGAGTAATTACTATTCTCAGCATCCGCATAATTTATATACCGCGACCGCGGTCTCTAACGGGATCCATACCTAGGTCTTGAGCTTCCGTTTCAAGGTATCGACCAGCCGGCTTCGCGGGATGGTTTCCTGGATACCCGACGACATCTCCCGAAGAATCACCATTTCATCGAGCGCCTCTTTCTGGCCGATAATCAGGGCGTACAGCGCCCCGACGCGATCACCGACTTTGAGTTGCGAACGAATCGAGTCGCGCCCCAGCGATTCGGCCATGGTGATGCCCGCGGCGCGGAGCTCCTCCATGATCCGAAAACTTTTTTTCCTGGCAAGTTCGCCGAGCTGCACCAAGAACACATTCGGCTTTTCTTCGGCCGGCGCCCTGCCCGCCTCGCGCACGAGCGCGATGAACCGTTCCAAGCCGAGCGCACCGCCGCAGGCGGGCGTCGACTTGCCGCCGACCAATTCAACGAGGTTATCATAGCGGCCGCCTCCGAATACGGCAAGTCGGCGCGGCGATTTGTCCTCGAGCTTCGGTGCCTCGACCGGCGCGGGCGCCTCTTCGTCCGCCGATTTTTCTTCCGGGACGACCGCTTCGGGACTAATCGGCTCGGCCGAGGGCTTGATCGGTTCGTCGACATAGGCCTCGAATACCGTGCGCGTATAATAATCGAGTCCGCGCACGAGGTGCGGATTCAATGCGTAGGGAATCTGCAGCTCTTCCAAGAATTCCAGGAGCAATTTGAAGTGCGATCGGCACGCTTCGCAAAGCTTATCCAAAAGCTGCGGCGCGCCTTTCTTGACCTGCATGCACTTTTCTTCGGTGCAGTCCAGAAGGCGCAACGGATTTTCCTTGAACCGCTCTTTGCAATCCTTGCAAAGCCCCCGAACCTTGGACCGGTAATACTGCGTAAGCTGCGCGCGGAACGGCGCGCGGCATGCCGGGCAGCCGATGGAATTGACCTCGACGATGAAATCCTTAAAGCCCCACTCGCGGAGAAACAACGTGAAAACGTGGATCACCTCAGCGTCCGCTACCGCTCCGTCATCGCCGAGCACCTCGAGTCCCCACTGGTGGAACTCGCGGTATCGGCCGCGCTGCGGGTTCTCGTGGCGGAAAAACGAACCGTCATAAAACACTTTGATCGGCTGCGGCCAGTTCATCATGCCGTGTTCAATAAATGCGCGCGCCACCGGCGCGGTACCTTCGGGCCGCAGCGTCAATTGATCGCCGCCGCGGGTCTTGAACGAATACATCTGTTTGGTCACGATATCAGTCGCTTCGCCGACGCCCGTGGTGAACAGATCCGTCATCTCAAAATGCGGCGTCTCGATGCGCTCGAATCCGTAGAAACGGGAAAGTTCGCGAATAGTTTTCCGGACCGCTTCCCATATCGGTTGCTCCGGCGGCAAAACATCATGCGTGCCGCGCGGCCGCTGGATCATTTTTGGTTTGTCTTTGGGTCGTGCCATGCGGTCTTAGGGCTGCACAATGGGTCCGAAATCAGTCGGCGGCCAGGCGCGGAAGATCGCGCGGCCGGTGATCAGGCGGCGTTCGAGCGTTCCCCAGTAGCGCGAATCCGAACTCTCGGCCCGGTTATCGCCGAGCACGACGTATTCCTCGGGTCCGAGCACGAACTTGAACGCGCCGGGAATGTGGACGTCTTCGGGCAGATACGACTCTTCGAGCTTGAATCCGTCCGGATATTCGGCGTTCGCAATGTAGACGTCGCCTTCGCGGATTTCGACGGTTTCGCCCGGCAGGCCGATGATGCGCTTGATAAAATGCGTCTGGGGATTCCGCGGATAGCGGAACACGACGACCTCGCCCCGTTCCGGCGGCCGCAGAAAGTACGTCAATTCATCCACGACCAAATACTGGCCATCGATGAAGTTTGGGCTCATGGATGCGCCATCCACCACGAACGGCTGCGCAATGAAGTAGCGGATCGGCAGTGCGATGGCGGCCGCGATCACGGCCAAGCGTAAAAACTCGCCGATCGTCCGGCGGAGCGTTGAAGCGAATTTGGGTTCCGGCGTAGGTTCGGATCGGCGCGGCGGAAGCGCGGAATCAAATGACATGGGACGATTTTAGTATAGTTTTGGACGTTTGGCAAATGCCGGCGGGCGGGATAGAATTGGCCCGGTATACCCGGGGGCGAAATCTCGAATGGGCCGGCGGCCCGATAACTCGAACACCGGGCTCTCTTGGGTAAAATACCTGAAAATACACGGTGGAAATCGCATTCAGTATTCGAAGTTCTACTACCGGCTATGTATCTCTTTATCGGACTCGGCAACCCTGGCCCGGATTGCGCCGGCACCCGGCATAATATTGGGCGCGAAACCCTGCTCGCGGCTGTCCGCAAGCTCGGATTTCCGGCACCCGCGCCGTCGGCGAAGCTCCAAGCCCTGGTCGCGGAAGGAAAAATCGGCAAAGAAAAAGCGGCATTCGTGCTGCCCGAAACATTCATGAACAAAAGCGGCAATGCCGCCGGACCCGCCGCCAAATTCTATAAAGTGAAGCCGAAGCAGATCGTGGTGCTGCATGATGATGCTGACCTTATGCTCGGCGCGACCAAGCTTTCCTTTAATAAGAGCTCCAACGGCCACAAGGGCGTTGACGCGATCGCCCGCGCCTTGAAAACCCGCGAATTCTGGCGCATGCGCATCGGCATCCAGAAAAAGCGCCGCGTTCCGGCCGAAAAGCTCGTACTCGAGAAATTCCGCGGCAATGAGGAAGCGACTGCCAAAACAATGGTCAAAAAATCGATCGCCGCCATCGAAGCGATCACGGATATGGGACCCGAACGCGCGATGAACCAGTACAACGCCTAACTCAGTCACGCCATATGTAATGCCCGCCCAAGAACCCACCCTCATCGCCGGCATCACCCCCTATTTTCTGGAACGGGGCGTTTTGTGGTTCCGAGAGCATGCCGACGAAATACGGAAGCAAGCGCGGCAGGATCCGTGGTGGCGCGACCGTACCGTGATCGTGGAGCACGACGCCGCGCTTCCCTACTCGCCGCTCCTGCGCAAACTCGCCGACATGGGCTACGGCAAAGTCGGCATGGTTTCCGCCCCCGGCGAATTCGCCACGCGCGGCGGCATCGTGGACGTATTTCCGATCAACATCGAGCATCCGATCCGCATCGAATTTTCCGGGAACACCGTACTCAACATTCTGCCGCTGCCGGTTGCCGAAAAACCCAAACCTCTCAAAACTCCGAGCGCGGCATCGGCCGACGAATACGAGAAACTGTGGCTCGCCGGACTGAAGCCCGGCGACTTTGTCGTACACATCGATCACGGCATCGGAATATTTCGCGGGATTGCCGCGCGCGAAACCGGCAATGAATTTTTCGAACTGGAATACGCGCCGCCGCGCGCCGGTTCCATGCCTGACCGCTTGCTGGTTCCGCGCGAACAATCCAAGCGTATCGCACGCTATGTCG
This sequence comes from Candidatus Parcubacteria bacterium, assembly GCA_003599755.1. Taxonomy (GTDB): domain Bacteria; phylum Patescibacteriota; class Minisyncoccia; order Sungbacterales; family SURF-37; genus SURF-37. The sequence goes on along the minus strand of QZJO01000013.1, from coordinate 57,000 downwards.
GATTCGAGACGCCGACCGTGCACCGCCTCGGCGGCACGGTGTGGGAAACCACCAAACGCAAGGCGCGCGAGGATGCGCGAACAATGGCCAAAGAATTGGCGGCGATCTACCGGCGTCGTGCCGCAGCGACGCGTCCGCCGTATCCCCGCTTTCCCGAGATCGAGGCCGTGCTGGCCGCATCGTTTCCCTGGGCCACAACCCGCGATCAAGAGCGCGCTATTGCCGAGATCCACGGCGATCTTTCGGCCGGAAAGCCGATGGATCGGCTGCTCGTCGGCGACGTGGGATTCGGCAAGACCGAAGTCGCGATCCGCGCCGCGGTCCGCGTGGCATATACCGGCAAACAAGTAGCGCTCTTGGTGCCGACGACCGTGCTCGCCGACCAGCATGCGGCGACGTTTCGCGAACGACTCGGTAATCTTCCGCTTACCGTGGCACAATTGACGCGCCTGGCGTCGAAGCGCGATATCAAGCACGAAATCGAACGCATCCGAACCGGCCAGACCGATATCGTCATCGGCACGCATCGTTTATTGTCCCGCGATATTCAATTCAAGGATCTCGGCCTCGTTATTATCGACGAGGAACAGCGCTTCGGCGTCCGCCAGAAGGAACGGTTCAAGGAATTGCGCGCCAACGTGGATATTCTCTCGCTTTCGGCCACGCCGATTCCCCGCACGCTGTCGCTGGCGCTCGCCAAATTCCGCGACCTTTCCGCGATCCACGAACCGCCGCACGGCCGCATCCCCATCCAGACGTTCATTCTGCCCTTCTCGCAGAGCGCGATTGCCGAAGCGATCCGCACAGAGCGCAAACGCGGCGGCCAGATTTTTTATCTTTGGAACCGCATCAATTCCATCGAGCTCGTACGCCGGCGACTCGAGCGCATGGCCAAGGGTGCGCGCATCGCGGTGCTCCACGGCCGCATGCGCGAGACGGAACTGGTGCGCACCGTGCATGCCTTTCGCGCGGGCGAAATCGATATCCTACTCGCGACCACAATCATCGAAAACGGACTGGATATGCCCAATGCCAATACGCTCATCGTCGCCAATGCCGCGCGGCTCGGGTTGGCGCAAGCGCATCAGATCCGCGGCCGCGTCGGCCGAGGCGGCGAGCAGGCCTATGCGTATTTTTTCTACCCGACGCGCGGCATGACCGCCGAAGCCGAGCAGCGCCTTGAGGCATTGCGCGAAGCGCAGGAACTTGGCGCGGGGTTTCAGCTCGCATTGCGCGATCTGGAAATTCGCGGCGCGGGCAATGTGCTCGGCAAACAGCAATCCGGAACCATGAATAAAGTCGGTTTGAATCTCTATGCATCTTTGCTCAACGAAGCGCTCGAGGAAATTGTGGGCACTGGCGACGGGTAATTAAAAGAGTTAGCCCGTCGCGCGCGTTCGCGCGACGGGCCGAAACCTTAAGGAACTGCGCAAGCTTCAGTCGACGTAGGCCTGATGCCAGCTCTGGTCCTCGGCGATGAGGCATTGACCGACGCCTTGATGGAGAAGCGCGCGAACTTGAGCGGGAGACCGATGACGCGATAGCGTCACGACCGGCCCGACGAACTCGCGCAGCAGCACGAGCGGATCGGCTGCCTCCGGCGGAAGCGGGAGCCAACCCCCACTGTCGCGATAGCCCAGCTTCAACTCCGGCGCATCGCCTTCGGGCACCACTGCGAGGAGCTTGTCGAGGCCCTCCCGCAGCCGGGCCCGCAGATCGTTCCAGGAGATCATCTGAACGTCAGTCAGCTGATTCTGCATCGGATCCCTTTCTTGGACGGCTACTTCCCGTCCGCATGGTTTTTCACCCAGAGATACCGCCTGAACACATCCGGATATTGCCGTGAGGCATCAATGAGATCGGCCGGGATGTCGCTTTCCGACTCGTAAAAGTCGAGGGCCCTCCGCCAGCGGAGTAGCGAACCGGACGGCACGCCATCGATGAACTCTTCTTCGTCAGTACCACGATCCGTGATCGCGCCGGCGAAGGTTGGCACGAGCCGGTGCTTCCTGCAGTGCGCGATAGCCTTTCGAAGCGAAAGGCCGGTATTCTTGACGCCGTCGATGATGCCGACACGCTGCCCCGACACCCACACGCCGGTGAACGGACTGTCGATGCCGCGCTGCTTGGACTCGTATTGAGGCATGATCATGGGAATGCCGGTAAGGACCGCCACGTATGCCACGAACGGCGTCGAGGCCCTCGGTACATCCATGATCAGATCGCATTCGACCTTCAGCCGAGCGCCGAACCGCCCGGCGAAGATCTCAGCAACCCTCCATGCGTCCGCAGGGAAGGAATACAGATTCGCCGTCTGAATGTAATCGGGCATCGGCGGCGCATCCGGATGCTCTGCGTGGTGCGCGCCCAGGAACCCCGTACGACTGAACTGGTTCACCTGACAGCGATGAAGAATCAGGGCGACCTCTTGTTCCTCCTTCGTCAGCAAGGCATCCTCCTTTTCCATTATCTGACCGTGGCATTCTTCCGATCGTGCAGCCGCCGCTGGATCGCCATGTTGAGCGCGTCGCGCGCGACGCGCGCGGCGGCCGCGGCCGCTTGCGCGAATTCTTCGGGCGGCCGGATGAATCCTTCGCGCATGTATGCGTAGATCACGCTGCGGCTTGGCGCCGCGAGCACGCCAAGACCCTGGTCATCGACGCCCGCGACGGCATCGTCCGCTGTCGCCTTCTGGTCGCCGAGACCCGGCGTGAGAAACCAGACCTTGGGCAGGATTTTGCGGATTGTTTCCGCCTCCCGGGGAAATGTCGCGCCCACCACCGCGCCGACATTGTACCAGCCGGTTTTGCCGGCCGTATCCGCGCAGATTTTTTTCATGTGGCTCTGCGCGAACTGCTCCCACCACGGCTCGGCGCTGATCGTGGTATGCCGCTGGATGCTCGATTCGTGCCCGCTCCATCCCCCGCGGAACGAAGAGCGCAGCATCAGGAACGCGCCGCGTCCGGTCGCGACGACCTCATCGCGCAGCGCATCCCACCATGGTTCGCCGAGCTCGACTTGCGCGGTCATGGCGTCGGCCCGGATGGGCGACCGAATCGTCGTCGGCCTTCCGTCTCCGTCCGGCCAGAAGGGCATCTCACCGAGAAACCCCTTGGCGTAGTACTGGGCGGTCGGCGGCCCATCACCGGGTTTTCCATCAGCGATGACGATCAGGCCCTGCCGCTGGGCATACTGGAGAATGTTTTGATACGCGCGGAAACCGTGATACCCATAGCCGACGAAAAAACCCCAGTTGGGTTTGACCGCTACCGCATCGAATTCGACCGCATGGATGATCCGCTTGGCGAATTCCTCGAAGAGATGGCGGATCGCCCGCAGTGTCTTACCGTAGCGGCTGATCGCCTCCCGCTTCAAAGGCTCGGGTATCGAATCGAATTGCGGATCGATCCCGACGCAGAGCACGCTCCGCTTTTCCTGGATCGCATGCACGAGCCGGTCGATGAAGGTCTCGCTCTGGACCATGCATCCCTCCTTCGGGTCGCCTGGTATGTGATGTATCGGTTATCGAAGAGCCGGTATGCGTAAACCCTGTTCAAGGACTACCGCACGGATTATGCGTTGTCAAACCATTCCGCGGTCGGTATACCCGATAGTGAAACTTCGAATGGATAACGGAATGTAATGCCGGAAACCGTCATGCAGTTTACATATGCCAAAGATGGATATACTCATACGCGAAGCGCTTGCATGATTGTTCGAAGTTCTACTACCGGGTATAGTGAGAGGCAATGTTAGCCGCACAGGAAAAAAAATTCCTGCATGCGATACTGCAGTCCGGAGCGGAGCTCGATACGATCGAGAAACTCCGCGCCGCGTTTCCGTCGTATGAAAACGCGTGGCGCGCATCGAGCGCCGCGCTGGAACAGGCCGGCTTAAACGCCGAACGCGCGAACCACATCGCGCGCGCCCGCGACCGCGTACGTCCGGACGAGGAATTGCGCAAGCTCGTGGGCTTTGGCATCGCGCTCGTCGCGGCCGAAGATGATGAATTCCCGCACGAACTGCGGCAACTGGCTCATCCGCCGGCCGCGCTCTATATAAAAGGAAGGATTACGCCCGGAAAGCCGCGCATCGCCGTGATCGGCACGCGCAAAGCAACGCCTTACGGCTTGGAAGCGACGCGGAAAATCGTGCGCGATCTTGCCGATATCGCCGACGTGGCGATTGTCAGCGGCCTCGCGCGCGGCATTGACGGCGCGGCGCATCGCGCCGCGCTCGAATCGAGTATCGAAACCGTCGGCGTATTGGGCGGCGGCTTGGATCGCACGTCGTTCTATCCGGCCGAGCATTGGGACATGGCGGAGCAGATAATTCGCAAAGGCGGCGCGGTCATTTCCGAATATCCGCCCGCAAGCCGGCCGCTGAAACACCATTTCCGCGCGCGCAACCGTCTCATCGCCGGCCTGGTACGCGTGGTGGTCGTGGCCGAGGCGCCCGAGCGCTCGGGCACGCTCATCACCGTCAACTACGCGCTTGAGCAGGGCCGCGACGTATTCGCGATTCCGGGCACACTCTTTTCCGCGGCGAGTGCGGGCAACAACCGCCTGATTCAAGAAGGCGCCGCACTACTCCGAAGCGCCGAAGAACTGGTCGACGCGCTCGGCATTTCCAAACGCGCCGCGCCTCCATCGAGCGCCGGCGCCTTGACGGACGCGACCCAGCGCACCATATTGGAACTCTTGTCGGAGCCGCAGAGCGTCGATGAGCTTTGCCGCACGACCGAACTTCCGCCCGCGGCAGTCATATCTTGCCTTTCCATGTTGGAATTAAAAGGGTACGTTCGCGGCATGGGACAGAACCGATTTCAACGCGTCGCATAACTCAGAATGGCCAAATCACTCGTCATCGTCGAATCGCCGACCAAAGCGCGCACCATCTCCCGCTTCCTCGGGAGCGATTTTGCGGTGGAATCGTCGTACGGGCACATTCGCGATCTGCCCAAATCCAAGCTCGGCGTGGAAATCGAAAAGAATTACGAACCGTCGTACATCATTCCGACCAAGTCAAAAAAACAGGTCACGCTTTTGAAGAAACAAGCGAGCCAAGCCGAGCGTGTGATTCTCGCGACCGATGAAGACCGCGAAGGCGAAGCCATCGCCTGGCATCTGACCGAGGCCCTGGGCTTAGACGCAGACAAAGCCGAGCGCATCGTATTTCACGAAATCACCCAATCGGCCATCGAAGAGGCGCTCAAAAACCCGCGCACCATCGACATGCGCCGCGTCGACGCCCAGCAGGCGCGCCGTATTTTGGATCGGCTCGTCGGCTACTCGCTCTCGCCCTTCCTTTGGAAAAAAGTGCTGCGTGGGCTTTCGGCAGGCCGCGTGCAGTCCGTGGCCGTGCGCCTGATCGTCGAGCGCGAGCGCGAAATCCAGGCCTTCAAGCCGCAAGAATACTGGACCATTGCCGCGAACGTACATCCGGAAAAACGCAAACAAGATATCTTTTCGGCGCGCCTCGTCCGCATCAATAACGAGACACTCGATAAATTCGCCATCCCGAATGAACAAGAGGCAAAGGCCATCACCGCGCGGCTCGAGCAGGCAACCTGGACCGTGATCGGCATCGAAACCAAAGCCGTTTCAAAAAAACCGCCCACACCGTTTACCACCTCCACGCTGCAGCAGGAATCTTTCCGCCGCCTCGGCTTTTCCGCGCGTCAGACCATGCGCATCGCCCAGCAGCTCTACGAAGGCATGGATCTCGCCGGCGAGGGCTCGACCGGCCTCATCACGTACATGCGTACCGATTCGCTTAACCTTTCTGAAGAGTCGCTCGCCCGCGCGCAATCTGCCATCGGAACGCTCTTTGGAAAAAGCTATGCCGCGGGAGCGCGCCGCTTCAAGACCAAAGCCAAGGGCGCGCAAGAAGCGCACGAAGCCATCCGGCCAACCGATCCGGCGCGCACGCCCGATTCCATCCGCTCCTCGCTCGATCGCCAACAGTTCCGGCTCTATGACCTCATCTGGCGGCGCTTCATGGCATCGCAAATGCCCGAAGCGCTGTTCGAAGCCGTAAGCGTGGATATTGCGGTTGCGCCCCAGGAGGCCAACGATGCATATACGTTCCGTGCCAACGGCCAGACCCAGAAGTTCGACGGCTTCCTTGCCGCATGGCCGGTAAAAATCGAGGAAGTGTCGCTGCCCCAGCTTGCTAAGGATGAGGCGCTCGGACTCGACGCCGTGGTTCCCGAGCAGCACTTCACCGAACCCTCGCCCCGCTTCTCCGAAGCGTCGCTCATCAAAGCATTGGAACAGGCAGGCATCGGCCGACCTTCGACCTATGCGCCGACCATCGCGACGATCCAAGATCGCAACTATGTTGAAAAAGACGAGCAAAAGCGCCTGCGGCCGACCGAGATCGGCAATATCGTCAATGATCTGTTGGTCGAGCATTTCCCCGAGATCGTGGATATCCAATTCACGGCGAAAATGGAAGAGGAACTGGACGAAATCGCCGAAGGCAAGCGCGCATGGCGGCCGGTGATCGGCGAATTCTATGAGCCGTTTGCCAAGCACTTGGCTGAAAAATACGAGGTCGTCGAGCGGCGCACGCCGGTCGAAGAAACGAACGAGGTCTGCGAAAAATGCGGCAAGCCAATGCTCGTCAAATACGGCCGCTTCGGCAAGTTCCTCGCCTGCTCGGGATTTCCCGATTGCAAGAACGCCAAGCCCATGCCCAAAGACCCGCCCAAATCCACGGGCGTGCGGTGTCCCGAATGCGGCCAGGCCGAAATCCTCGAGCGGCGCACGCGCAAAGGCCGGATGTTCTTCGGGTGCGGCCGATATCCGGATTGCAAATATGCGACGTGGAACGATCCGCGGAAACCAATTCCCGAAAAGAAGCAGAAGGCGAAAGCGGCCAAAGCCGCAGCTGAAGAATAAACAAAAATCCCGGCATTCGCCGGGATTTTTGTTTCGAATTCTATTCCTTCACGATCCGTCCCATAATCCCCTGCAACTCTTCATCCGAATAAAATTCCACGATGATCCGGCCGCGCTCGCCGCGCCGGATCAGCGATACCTTGGTTCCAAACAGCTCTTCAAGTCGCTCGCGCAGCGACTGGAGATCCGGATCCACGGGCGTGTTTTTCAGCTTGCTCCGTTTTTGCACTTTGGCGCCGCCCAAGGCCCGCGCCGCAAGCTCGGCCGCGCGCACGGACATCGGACCTTGCTGCATTTCGCGGAATAACTGCTGCTGCTTATCCGGTTCCGGATCCAGCATCAAGAGCGCGCGGGCATGGCCTTCGGTGATTACGCCCCCCGAAATCGCATCCTGCATTTCTTTAGGGAGGCGCAAAAGGCGGAGCGTATTGGTCACCATCTCCCGGCTTTTGCCGATGCGCTTGGCGATATCCTGGTGCCCGAGGCGGAATTCATCGATCAATTGCTGGAAGGCCTTGGCCCGCTCGATCGCGTTCAGGTCCTCGCGCTGGACGTTTTCGATGAGCGCCAACTCGAGCTTGGCCTGATCGGACGTATCGGTTCCGCGTACGATCACCGGCACCGTGCGCAAACCCGCGAGCTTGGATGCGCGCCAGCGCCGTTCGCCGGCGATCAACTGATAGCGCACGTCCACGCCGCTGGGCGTATCCTTGGTAACCTTCGTTACCAACAGCGGCTGCAGCACGCCATGATCGCGGATGGATTGCGCAAGCGCGGTCAACTCGCCCGCGTCGAACACGCGGCGCGGCTGAAAGGGATTCGGCTCGATCTTGGTGATCTCAATCCAGAAAATACTATCCCCACGGATGGGCTGCGCCGAAAACATCATCCGACCCGGCGTATCGACTTGGATCGTTCGCGGCGGCAAGGGCGTGGAAGCGGCCGCGTTCACCGGCGCTGCAGTACCCGTCGATCCGGGCGCGGATGCAGCTTGGCGCATCGGACCGCCGTCGTGGAACCGATGCATCGGCTCGTCGAGCTCTTTTTGGCCGTGTAGCACGTCCAACGGCTCCGGTTCCGGAGGCGGCGTGGCCTTGCCCGGAATGAGCGATTCAAGTCCTTTGCCGAGAGGGTTGGTCATTGAGGCAGACACGAATTATGACACGTTTCAACACCGTTTATCATTTCACATACCATGCATTCAGAAACGAGTTTGCAATTATATGTTACCGCCAATGGGAACGGATCGGTTCCGGGGCGCAATGGCAAAGAAACCGTTTCCGTATCTTTTGCCCACCATTCAGCAACGATATAGTTATCATGCTTAGCCCGCAATTGCGCCGCATTACCGACCCGCCAAGCAAGCGAAAATGAACCATCAGAACTGCTTACCGCAGTTGTCGTATATTCTTTATCCCAGACGGGCATGCCATTCGAGAGCCCCCATCCGTGCTGATGCGCTGAAACTGTAGCTCCAGCAATCGGCTCTCCGGTTTCGCACGCAACAACGCGCCCGGAAACTTCCTTTTCGCGCCTACTGTAAAGAAATAAGCCAAAAATTACAGCGACGACTATAAAAATAATGGCAATGCGCTTCATTCTTTTTCGATCTTAACAATTTCCTGCGCCAATTTTCGGTAGGCCTTCGCGCCGTGCGAATAGGGATCGTACTGGAGGATCGTTTTGCCGAAGCTCGGCGCCTCGGCCAAGCTAACGTTCCTCGGGATAACGGCATCAAATACATAGCCGGGAAACTTTTTGCGCACGTCCCGCGCGACCGCGCGGTGCAGCCGGCTTGTGCGATCAAACATCGTCAGCAATGCGCCCATGGTCCGCACTTTCATTTTCAAATTCTGATTGACAAGATTGATCGTATGCATCAGGCGCGCCAGCCCCTCGAGCGCGTAGTACTCGCACTGTACCGGGATGATCACCTGATCGGCCGCCGTCAACGCGTTGATGGTCAGAAGATCGAGCGTCGGCGGCGGATCGATGAGAATAAAATCGTAGCGGCGGCCGACGCGGCGCAAGAGATCGCGCAGCCGGTATTCGCGGTTCTCCATCGGTACGAGCTCCACGGTCGCGGCGGCCAAGTCCGGATGCCCCGGCAACACATGGAGATTCATCAGGCCGGAATGGCGGATCAATTCATCCGGATGCGCATCCCGCACGAGGCCATGGTACAGATGCCGCTCGCCCGCCTGCACGCCGATGCCCGAAGTCGCGTTTGCCTGGGGATCGATATCCACGACAAGCACCCGCTTGCCGAGCGCCACAAGATAGCTTGCGACATTCACGGCCGTCGTGGTCTTTCCCGTACCTCCTTTTTGATTACAGAATGCGATGACGGTTGCCATATCAATTGTACCATAGTGCATTTTCAGCCCTTGCGACAGTGCCTACGCAGCCGCTTCCGGTACCGCGCGATACCCTGAAAACAGAGCAGTATATACGCCGGTATCATGGATAGGAGAAGTTCTTCCCCAACCTGACAAGGAGGACTACCATGTGCGGAATCTACGGCATTACGGCTGTTCCGAATACCAACATCGTGCCCTGGGGCATGGCAGGCATTCGTCGTCTCGAGTACCGCGGATACGATTCAGCCGGCTTTGCACTCCAAAACAGCGCCGAGTTGACCATCATCCGATCCGTGGGCGACATCAACGCGCTCCGTGATGCAGTGTCCGGACATACTCTGGTCAGTTCTGTCGGTATCTGGCATACCCGCTGGGCTACCCATGGCGCGCCGAGCGAACGGAACACGCACCCACACACCGGCTGCGACACGCGTTTCGCTGTCGTCCATAACGGCACCATCGAGAACCACGATGCACTGCGCCGCGTGCTAACGGCGGCCGGTCATCGCTTCACCTCCGAGACCGACACCGAAGTAGTGGCGCATCTTTTGGAGATGGAGTATCGCGGTAATCTCGCCGAGGCCATGCGTGCCGCCATCCACCAGATCGAAGGCACCTTTGCGCTCGTTGCCATCACGGCCGACGAACCCGGCGTTATCGTCGCCAGCCGCCGTTCGAGCCCGCTCGCCATCGGCATTCTGCCCGATGCCCGCCTTATCGCATCCGACGCGGCGGCCATGGCCATCCATACCCGCGAAGTGGTACATCTCGAGGACTACGACATCGCCACACTTTCGCCGACCAGCCATATGATCGTTGACGCGGGCGCGGTGACTCGCATGCGCCCATCGCAAGCGATCGAGCTCGAGGCCGAGAGCGCGGAGTTCGGCGGGTTTCCGCATCGGATGCTCTTCGAGATCAATGAGCAACCGGCGGCTCTGTCCAACTCGTTACGCGGCCGCATCATCGCGAGAGAAGGCCACGTGCGGTTCGGCGGCCTCGCCGCCGTCGAAAAACAGCTCTCTGCGATCGAGGACCTCACCGTCGTCGGATGCGGCACGGCCTACCATGCCGCACTCATCGGTGCCATGTACATCGAGGCCTACGCTGGTCTTTCTGCTACAGCAGTGCTGGCGTCCGAATACGAATACCGCCGTACATCATCGCGGCGCAACAGCGCGATGCTCGCTATCAGCCAGTCCGGCGAAACGATGGACACGCTGCTCGCCATCAAAGGCGGCAAGGACCGCGGCATTCTCACGCTCGGCATCGTCAACCGCGTCGGTTCGGCCATCGCGCGTCTGACCGATGCAGGTATCTACAACCATATCGGCCCCGAGACATCGGTCGCGAGTACCAAGGCCTTCGTTTCCCAGGTCACCCTGCTCGCGCTCCTGGCGATCCACCTGGGCCGCCAGCGTGATCTGATCCGGACAGACGCGGAGCGCATGCTCGAAGCCGTCCTCCGGTTACCCGATAAGATCACCACGGCGCTCGCGCAAAGCGACCACGTTCGAGCGGTCGCTGAACAGTTCGGCTGGATGCAGAGTTGCCTTTTCATCGGCCGCGGATATCAGTACCCCGTCGCGCTCGAAGGTGCGCTCAAGCTGAAGGAGGTTTCCTATGCGCATGCCGAGGGCTATTCGGCTGGCGAGATGAAACACGGGCCGCTTGCCCTCGTTGATGACCGGTTTCCCACGATCGCGATCGCCGTACGCGACTCCCGCCGCAAAAAGATGGTCGCGAACATCCAGGAGATCAAGGCGCGCCGCGGACCGGTCATTGCCATCGCAAATCCGGACGATAGTGAAATCGCTTCGCTTGCCGACGCGACGATCACCGTGCCGGAAGACGACGAGTTCCTCATGCCGGTTCTGACCGCAATTCCGCTGCAATTGTTCGCCTACTGGATGGGCGTGTCCCGCGGCATCAATGTCGACAAGCCTCGGAATCTCGCCAAGTCCGTGACGACGGAATAGCCCGCCGTTATATCGCCCCGTCGTGTTCGAAGTCAGAACGCGGCGGGGCGCTTCTTATTGCAAAAGCTGGAAAAAGCGATAGAATGAGCCGTGCGCCGCGGTGGCGGAACTGGCAGACGCACTGGACTCAAAATCCAGCGAGGGCAACCTCATGAGAGTTCGACTCTCTCCCGCGGCACAGAAAATTTAGTTCGGGGCACAACGGACTCAAAATCCGTTGCTCGCAAGGGCGTGAGGGTTCAACTCCATCCCTCGGCACCAAGTAGAAAAATCAACGAGTTTGGATAAAATGAATTGGCGGCCTGCATTTTGGGAAGAAATTTCTTACCCATATGAAGCAAGAAAAACAACTCATCACAGACCCAGCTGTTTCGGCGGCACAACCACACAAATGGCTAGGAGTTTTTGGAATGTTATGGGTCACGGTTTTGCTTGTCGGCACCTTTACTTCACTTAAAACCTTTTACATTGGCAGCCTCGTTTTTTCCGTGGGAGCAATAGCATATCCATTCGTATATATCTTTGCCGACATTTTTACCGAAGTGTACGGCTACCGAGTTACTAGAAAAATCGTGTGGACCGGCTTTGCCTGTATGCTCCTTTCGGCAACACTTACTTCAATTTATAGTTTTGTACCCAATCCTAGTTTCGAGTACAACGAGGCATTTAATCTAATCTTCCGGGCCGCACCAATCATTGCTCTAGGATTTATTGTTGCATTTTTTGCCGGAGAACTAACAAACTCCTATGTCGTCGCAAAAATGAAGCTTTGGACGCAAGGAAGATTTATAGGTGTGCGCCTCGTCCTATCCACACTTTTTGGACAAACAGTGGACAATACCATTGCATTCTTTACCGCTTTTTATTTCGCTGGCTGGTTTACTGCAGAAGAGATTATCCCCCTTACAATTACAACCGTTGTCTTCGCCACAACCTGGGAAATAATTGTCCTCCCGATCACCCAAAGAGTAATTAAGATTATCAAGCGTAAGGAAGGTCTTGATACCTACGACGAGGGAACAAACTTTAACCCATTCGCCTTACGTCAGTAGCAGTTTCGAATATCGCTACACCAACTCTCCAAAGACGTTGGCCATATCGAGCGCGAGACGCGGCAGCAAAAACCGCTGCTGCACGGATTTTTTGCCGGCCGCGCCGAGGCGCGCGGCAAGCCGGCGATCGCGCATAAGTTTGATGATCGCTGAGGCCGCCTCCTCGGGCGAAGCGACGAGCAGGCCGTTTTTACCATTTTGGATCTGCGCTTTGGTGCCGATGGTCATACCGGCAACGACCGGCTTCCCTTTCCACAGTGCTTCGGCCACCGTCAGGCCAAACCCTTCGCGAATGCTTTTTTGGATAACGACATCGCTTGCCGTATAGAGCGCGCTGACGAATCGGTCACCAGAAACGGTTTTGAGCTGCTCGTGATCCCCGAATAAATGAATTGCCGAATCGCCGCGCGCGAACTTGCGCACTTTCCGGAATACGGCCTCTGCCTCCGGATCGTCGACCGCGACACGCAAGCCGGCAAGCGCCAATTGCAAATCCGGAATATCGTTTTTTGCACGATAGTACGCCTGAACGACACCGATGGGGTCTTTCCAAGGATCGAATCGTGAGACCTGCGTAACGAGCGGCCGCGAACAATCAATACCGAATTCCAACAGCAGACGCTCGGCCGCACGGCGGGACATCGGTCGGTTCTTCTCGGACAACGGGTCGATCGCAGGAAATATCACGCGCGCTTTCGCGCGCCGCAGCCACGGCAATGAAACCAAGTACGCTCGTTCGCTCACGATGACGCGGTCGTATCGGTCGATCATCGGCCGGAAAAATTCGAGCGTCGCGGGATCGGGCGTCGCCAAATCAATATGCAGGCGCAGTACGGTCGAAATTTCTGCCGGCAATCCGCCGATCATCGCAAGCGGCTGGGGATCATGCACGACCACCACCGCGCGTTCAACGCCGCGCGCGGCTCGAGCAAACGCCGCGACAAACTCCCGGTTTGCGGCAAGATAATATCCTTTTTCCTGCTCGGTAAGCTTTCCCGCTGCTCCCTGCAGAAGGTTATGAATTTTTTTCGTGATGGCAAAAAATTTCCGCGGCGCGCGGATAACCAACCACCGGCTGTCCATGCCGAGTCCCTGCTCGAGCGCAACCTCGCTTTGGAGTATTTCGGCCACGCCGCCACCGCGCGGCGTGGCGCTGATATGCAATACGGCAGTCCCCGTGAGTCGCCCGCCCGCCCGGCGAAGACGGCGAAATAAACCCGGATTGAGCGTCCGATATCGCCGGAGTATCGAACGCGCATGCGGCTGTACCGGAACGGGAACAAGATTCATGATTCGGACCGGATGCGTCGCGTTGCCATAACTAAGAGCCCGGTCGTCGCAATACCGAGTATGGCGCCTGCAATAATATCCGAGGGCCAATGCACGCCGCCCATAATCCGGCCTATCGAAACCAGCATTGCGGCTCCGAAAAACGCCGCGCTCGTTTTTTTGTAATACGGCCAGATTCCTGCCGCGAGCGCGAAGAAAAATACCGCATGGCCCGATGGAAATGAGGCGCCAATCGCATGATCGATCAGCTGCCGCGCGTTATCGACTACTTCAAACGGTCGGGGTCGATCATAGAAGTAACGAATAGCCCCCGCCACTACGAGACGCGCAATGATCGCTCCGCCGAGCGCCACGAAAAACATTTCCAAATTTTTCCATGCGCGTTGCCGAAATCGAGGAAAAATCGGCAGTAAAAACAGTACCGCAAACGCAATGCCTACTCCGTATGGCAGTTTCTTGCCCGCAAGAATTACCACAGCATCGAACCACGGCCAGCGGAGTACGAGTCCATTAAGCCATTCGAATAGGAAAAAATCGAACGCGTTCATCGCTTTTTTGCTCGGTATAGTTCCAAAAGATTCTTATAGATCATCGCCACGGTCAGCGGACCCACGCCGCCGGGCACGGGCGTGATGAACGACGCTTTGTTCGAAACTGGCTCGAAATCCACGTCGCCCACGAGCTTTCCCGCCGATTCCGACGTACCCGCATCGATGACGATCGCGCCGTCTTTGACCATATCCGCGGTAATAAGCCCCGGCTTGCCCACGCCGGTGATAACCACATCCGCGCGCCGGATATAGTCGCCGATGTCGGACGTCGTGGAGCGCACGACCGAAAACGTCACCCGCTCGTTTAACAACCACGCAGCCATCGGTTTGCCGACAAGCAACCCGGCACCCACGATCACCGCGGCCTTTTTTGTCCAATCTATGGCATACGCCTCGAGCAACGCCTTGACCGCGCCGACGACGCCGGGCAGCACTCGTTGCTTTCCGACAAAAAGATTCCCAAGCGCGCGCGCCGAGAGAACGTCCACGTCTTTTTCGGGCGGCACGGCATTCAAAACGCTCTGCTGATTGATATGCTCGGCGAGCGGCAATTGCACGATGATGCCGTCCGGATCCGCGTCATGGGCCAATGCCGCCATACGCTTGCGCAATGCATCGGTGGAGATCGCGGCGTCATACTCATGCATGCGAAAATTCACGCCAAGCTCATGGGCGACTTTTTCCTTTTGCGCCACGAATTTTCGGATCGCTTCGGTGCCGCCGACGACCACGATCGCGAGCGAAAGCGGTCGCGGCAGCTTCGCGTATTCCGCGCGAAGTTCCTCGATAATCTGGCCCGCAAGGGCTTTACCGTCGAGCAACGTTGCCATTGATGGGAAATCGTTTACAGAGCTTTTGTACGCGGCGCCTGATCGGGCCGGCCGCGCCCCCGCGGAGTGTCTCAGCAATCAGATCCGCGACCTCGCGCATTTCCTTCTCGCGCATGCCGCGCGTCGTGAGCGCGGGCGTACCCATGCGCAGGCCCGACGGCCGAAAGGGCGACGCGTCGCCGGGAATAGTGTTGCGATTCGCAGTGATGCCGACCGCTTCGAGCTTCCGCTCGGCGGCCATGCCGTCCAGATTGAACGGCCGCACGTCGGCAAGCACCAGATGGGTGTCCGTGCCGCCGGTGATGAGCGCGAATCCATGGCTCAATAATCCGCTCGCGAGCGCCTGCGCATTTTTCACGATCTGCTTTTGATAGCGCCGGAACGAAGGGCGGAGCGCTTCGGCAAACATGGCCGCAATGCCCGCGGTCACGTGATTATGCGGGCCGCCCTGCATGCCGGGAAACACCGCGCGATCGATCTGGTCGGCGACGGCTTTGCGCGCAAAGATGATGGCCCCGCGCGGGCCGCGCAAACTTTTGTGCGTCGTCGTCATGACCGCATCCGCATATCCGAACGGCGACGGATGGACGCCCGCGGCGACCAGCCCCGCGATGTGCGAGATATCGGCGACGTGATAGGCCTTGGCGCGCTTGGCGATCGCGCCGAATTTTTTGAAATCGATCTGGCGCGGATACGCGGTCGTACCCGAAACAATGACTTTGGGCTTGTGCCGCTCGGCCAACGCGCGCACAGATTCGTAATCAATGCGCCCCGTCGCAACGGCCACGCCGTATTGGACCGCGTGCCACGCGCGGCCGGAGAAGTTTACCTTGTGTCCGTGCGTCAGATGCCCGCCGGCCGCCAGCGCCATGCCGAGGACCGTATCGCCGATATCCATAAGGCCGGCGTATATTGCAATGTTCGCGGGCGAGCCCGAATACGGCTGCACATTGACAGCCCAGGCATCGGGCGACAATTTGAACGCGGCAAGCGCGCGCTTCTGGGCAAGAAGCTCAATCTCGTCCACGATCGCGTTGCCGGGATAATAGCGTTTGCCTGGATATCCTTCCGAGTATTTATTCGTGAGCACCGAGCCCACAGCTTCGCGCACCGCAACCGACGCGAAATTTTCCGAAGGAATCAGATCCAGCATTTCTTCTTGGCGCTTGGCTTCGGCGCGGATGAGCCGCGCGAGCGCGGGGTCGGTTTTCCCGAGTGAAGTTTTTTTCATGTGTTTGTCGCGAGGTACCGCGCCGCTCTGCGGCGCGGAGCTCCTCGTCCATATCAGTTGCCGTTTGGTATGCCCTCCTGGGACGCGAAGCGGTTCCACTGCGCGAGCATTTCGTCGAGCTTTTCTTTGGTGATCGAGCCCATGCGCAAAATTTTGGGATTGTCCGGCCGCGTCAGATCGAGCACGGCCGAAGGGCCCTCGGATTCGATTTTCCCGCCGTCGACCACGAGCTCGGGCTGCGGGATGTGATGCATGAACGTGTTTTGTACTTCGCTGGCCGTCGTTGCCGGCTCGCTGCCCGAAATGTTCGCCGACGTTTCGGCCAGCGGATTATCAAACCGCGCGAGCAGTGCGGCGATGAAGGGGCTGGCCGGAATGCGCATGCCGATCGTGTTGGTGCCGCCGGTCAGCGAATCGGGCAACGCATCTTTTTTGCGCAGAATAATCGTGGTCGGTCCGGGCCATACTTCCTGCAAAAACGGAACCAGGCGCCGCTCGATGTAGGCGTATTGCTGCGCCATGGCGATATCCCGCACGAAAATCGGCAAGGCCTTGGTAAACGCGCGCGCCTTGATACGGTAAATCTTGCCCACTGAAGACGGCCGCAGCGCATCGCCGACTAGGCCATAGACGGTATCGGTCGGCACCGCCGCGATGCCGCCGCGCTTGATCAGCGAAGCCGCATGGTCCGCGGCCGCATCAATATTGCGTTCGGTCAGGTGCAAGACGTCCATTCGTTATTAAATCACGATATTAATGATGCGTCCCGGCACATAGACGAATTTCTTCGGTTCGTTGGCGCCGAGCATTTCGCGGACTTTCGGCAGCGCCAAGGCGGCCTTCCGGGCATCTACTGCCCCCGTATCGGGCGCGAGCGCAATGTGATCGCGCACTTTGCCGTTGATCTGCACGGCGATCTGGACCGTCTCGTCTTTGAGGAACCGCGGATCGACTTCGGGCCAACGGCTGCAGTGAATACTTCCCTTCCCGCTTAACCGATCCCACAATTCTTCCGCAATGAACGGCGCGAACGGCGCAAGCAGTTGGAGAAACCGCATGGCTTCGCGCCTGCCCACTGCGTCCGGGCGCCTTTCGAATTCGTTCAACAATACCATGAGCGCCGAGATCGCGGTGTTGTATTGCAGCGCCTCGATGTCGCGGCCGACTTTGTCGGCGGCCCGATGCGCGGCGCGCGCGACCGCATTATCCGACCGCGCGGAAAACTGCGCGCCGTCGTAGAATTTCCAGACACGCTCCAAAAATCGGGTAATGCCGCGAATGCCTTCGTCGCGAAAGTCGCCGCCCTGTTCCAGCGGCGCCAAAAAGGCAAGGTACGTACGCATAGTATCCGCGCCGTATTGCCGGAAATATTCGTCCGGATTCACGATGTTGCCCTTGGATTTGGACATCTTCGCCCCGTCCTTGGTGATCAGGCCGTGCGCGCGGAACGTCGCGAACGGTTCTTCGAAATCCACCATGCCCCAGTCATGGAACACCATTGTGAGGAACCGCGCATACAACAGATGCAGTACCGCGTGTTCCGCGCCGCCGATGTAGCTCGCCACCGGCAGCCACTTCTTGGTGATCGCCGAATGCCACGGCCGTTTCGCTTCGCGCACCGACGGATAGCGGAGGAAGTACCACGCCGAATCCAAAAACGTATCCGATACGTCGGTCTCGCGCCGGGCCTTCGCGTTGCAGGCCGGGCACCGCGCTTCGTAAAACGAACGCACGCTTGCCAGCGGCGATACGCCTATGCCCGTGGGCCGAAATTCTTTGACCTGCGGAAGCTTCACCGGGAGCTCGCGCTCCGGTACCGCATACCATCCGGGCATGTCCGCGCGCTCGCCTTTATTCGCCCTGGCGCACGCGTCGCAATAGATCATCGGAATTGGCGGGCCCCAATAGCGCTGCCGCGACAAAAGCCAATCGCGCAGGCGGTAGCGCGCCACCCGCGTGCCGCCGACCGCCTCGGCAACAGCCCATTTCGCTTCTTCGGACGGCATGCCGGTGAATTTCCCTGAGCGCGCGAGCACGCCGGGCCCGTCGTATACCATTCCTTCGCCGTATTTCGCCAACGCATAGCGATGCAGCGGATCAGTGACTTCCCGCAGCGCTTGAGATTTCGGCACCCACTCCACTACAAACTTGCCCCGTTCATTCTCTTCGAGTTTCTGAGCGTTCCGTTTCTTGTTATTCAACCGGAAACGGAGCACCGTTACCGCGGCGTGAAAGGCGATGCCCTTCGAAGGAGCGAAGTATCGGTGATGCACGGTCTCCGGCGCCCGCTCGATAAGTTCCACGTCGGTATATCCCGTTTCTTCGGCGATTTCACGCCGCGCCGTTGCCGCCGGATCCTCGCCGTCCTCAACGGTCCCGCCGATCAGCAACCGCCCGCCAAGCTCCGGACCCCACTGTACGGTCAGGACCGCGTCGCCGTCTTCCACGAAGGCGACGATTTTTTTCTTCTCGCGCGGATTCTCCTGAGGCGTACCGGTGACCGGATCGATCACCGAAACGATTTCCAAGCCGAATTGTTTGGCGAACTCGTAGTCCCGCTGGTCGTGCGCGGGCACGGCCATGATCGCGCCCGTGCCGTAGCCGGCGAGCACGTAATCCGAAACCCAGACCGGAATCCGCGCGCCGGTCGCCGGATTCACGGCCACGAAGCCGGCATCCACGCCGGTCTTTGCCCGATCGCCTGCCGCGGGTTCGCCGATGCGGCGCTTCAACGCGGCGGCAACGTAGCGGCGCACCTTCTCGGGCGCGCGCCAGCCCACGTGCATCCATTGATCAGCAAGCTCGGGCGAAATGACGAGAAACGTCGCGCCAAAGAGCGTATCCGGCCGCGTGGTAAACACCGTAACCGAGTGAGCACCGTCTTTCTGGCCGGGGATTTTTTCCAGCGAAAATTTTATCTCCACGCCTTCGGATTTGCCGATCCAATTCTTCTGGGCGATTTTTATCTTCTCGGACCAGTTGAGCGCATCGATGTTTTTCAGCAGCCGATCGGCGTACTCGGTGATTCTGAAAAACCACTGTTCGAGGTCTTTTTTGACGACCGCGGTCCCGCACCGTTCGCATTCGCCCGAAATAACCTGTTCGTCGGCAAGCACGGTCTTGCAAGACGGGCACCAGTTCACGGCCTGCTTTCTGCGGTATGCGAGGCCGCGCTTGAACATCTGAACAAAGATCCATTGCGTCCAGCGGTAATACTTCGGGTCGTACGTTTCCAAGCGCTCGTCCCAGGCGAACCCGTTGCCGATCTCGGAAAGCTGGCGATAGAAATTTTTCGCCGTGACTTTGGCCAAATCCGCCGGATGCTTGCCGACCTTCAGGGCGTAGTTTTCGGAATGAATGCCGAACCCGTCCAAGCCCATCGGTTCAAATACGTCGTGGCCCTGCATGCGTTTGAACCGCCCGTAGATATCCACGCCCGAAAACGTGCGCACGCTGCCGATGTGCAGGCCTTCGGCCGAGGGATACGGAAACATCATCAAGTTGTAAAACGGACGTTTCGCGCGCAAAAAGTTCGGCTCATAGGTTTTTTCCTTGAGCCAGCGCTTGGTCCATTTCGCTTCAATGGCTTTGGGGTCGTACGGCCGCGGCATTTGACTTTCTTATGAAAACGTGATAAATACAGACCCAGCGTACCAGAAAGTACCGGTACCGGCAACGCGGTTGCCGCGAAAGGGGCCAGGATGATCCAGTATCTGGAATCGCACGAGTGGGGCGAGCAAGGAATACGCCACGCAGCCGGGAAGATCTTCACGTGCGGCCACTTCATGGGCCGTTTCTCCAGCGAGCACACGCTGCACGAAAACAAGCTCCGAGGCACGATCAGTATCCGCTACGATCGGCGTGACGGAGTCGCCATAAGCTGTTTCGCCGGCGACCAGATTCGCAGCGTACTCGCATTCCGCTACGGCGTCGCCACGGAGACCACCTTCATCTCCCCAGCGGCCGAGGGCATCTGGGAGCTCAACACCGAGCTCGTCATCGCCTACGCGATACTGGTACGGTTCGACGAAGATCCGTACCAGTTCCTCGAGGCAGCCGCATTCCTCGATCTCGAAGCGATCAGTGCCTTCCTCGCGGCGTTCGCGCCGCTCGGCCCCCGCTCCCCCGCCGCCGTCGCCTGACCCCAGCACCCTCGGAGTCCTTGTCGCCGCCAGCCCGCGCTGGCGGCGATTTCTTAATCAAAGACCGAAGAGCATTTTCGCGTTCGCTGTGGTCCGGGCAGCCAGTTCTTCAAACTCCATGTCACGCAGTTCAGCGATTTTCTTCGCCGTTTCAATGATAAATGTCGGCTCGTTGCGCTTGCCCCGATGCGGCACCGGCGCGACGTAGGGCGCATCGGTCTCCAAGAGCAATCGACCATGCGGCGTAAAGCGCAGCGCCTCGTCGTATTCGCGCGCGAACGTTACCACGCCGCCGAAGCCCAGAAAAAATCCGAGATCCAAAAGCGCCTTGGCGTCATCGGCCGTGCCGCTGAAAAAATGAATCACGCCGTTTCCCTGCGGCGTGATCGCAAGCCGCGCATCGTTGAGAATCGCAATCAGGTCGGCGAACGCTTGGCGGCAATGGATGACGAGCGGCTTTTTCATGTCACGGGCGACCGCGATCTGCTCGCCAAATACTTCGCGCTGTCGCTGCTTCACTGCCGCAACATCGACGCCGGATAATCGGTAGTAGTCCAGGCCGCATTCGCCGATAGCAACGATACGCCCATGAGCGGCAAGCTCGCGGATGCGCGCGGCCGAAAACTCCTCTTGATTCGGTTCCCGAAGCTCTTGAGCATCGTGATGGCTCTGGATTGCAAGATGCCCGGGGTGGAATCCCGCCGTCGCCCAAAGACCTTCGCGCGTGGCAAGCTCGATCGCCGCCTGCGACGTCGAATATTGCGTGCCGACGTTGATCATGGCCACGCCTGCGTCGCGGGCGCGCTGCAACACGGCCGCGCGATCGGCGTCATACGCGGGAAACTGCATATGCGCATGCGTATCGATCAGTTTCATACCGGACATATATCGATTATACTCGCTTCAGCTCCTCATACCGCTCATACCGGAGGTGATGCCCATGGGCCGATCGTTCCGCCTCGTGCTCGCGCTCAACGCAACACGCACCGCACGGATTCCCGCGCACCGCGCGTGCGCCGAGGCGCGCGGCCTCGTCATCGTGCACAATTTGAGTCCGAGAACCAACGGCGCGAATCAGCTCTGCCGTATCTGTCACGCAGCGCTCTGCGATGACCCGGGCAAGCCCGGATCCACTCCGGCGCACTCGCCCGCGAAGACAGTGCGAAATACTGCAGCCGGTATCGCATCCGTGCGCGACCGCCTCACCGGCCGGCTCGTGCTCATCCACCGCGCCTGTCTCAACGAGCGGCACTTCGAGCTCCAAAAAGGCCTTCCGGCCGACATCGAGGCGCGATCGCGCTGTACCGCCTGCGGCGAACCGCTCCAACCGCTGGAACGAGCGTATCCGGTTTTCTTCCAGAAGCCGAATGGCAGACGGCTTCTGGCGTATGCCGGCTGCTTCAATGCCGCACCCGAGCGGCCGGGATCCGTCCTCTGGCGCGGTACCGGGTTCAGCGAATTCACCTGACAGATCCACAACCGACGCGACTGCTGGAGGCAGTCCTAGGCAAGGCGAGGGAACAGTCCCTCGCCTTTTCGTATGACCAGGATATCGCCCTCGCGGCTGATTCCCGCGGCGATCTTGGCCGCGGTGCTCGGGAGGAACGGCTCGATAAGCTCAGCGAGTGCCGCAACCGCCAGCGCGGCGGGCGCGATGGCGCGAGCGAGCTCTGCGCCGTCCAGCGTCCAGGGTTTGGTTTCGTTCAGATACCGATCCGCCGCGCCGATCAAGGACCAGACCGCAGCAAGCGCCTCGTTGAATTTATACGCCCCCAGCGCGCGCTCGCGCCCCGCGCGAGCCGCAGCAACCGCATCAGCCAGCGGATGCGTTGACGGCACCGGCAAAGGACCCGCCTTTTCGGCAAGCGCACCCACGCGCGCGACCAGATTTCCGAGGCCGTTGGCCAGATCGCCGTTATATCGCTCCTTCAGCACGGCCCGAGAGAAATTGCCGTCTTCACCGACCGGCACGTCGCGCAACAAATAATAGCGAACCGGATCGGTGCCGTATTCGCGTACGATATCGCCCGGCGCAATGACATTGCCCAGGGTCTTGGAAATCTTCTGGCCCTCAACATTGAGAAAGCCGTGCACCAAAATCGCACGCGGCAGCGGAATGCCGGCCGCGAGCAGCATGCCCGGCCAAATGGCGGCATGAAAACGGAGAATATCTTTGCCGATAACGTGCAGATCCGCCGGCCACCATCGCGCGAAATTCGCGTCATCCCGGCCGTAGCCCACGGCGGTCAGATAATTCGCCAGCGCGTCGCACCAGACATAGATCGTCTGCGTCGGATCGTCCGGCACCGGAATGCCCCATGAAAGCGTTTCGCGCGGCCGGGAAAACGATACGTCCTCCAGTCCCTGGTCGATCAGCGCCAGGATTTCATTGGCTCGGCTCTGCGGATGAACAGCCAGTTCCCCGGATTCGATCCGCCGTTTGATCTGGGGCCCGTATTTCGACAATCGGAAAAACCAGTTTTCCTCCGCGATGGCTTCGGGCGCCGTTCCATGATCAGGGCATTTTCCGTTCACCAAGTCCTTCTCGGTCACAAATCCTTCATGCCCGATGCAATAGAGGCCCCCGTAGCGTTTCTTATATATATCCCCTGCCGCAGCGAGCGCGCGCCAGAGTTTTTCCACGCCGGGCCAATGGCGTTCGCGGTCGGTCGTCCGGATGAAATCATCCCAGGACAGATCAAGCACCTTCTTGAGATCGCGAAATATCGCCGCGTTTTCATCAGCGAACGCTTGCGGCTCTTTCCCGACTTCGGCCGCGCGCCGGGCGATTTTCGAGCCGTGTTCGTCGGTCCCGGTCAAAAACCATACCGCTTTGCCGCGGCTCCGCTGCCACCGCGCGATGACGTCGGCCTGGATTTTCTCCAGCGCATGCCCAATATGCGGCGCGCCATTCACGTAATCGATGGCCGTCGTGATATAAAATTTGTTGCCGCCAGTGTTGGTCATGAAGGCCCCTTGTTAGCCCAGTGTAGCACAGCGGCTACACGGAGCAGGGATCAAAAATAGGGCCCGAAAGCCCTATTGACCGTAGCATAAACCGTTGCCAACCGCTACTCATCCCTGGCCGGTCAGGCGCGGATCCGCGAGCACTTCGCGCCGCTTGCGATCCGTGTCCACGAGGAATTCGGCAATCACCGAAGCAAGCGGCACGGCAAGAAACATGCCGATGATACCGCCCAGTTTCGCGCCGGCCAAAAGCCCGATGATCACGATCAACGGATTCAAGCCCAAGGCCTGACGCATCACGAGCGGAACCAACAAATGGCTCTCGATTTGCTGGATCAGCACGTATGCCGCCGCAACCACCAGGCCGCGGACCGGTGAATCGAGGAATCCGAAAAATACCGCGGGGATCGCCGCCAGAATCGGGCCGATGATCGGCACCAATTCCAACACCGCGGCCAACAGCGCGAGCGTGAATGCGTACGGAACGCCGAGGATGATCAGCGTGAAATAGACGAGCACGCCGATGATCAGACCGAGGATGAGTTGGCCGCGCAGCCATCGCCCGAGTTTAGTTTGCGTGCGCTGCCAAAGCCCGATTACATATTCCTCGCTCCGCAGGGGCGTGACCAGACGCAGAAATTGTTCGATCCCCCGCTCCTGGCTCGCCAGGTAAAACGAAACCACCAGGAGAATCAGTGCGGACCCGATGCCGCCGAAGAACGCGACGATAAGATCCAGGGCGCTTGAACCGACGGTGCGCAGGTCAAACGGCGGGTTCAAAATAAACTGCTGCGCGTTTTCCGAAAAATACGTGTAGAACGGCAGATCCTCAAACGCGCGCAGCTCCTGGAGGAGGACCCGCTGGTAACGCGGAAAGTCATCGAGAAACGCCGTGAACTCATCGACCAGCGGCGGCAAAACCAGCGCGAGCGCGGTGCCGAGAACCGCAATGGCAATGACGTAGATCAAGAGCACCGCGGCAATGCGCGGCACGCGGTAGCGCGCAAACCAGCGCACGCCCGGCTCGATGCCCGACGCGATGACCATGGCGAACAAGAGGGCCACGATGATTTGCGACAGATATACCAGCGCGACGGTAACCGCGACGACGATCACGGCCCGTATATACGAAGTATACGAGATATCCAAGGAGATGCGTTCGAGGGCCATAAATCAGGCGAATCGGTTGATGAGGGCTTGCGGATCCCCGAACGTCGGTTCGGGACCCAAAATCGCGACATTGAGGCGGTCGGGCCGGAAGAGGTCTCGGGCAACGTCGGCCAGATCCGCCGGCTTGATTGCATCGATCCTCGCAAATACTTCCTCGATGGTCAACGGATCGCCGGTCAGCATTTCTTCGCCCGCGGCATGATCCGCGACCGCCTCGGAGGTCTCCCATTCCATAAGCATCCGGCCTTTGAGGAATTCGCGTGCATCGGCAAGCTCTTCGGCCGCGATCGGCTCTTCGCGAACGCGGCGGTATTCGGCCAGGATCGCCTCGATGGCCTTGGCGAGATTGTGATGGCTCACGCCCGCATATGTCTCGAACGAGCCGCGGTTCTTATAGTTCGAACTCGACGACGATACCGTGTACGCGAGCCCGAGCTCCTCGCGCACGCGCACGAACATCCGCGAGCTCCACGATCCTCCGAGCACGATCGCGAGCATCTCGGCGGCCCAGCGCCGCGGATGGAACGCGTCATACCCCCGGAAACCGATGACCGTGTGCGTTTGGTCGATCGTCCGCGCCTCGGGCATGAGAATGGGTGCGGCCTGCCGCGGCACAAACGCGGGCGCCGGATGCGGCGCGCCGGCGCGAATATCGGAGAATAATTCCGCCACGCGCCGCACGGCCGCGTCCTCGTCGATTTTGCCCGCAACTACGACTGCGGTATTGGGCGCGACGTACTGACTTTCGAAGTATTTAACCAAGTCCTCACGCCGAATCGCCTGCACCGTTTCTTCGGTGCCGCCGACTTCGCGGCCGGCCGGCGAATCGCCGTACAACGTCTTTTCCCACAGGCGCCAGATATAGCTCGTGGGGATTTCCCGCCGCATATGCAGCTCCTCGATGATCACCCGCTTTTCCTTTTCCATCTCTTCTTCGGGAAATCGGGAATTCCGGTAGATGTCGGCCAGAAGATCAATCGCCCGGTCAAAATGGATGGCGCCGGCCTTCACGTAGTATCCCGTAGTTTCGTGCCACGTAAAGGCGTTCGAGGCCGAGCCCATGCGGTCGAGCTCCTTGGTGATCGCCAAGTGGTTCGGCCGCTTCGTCGTGCCTTTGAAAAACATGTGCTCTAAAAAATGCGATATGCCGCTTTGCGGTTCGGTCTCGTGGTCCGAGCCGGTCCCGCACATGACAAATGTGGTCACCGTATTGGTGCCCTGCATCGGTGCGGTCAGGATCCGTAAACCGTTGGGGAGCGCTACCTTCTTGAACATAGGGATGGACGTCGGTTATGCCTTCAGCCGTTCTTCGAATAACGCCACCAGATCTGGTTCTGCCACGCGTTCCTGTTCGGCCGAATCCCGATCGCGGACGGTTACGGTGCCATCTTCCAATGTCTGGAAATCTACGGTCACGCACCAGGGCGTACCTATTTCGTCTTGGCTGAAATAGCGCTTGCCGATGTTGCCGCGGTCATCCCAAGCCACCAATCCCTCGCCCATCGCCCTGCGCCAGCCCTGTAAACGCTCGAATATGCCGCGCGCTCGCTCCACCAATTGCGGCTTGTTCGCAAGCAGCGGAAATACCGCGACTTTGACCGGCGCGATCCGCGGCGGGAATTTCAGCACAACGCGCGTGCCATCCTTAGCTCCTTCCTCCTGATAATGCTCTAGAAGCAGCGCAAGCACGGTCCGATCCAGGCCAAAGGTCGGTTCGATGACGTGCGGCACGAATCGTTCTTTCGCCGCTTCGTCGAAGTATCCGAGGTCAGCTCCGGATTCCTGGGCATGCTGCCCAAGATCAAAATCCGTGCGGTACGCGATACCATAGAGTTCCTCCCGGCCGAACGGAAAATCATAATCAATGTCCACGGTGCGCTTCGAATAATGCGCAAGATCCTCGGCCGCAACTTCGCGCTCATGCACGCGCGCGGCATCCAGCCCGAGCGACGCGATCCATCCGCGCATTTCCTTGAGCCATGCCTCGAACTGTGCTTCCCAATCCGCCGGCCGGATGAAGTATTCGATCTCCATCTGCTCGAATTCGCGCGAACGGAAAATGAAATTGCCCGGCGTGATTTCGTTCCGAAAGGCCTTCCCGATCTGCGCGATGCCAAAGGGAAGCTTGGGCCGCATGGTATCGAGCACGGCCTTGAAATTCGTAAACATGCCCTGCGCGGTCTCGGGCCGGAGGTAAATCTGGGCGGCCGAATCCTCGACCGGCCCGATGAACGTCTTGAACATCATGTTAAATGGCCGCGCGCCGGTGAAATCCCGCGCTCCGCACTGCGGACAGGCGGCGGCAAGGTCGATCTTGTCCGCGCGGAATCGCGCTTTGCATTGGCGACAATCCACCATCGGGTCGGTAAACGATTCAAGATGCCCCGATGCTTTCCACACGCGCGCGTTCATCAGGATGGCACTTTCGATCTGAACCATATCGGTGCGTCCGAGCACGAATCGCCGACGCCATTCGTTTCTGACGATCGTCTTTAGTTCCGTGCCGAGCGGTCCGTAATCCCACGTGCCGGCGAGCCCGCCATACAGTTCGGAGCCGGGAAATATAAAACCCCGCCGTTTCGCGAGAGAAACGATTTTTTCCATGCGGTCCCGGTCGGTCATGCTGGTTTTGATTACGGCGCGACTCGCCATTCGATTTGCTTGCTTTGGCTGTCGCTCTTCAATTCCGTGGATACGTTCGGAACGGTTACGTCCTGCGTGACGTCGGCAAAAAGGTCCCGGCCGCTCGCGCGCACGTTCTGCAAGAGATTCGGACTGGTACCGATCTGGTTCTCGGCGGGAGCAATGGCAACCTGGATCGCGGCGCGGATCGGGGCGCGCAGCACCCCGGTTGCGGCCGGCAGATCGCGGATCCGCCAGATGACTTCGTGCGTCGCGGGATTGAACGTAACGGTTCCCAAATCGCTCGTCACCTGATCCCGCCATTCGACGCCCGCAGCCAGTTCGCCGCGCACCTCTACATCCCGCAGATCATTGCCGCCGCTGGTCAGCTCCCAAAATACCGTATAGGTAGTCGTCTCGCGCACCTTGGGCGGCAGAGGGCCGGTGTTCGGGAACGGAGATTCATAATACGTCGTGCGGCCGATCAGGCCAAGGACCGAGGCCATCCGGTATTCGATCCGGTCCTCCGAGCCGAGCTCAATCCCCCGGTACGCCGGCGGCGGATTGGCTGTATCGATCAGCGTGATGACGGGGAACAAAAAATTTTTGTCTGCAAATGAATTGATCGGCAATGCCTGCTTAAGCTCGAACGAAAAGGCGAGCGTTCCCTCTCCGCCCGCGGCAAGCTCCCGCAGCCGGGATTCCGAACTCGGATTCCAAACCAGCGATTTCTTTCCGACATCGTAAAAGCCGCGTTCGGCCCGAACCGAGCGCAAATCCACGAGATTCTCCGGGAACGAAGCCGAAACCGTAAGATTCTCGACGCGATCGGGCAAATTATTCCGATAAAATACGCTACCGGTCACGCGCGTGCCCGGTTGCAGCGCGCCGCCGCGGGCGCCATTAAGCGTGGCCTGCGCGAGCAAAAACGGCGACGCGATCAATGGCGTTTGCGTATGCTCAATGACCGCAAGCCACCGATCATTCGCCGCTTCATATTGACCAACGCGCATGCGGAAGGGCTTCGCTTCTTCCGGCTCGCCGGCAAGCGTCCCGAAGACCGTAATGGTGCGCGATTGGCCGCCGACGAGCTCTCCGAGCGACCAAATGGGTTTATTCGGCGCGATCGGATCGGGTTCCGCGCGATCGAACACGAACCCCGCGGGAAATTCGACGCCAAGCGACATGTTCGGCAGCACGACTGATAATTCTGAGTCCACGGCAATGATCATCTTCACCTCCTGGCCGGAGCTGATTCGTTCGGGTACGTCCACGCTGACCGCGATGGGTACGCGCGCGATGGTGGTGGTCATATCGGTCTCGCGCGTCAGCTGTGATGAGATATTTTCCGGCCGGTACAACAAAAGGCCCGCAATCGTATGCATGTGGCCGGCCTGGCCTACGAGCTGCACCCGGACTTCCCGTTCCGTGCGTTCGCCCGCCGGAACGTCGCCGATCGGCACGCGGATGCGCGGGGCCGAAAACGGAATTTCCATACTGTCGGGCGTAATCGTGCCGGGCGGAAATGTCAGCGTCGCGGATACTTCGGTGAGCGGTACGCTCGAACGGTTCGTCACGCGGATCGTATACACGGTCGGTTCGCCGGCCGAAACTTCTTTCGGCCCTTCGATCGAAAATCCCACATCAGAGGTCGCCAAAAAAAGCGTATACCCGAGCCAGCCGCCGCCGACTAAAATCGCAGCCACGCCGATAATCACGCCGTTGCGGATCCAGTGACGCTGTTTTCCCGTTGCGGCCGCCAGCGGAGCGGATGCATTCGGCTGGCGTTCCGTCCAGGAGCGCGGTATGGGCTTTGCCGATTCCTGCAGCGCTTCAGGCGGCAGCTCGCCTTCCGGCGAGCGCGTCGGCTCCTTGAAATCGCGGGAATAGATTGCTTCGCGGAGTTTGTCGAGTCCGGCCATAGCGCTAGTATACCGCCCGGCTCGCCATGAGGGGAGAGCGCGGCATAAAAAATGATTGATCAAATTGGCGGCGCAGCGCGGTGAGTTCCCCTTCCACGCGCCCCGCATCGTACGGCCGCGCAAGCGCTTCGGCAAGTCCTGCGCCGCCGAGCGCGAGCAGTTCGGCGGCATCCGCCGCTTCGGATGATGCCGCGGACGGCAATAGGCCGAGCGTACGGATCAGCTGCGCCCAAAACCATCCCAGCGTCCGGCGCAAGCGATCCCGGTCCGCCGTCTCGGCGACCGCGCGCAGAACATCAACGGCAACGGCGAATAGCTCCGGCGCGCCATCACCTTCTTCCAAGATATTCCGATCCAGCGCCGAGCGTATGACTTCCAGCGCAGCAAGCTTCGGCAACGACGCGCGTACGGCCGAAAACGATTCCTCCGCGCGCGCCGTGGTAAGACGGTAGCCGTTTTTACCGATCACGAATACCGCGCCGATGATCGTCCCCGGTTCGAGATGTCCGCGCAGTTTCGCATCAATGCGCCGCGCGCCCTGGGCGAGCAGCCGAATCTTGCCGTAGCGCTCGGCAAGCACGGTCAGCATGAGGTCGGCTTCGGACCATTCGTCATGACGCAATACGATGGCACGGCTGTAATACATAATCCATCAAGAAATTTTGCGAATACCGATCCAGAGCTGGCCCTGGTCCGACGTGACATCCCGCTCCGCATCAAAAACGCGCTTGCCGCTGGTCACAACCGTTGTCGCGCCCACCTCGCGCTTGAGTATGGCTTCGCTTCGTTTGAGCAAATCGCGGATAGCGCCGCTGCCCTCGAGCTGCAGCCGAATACGGTCGCGCGGCGAAAGTCCGCCATCGCGGCGCAATTCCTGGATATTGCGGATGATCTCACGCAGTATTCCCTCATCGCGAAGCTCCGGCGTAATGCGCGCATCAAGCGCGGCATCGGCATTCAGTTTCGGATCGGCAGTCACGCGCTTGACGTTCACCTCATCGGCAATGAGCTCGAGTAATTCACGGTCGCTCTCCCCAAGCGCGCTCGTTTTGACTTTCAGCTCCGCCAAGGGCTGGCGCACTTTGATGCCGGCCTTAGCCCGTTCGGCCAGACCCGCAGCCGCGAGCGCGCGGGCTTCGGCCATTGCCGAAATCAAAGGCGACAATTTTTTGGCTGCCGTCGGCTTGGGCCAATCGCGCAGATGCACGCTCTCCTCCTTCAGCCCAAGCCGTGAGCGCAACTCCTGATAGATCGCCTCGCTCAAAAGCGGCGTAAACGGCGCGGCAAGCGTCGCGGTCCAGAGGAGCACCGCGCCAAGCATTGCCGCGGCCTCTTTGGCTTCGGCCGAATGCTGATCACGCTGCAGGCGGCGCCGCGAACGGCGCAAATACCAACGCGACAGGTCCTCAATGACGAACTGTTCCAAAGCGCGCGCCGCACCCACGACGTCGTATTGATCGAGCCGCGCGGTCATATCGGCCGAGAGTTCGTCCAGCCGCGCCATCACCCAGCGGTCCAACACATTCCGCGGCTTTGAATCTTGGTTCACGGCTCTTGGAACCTTGTCGGCATAGGTGTCGAAAAACACAAAACTGTTCCACAACAGCGCCAGCATCCCCCGTTGCTTCTGCACAAGATCGGCTTCATCGAACCGCTTGGGATCGCCCGGCGCGTTGATGGTGTAGAAATACCAGCGGATGGTATCGGTGCCGTACTTGGCGATCATGTCCCACGGATTCACGACATTGCCGCGCGATTTGGACATTTTCTGGCCGTTTTTATCGAGCACGTGGCCGAGCGAAATGACGTTGCGGTAGGGCGCGCCCCGCTCCAGGAACGTAGACACGGCAAGCAGCGTATAAAACCAGCCACGCGTCTGATCGATGGCTTCAGAAATGTAGTCGGCCGGGAACGGCAGCTCATTCAACAATTTCGAATTTTCCCCTTTACGCTTGTTCTCGAATGCAAAGGGGAAATGATGCTGGGCAAACGGCATGGAGCCCGAATCGAACCACACGTCGCATACCTCTGGCACGCGGCGCATGATTTTTTTGCATTGGGGGCACGCCAGCTCCAGCGTGTCCACGAACGGTCGGTGCGGATCCAACGCACCGGTGCGGTCTCGCGGCAGGACCCGGAACGGCAATTCCACGATGCCGCCGGTCTCAATGAATTTGCCCTTGCGGCCGTCATGTTCCGCCGCTGTGGCCTCATCCGAGAGGCCCATCCCCAAACTCCAGAGGATCCAGATGGGATACTCGTGCGACACCAAAAGAATCCGCTTGGCGCGGTGTTTTTCTTCCAGCTCGCGCATGAGACCCCAGAGGCGCGCCCGAAGATCGGTGAGCGATTCGCCGCCCGGCGGCTGCTTGGAAAATTTCTCGATCGTCGAACGAAACTGCCGATGGTATTCGGCCACAGGTTTGTGCTCGAGTTCGCCGATGCGGATTTCCCATAATCGATCATCGAAAACCAATTTCGCGCCAGTCGCCTGGGCGACGATCTCGGCTGTCTCTTTCGCGCGGCGAACAGGCGAGGAAACAATAAGGTCGGGTTTCAATTTTTTAATCGCCTTGGCGGCGGCCTCGGCTTCCTTTTTGCCGCGCGGCGTCAACCGATAGGTCGTCTTGTCATCATCAGCAATGCCCAAAAGCTGCGTCTCGGCCTGCCCGTGGCGCAGCGCCCAATAGCGGTTGCCGGATTTTTTGGCAAGCCGGTCCAGTTCTTCGTAACCGCCGATTACCTCTTCGCGGTCGCAGCGCTCGCAGATCCAGACCGGGATCGGCGTGCCCCAATAACGCTCGCGGGAAAACGCCCAATCGCGCGCTTCACGTAAGAATTCTCCGAACCGGCCGTGCTTCAGATAATCGGGCACCCAATGGATCGTTTCGTTATTCGCCACCAAATCCTTACGCATGACTGATGTCTTGACCCACCATGCATCGCGCGCGTAATAAATCAACGGCGTATCGCAGCGCCAGCAAAACGGATATTCGTGTTCATGCGATTCCTCGCGCCATAACAGGCCGCGCTCGCCCAACGACGCGATTATTTTGCCCTCGGTCTCGGGCGCTTTGACGAATAATCCCGCGAGATCCTCGCCGAGCGTTTGGATAAACCGGCCGGTCTCGTCCACGGTATGAAACGTCGGCAGGCCGATCGCTTTGCCGAGACGATAATCGTCCTCGCCGTACATGACCGCGGTGTGCACCACGCCCGTCCCCTCTTCCATGGTCACGAAATCGGCCGGATACACGCGGTACGCGGTTTTGGTCTGCAATTCGTTGACCGGAAACAGCGGCTCGTATTCGAGCCCGACTAGTTCCTTGCCCGGGTACGTATCGATATCGTCGAGCATCATGGAACTGCGATACTGGGGCGGGAACTTCGATTCTTCGACAAAATCGCGAAAGCGCTTTTTCGCCATGACGATCCATTGCTGCGTCGCTTCGGGATCCGGGATGGTGACGTATTCTTCGTCCGGATTCACCGCGAGCGCGACGTTGCCGGGCAAGGTCCATGGCGTCGTGGTCCAAGCCACGATGGCCGTGTTGCGCCAGCGTTTGTTATCCGATTTTATTTTGAACCGCACGAATACCGAACGATCCTTGGCCGTCCGATATCCCAAGCCCAGTTCGTGCGACGACAACCCGGTCTGGCACCGCGGGCACCACGGCACTACTTTGAAATCACGGTAAAAGAGCTTCTTTCTCGAGAACTCCTTAATGATCCACCACAAACTCTCGATATACGAAGCTTCATAGGTGATATACGGGTGCTGCAGGTCAACCCAATACGCGATGCGCTCGGTGAAGCGATCCCACTCTTCCTTATAGCGCCATACCGATTCGCGGCATTTCCGATTGAACTCCTCGATGCCATAGCGCTCGATATCGCGCTTGGTTTTGAGGCCGAGCTCCTTCTCCACTTGCAATTCCACGGGCAGCCCGTGCGTATCCCAGCCGGCCTTGCGCGCCACGAACCGGCCGCGCATGGTTTGGTAGCGCGGGATGATATCTTTGAAGGCTCTAGCCTCGAAGTGATGAATACCCGGATTGCCGTTTGCCGTGGGCGGGCCCTCGTAAAAAACAAACGGCTTGCCGCGTTTGGTCTTGGCAAGCGTTTTGGCGAAAATATCATGCCCCTTCCAAAATCGGAGCACCGCTTCCTCGCGCTTGGGGAGATTCAGATCGCGATCCGACGATTCGCGCATATGGACGTTATAGTAGAGTATTTCTGCGGGGAATTGAAGAGCCCCGGGCACTCGCCTTAGGGCTCGATGAGACCGATCAGATCGGGAAACTTCGGCAGGATATGGTCCGAGGGTACTCCCTCACGAAGAAACACATGAGATGGGATGCCGCCCGACAAAACGGCGACGAACCGAACGGCCGCGCCCCGGGCGACTTGAAGATCGGGGTACCAGTCGCCGAGATATACGGCATGCCTCCGTGCGGCCGGAACTCGTTCGAAGATCGGATCAAGAGCGCGGGGATCCGGCTTCGGATGCGGAGCCTCCCAGGTACTCATCGCCGAAAACCACGAAAGCTCCATGCCCGCGAGTCGAAGGCGACTCTCAAGTGCCGATCGGTCATTTGTCGTGCACAGAGCAATGGGGACTCCCCATTTCCGAAGACAGTGAACCGCTTCGGTGCTGCCGGCAACGGCTGGATAGGGACGCTTCCGTTCCTCCTCACGGAACGCCGCAATCAACCGCTCGACATGTTCCGGCGAGATGCCCGGCCATAGTCCGTAAGCGCTTTCGTGCGCGTTCGAGTAGTGATTCCGTTCACCTCTCTGAACAGCGGCGAAATGCTCGCGGAACGGCTCGACGGATAGACCACAGCGAATCGCGGCAGTCTCATAGTGTTGCGGGAACATGCCGATAAAATCGATGAGTACGCCATCCACATCGAGAACAACGAGATCGAGCTGCTCTCCGAAGAGACGCATAAAGAACCCTCCTCTACGAAAGCGGTAGCATGCTCGCCGTCTTCGAGCAATTCGCTACATTTCTTCGGGCGCCTCGATACCCAAGAGGTGCAATCCGCGCGCGAGCGATTGTGCAGCAACCGCGACCAATGTCGTGCGCAGCGCGCGCTTTCCCTCGTCCGGCTCCTGGACCACGGGATGCGAGTGATAAAACTCGTTGGCCAGCTGCGCCAACTGCGAGCAGTAATTCACGATAACGTTGGGCGCGAGGCCCTGGGCCGCATCGGCCACTGCTTCGTCGAAGCGCAATGCCGCAAGCGCGAGCCGATGCTCGACGCCATCCATGACTCCAGCCGAAGCATGCTCCGACGCCGCACCCCCCACTTTGCGCAAAATGCTTTTGAGCCGCGCGTACGTATATTGCAGATACGGACCGCTGTCCCCTTCTACCGAGAGCGACGTGTCGGCATCAAAAATAATATCTTTGCCGATGCCGACGCGTAGAAACGAATACTTCACCGCGCCGACCGCGATGCACTCGGCAAGATTTTTTCCGCCCCGCGATTCGTGCGCAGCCTCGGCAATGCGCTGCTCGACGCGGCCGCGCATGTCAGCGAGCAAATCTTCGGCGCGGATGACATCGCCGGTCCGGCTCGACATTTTACCCTGCGGCAGGCGCACCATGCCGTGCGGGACGTGGCGAATTTTGGCCGCCAGATCCGCATCGATTTTTCCGAGTGCGGTGAGCAGTACTTTGAAATAGTCGGTAATTTCGCTACCGGTTACCACGTAGGCCGCATCAAATCGGAAGTCCTCGTACTTTTTGAATGCAAGGCCGAGTTCCTTTGCCTCGTACGTCGGCAGCCCCGCGGAATTTATAAACACGCGGCGATGCAGGCCGTAGCGATCGCCGGGGAAAATTACCGCACCATCGCTCTTTTCAAAAATTCCGTCCGCGATATGTTCTTCGACGATTTTCTGTCCGATCGGTCCCACATCGCGCTCGAAATAATAAAAATCAAACTGCATCCCTAGGCGCCGGTAGATCGCCTCGAAATATTCCAAGCTCCATGCCCGACCTTGCGCATAGAGTTCCCTGATTTCCGGATCGAGCGCGTAAATTTTCTTGTTGAGCTCATTGATATCCGCCTTCGCCGATTCATCCGCTTCGTACGCTTTGGCGCCTGCGGCATATGCGCTACCCAAAAACCGCGCGCGCTCGATTAACGGCTTCGCGACCAAATCCTGAAGCGATGCGCCGCTTTCATCGAGATTCCGCCGCATGCCCCATATTGCTTTGGCGACATGCAGGCCGACATCGCCCTGATAATTCGCGCGCTTTGCCGTCGCCCCGGCCGCTTCAAAGATTCGCGCCAACGATTCGCCGACTGTATTCGTATACAAGTGGCCAATGTGAAATTCTTTGAACGGATTGGGATCCGTGAATTCCACCGAGATCTTTTTGTCCTTGAATGCTTCGTACCCGGTCGCGATCCCGTCTCGCAGCACCGCGACAAGTGACTGCCCGACGGCCTCGGGCTTGATCGCTATATTAAGGAAGCCCGGCGCGGCGGCCTCTACCGCACCCACAAGCTCGTGCTGCCGCAGCCGCTCGACCAAGAGCGTCGCGATATCCATGGGCTTGGCGCCAGCGGCTTTGGCAAGCGTCATGGCGATATTGCTTGCGTAATCGCCCTGGCCCGCGCGCTCGGGCGCGGCAACAGAAAAATTCGGAACCGAAA
The DNA here is from genome assembly GCA_003599755.1 of Candidatus Parcubacteria bacterium. Lineage (GTDB taxonomy): Bacteria > Patescibacteriota > Minisyncoccia > Sungbacterales > SURF-37 > SURF-37. The sequence continues at coordinate 21,305 of QZJO01000013.1, read as the reverse complement.
CCTGCGGCACAGCACCCTCACCTTGGGCCTGCCGGACCGCGGTCTCGATTGCCGAACGGATTGATGCGCGAAACATTGCCAGAAATACCGATGCCACCACTGTAACAGGGAATATCGCACAAATGGAATCGGGGCAGGACCGTCTGGGTCCCGCCCCGTCAATCTTCGCCACTCACCGGAATGCCAGCCACGTAGTCACGCCGCCACCGCCGAGGACGACAGCGGCAGCTGCCACGACGATGACGACCACGGCCCATGTCGGCATGCCTCGCCCGGATCGCTCCGGTTTCTTGGGAAGCGGATGCCAGTCGTGGCTGCCATTTGAACAGTTGGCGATCACGGGGCACCCCTCGAATCGATCGTCATTCATCCCATTCCTCCTTTCTTGCGGTCCTCTCCGGCACGCACCGGATCCATGCATAAAGATCCGTGATCGCGCGCGCGAATACGGCCCACCGCGCCGCAGTGCAGGGTACGGGCGAGCGCATGACATGCCAGCCGCTGAAACGCCCGCAGAACTCATTGAACGAAACATACGTCACGTTCTCGCGGTCCTCCTCGGGATTCAGCGCTTCTTGGAAGCCGACAGTAGTCATGTTGAGCGACACGATGCGCAAAAACCGCTCTTCGTCGTTCGGCCCGAAAGCAAGATACAACGCATCGGCGTACGCTCCGGTCCCCGGGCGGCTGAATTCTTCAAGCGCCGGAATTAATCCCGAACTCATGTCGTCTCCCTTCGGTGGCTCGTTTGATGCTACGCTTGTGGTATGGAACTTGCCGTAAACCGAAGCGCTCGCTTCGAATATGAAACCCTCGAATCCACTGAGGCCGGTATACAACTGACCGGCGGCGAGGTCAAATCTATTCGTGCCGGACACATGAGTCTCCAAGGCGCGTTCATCATCATGCGCGGCGGCGAAGCGTGGCTTGTGAACGCCAACGTTCCGCCGTATCAGGGAATCAACACGCGCGGCGACTATGATCCCACGCGGCCGCGAAAATTATTGCTCCACCGCCGCGAACTCGAAACGTTGGCAGGTGCATCGGCCCAGAAGGGCTTGACTTTAGTGCCTATTCGGGTGTATACTCGCGGCGCACGGATCAAAATGGAATTCGCGCTCGCCCGTCGTAAGAAAAAGGGCGATAAGCGCGCCGCCATCCGCGAACGTGAAGATAAAAAAACGATCGAACGCGCGTTGCGCAGATCCGATGCATAGCCCCGGGGACGCCGGGCTTCGACAGATCGTTGACCAACGGGATGCAGATCGAGGGCGGTTGGGCCACCTCGTTAAAAACCCCCACAACATACATGCAAATGTATTCCGAAGCGCACCTGCGCCTGCTCTTGCAGTAGCTTAATGCGTCTCCCTGCCCTTCGGGGCGGGGCATCGGCGAACGGACGCTCGTTCCCGTTCCCACCGGTGTCACCCTTCGAGCTTGGGCCGCTAACACTCCGGTAAAGCGGCCGAGATAGACCGGAACCGACCGCGCGTGTTTCGCCGGATTCCGATCGCGCGGCCGTAAATAATCCGGCTGCATCTGGGAGTAGTCCCGTTCGCGATACGACCTGGACAGGGGTTCAACTCCCCTCGTCTCCATTAACCAACTTAGACCAAGTTCGACCACGTTGCGCCACCCTCGCATTTGGGAAGTTAGGAGAACTTGAGCAGTTCGACGAGGAGAGCCCTGAAGGCGCGCGCGGCAGAATCTTCAGCGATCCCGAGTTCACCGAAATGCGGACGCGATTGTTCGCAAGTCGTAGAGTATTCGGTCTCATCGGCACCGGAGTGATGATCGTCTGGATCTGGCAGAGCATCATTCATGGACTTGCCAGCGTGCGTTGAGCGCAACAGGAGAAGATCATGACAAACGCGAAAGCAAGGAAGCCTCGTCGTCATCCAGATGCATCGCTGTTAGCTGCGGCTCTTGACTGGGCTGCATTGGCAGCCGTGATCGGATTCGGCGTGTTCATGGCGGTGCTGCAATACCAGGGCAAGTTGCCCTGAAGCAAGGCGGGTTCCCGGAGAACGCCCGAGGCAAGCTCTCCAAGGGGAAGTCAGTGTACTTCCCCCGCAGTTCCGAGTTCTGTTGGCAAACAAAGTTCAGAACTGTGCAACTCCAGGAAAACCTCCTCCACCAAAGTTTTCCATACGTCCCGATCAGCTCCATGCTTCAGGAGGGGAGTTGAAGGGTATTCCGAAACGTGAAGACATTCACGTTTCGGAATACCCAGGCTCTGAAGGAGCCGGAGTCGGGCGAAGCCCGGACGTAGCGCGGGGGGAAGAGAACTCCTCTCGTTTCATTGACGCCTTCATACGCTGTCTGATAAATTCCAAATGGACGGACTATCCTTTATGGCGGTCCCGAGGCAGCGCCAGCTTGCTGACCCACTGCCTGCGTGCGGAGCAATTCGCTCGTCTGGGTACTTGGGAAAAAGTGACTGAGTAGGATGTGCCTGATCGGATTTATCGCATGATTTTCTGAGACGGCAGCCAAAAAGCACACCCTCCTCTTCACCGCTCCCAGGGGAGCGGTGAAGCTTTTTAAAACATTGACGCCGCGCCAAATACCGAGTACCGTAAGTTCGCAGGCCCGCCGTCCGGCGGGTTCTCTCTAAGTAAAGAAGAGCGTATCCGCAGATACCGCATCAACAATCAAATCCGGGCGCCCCGCGTGCGGGCCATCGACGAGGAAGGAAAGAACCTCGGTGAACTGGCCCTGGAGGACGCTTTCCGCATCGCCGAAGAGCAGCGGCTGGACGTGATCGAAATCGCGCCCAACGCCAACCCCCCGGTGGTGAAGATCATGGACTTCGGGAAGTTTAAATACACCGAAGCCAAGAGGGAACGCGAACATCATCCGCACGAGCATGTCAGCGAAGTCAAAGCCGTGCGCATCGGATTCAAGACCGGCCGGCACGACCTGGAGCGGCAAGCAAAGCTTGCCGACGGATTTCTCGGAGAAGGCCATAAGGTCAAGGTAGACATGGTGCTCCGCGGCCGCGAAAAGGCGCTGCGCGATTTCGCTCGGGGGCGGTTCCAGGAATTCCTCGCGCTCATCCCGAATGCCGCGCTGGAAGCCGGCGGCATCAAATCCATCCCGCAGGGCCTGACCGCTATTATCAAACGCACTGCCTGAACTATCATGCCCAAAACCAACAAATCCATTCTGAAGCGCATCAAGCTGACCCCCGGGGGAAAGCTTATTCGCCGTCGCGCAGGACATAACCATTTCAACGCCAAGGCCTCGCGCCGCAGCCAACGCCGCGGTCGCGCCATCGTCGAGTTTCCCGCTTCGTTCGCGCGGAACTTAGCGAGCCGCATGTAATTCTATGGCACGCGTCAAACGGGGCCCGAGCGCCCACCGCAAACGGGAAAAACTACTCCGCCACACCAAGGGCTTCAAGTGGGGGCGAAAATCCAAAGAACGCTTCGCCAAGGATGCGCTCTTGCACGCGTGGACGAACCAGTTCCGCGACCGCAAGCGCAAGAAACGCGAATTCCGCCGCCTCTGGAATATCCAGATCAATGCCGGCGCCCGCACGCACGACATTTCGTACTCAAAACTCATAGGGGCGCTCACCAAAAAGAACATCCGCATCGACCGCAAAATTTTGGCCGACCTGGCCGAGCGGGAACCCAAGGTCTTCGCCAGGATCGTAGAGACTGCGAAATCCTAAAGTGCCTGCACCAAAACAGCAGCCCGTATGCGGGCTGCTGTTTTGTATTATTTCTCGGGAAAATCCGTAGGATCGAATTTCTGGGCTAACGGTTTTGCTTGCAGGCTTAGATCACTGTAGTGAGACTGGAGCTCTTCCTTGGAAAAAAACTTTATCTCTCTGCATTCTTCAGTCGGGGTAAAATCAAGACTCTTCACATCGAATCGGAACAAAACAGAGCAAATCCAGTACCACTCCATGCCTTTGCCCGTGCCGTGCTTCACCGTCCAGACATATGTTGGCCTATCTTCAATCCACGCTACTTCAAGGCCCATCTCTTCCTTTACTTCGCGTCGTAAAGCATCTTCAAAGCTCTCCCCAAAATCTAGCCCTCCGCCAGGTAGTTCCCATTCAGGGCTCGAATCAGTGTCGCTCCGACCCGTGAAATCGTGAACTAACAAAACCTTTCCGTCGCGAACGCAAATACCTTTTACAGTCACGCGATAAAAAGCATCCGGGAAATCGGGTGAATCTTGTGGAGGCTTTATGCTCATAATCGATTATGCGGTGCGCCGCAGTAATACGAGCGACGTAATCCGACTTACGCGCAAATCCACCCGGTCACCAACGATCGCCACGCCCTCGCGCCTGAGGCGGCGGAGTTTCTCGACAACGCCGCCGGGAAAGCCGAAGCCGCCCATGCGGCCGTCGGCCCGAACGACGCGGTGGCAGGGCGTAGCCCGATCGCGATTATACGACAGGATGGTCCCGACGCGGCGCCACGCGCGCGGATGCCCGATCGCCATGGCGATGTCGCCGTACGTCGCGACTTTGCCGGCGGGGATCTTCTGCGTGGCGCGATACACGTCCTGTGACGTAATCATAGGCCTGCTTCAAAATACGTTTGGTATTCTGATACTTCGAAATGCGGGTCGCCTCCTCAAGCGTGAACCAAGCGAACCCTTCATGCTCGTCCGAGATGCGCACGTCGCGCTTGGACGTCTCCACGAGGTACAAAATGACGATTTTGACGACCGTGCGGCCCTTGCCCTGGTTTGCCGGCGCGCGCTTGTCGAAAAACACGTAGCGGTCCGTGGCCCGGAACCCTTCGCGCAGGCGCAAATCCTGCCGGCGCAAACCCGTTTCTTCTTCCACCTCGCGAAGGAACGCCGCCATCGCCTGCTCTCCTTGTTCTACTTTGCCCTTGGGAAAATTCCAATAACCCTTCCCGTGATACAAGAGCAGGAATTTTACGCCACCTTTCGCGTCGCGGCGATAGACGATCGCGCCCGCAGAAATCGTTGGTTTCATGTCGTGCCGGTTCAGTCCGGACGCTGTAGCTTACCGCGAATTCCCCCGGTCCGCAAGAAATCCGCCGCCGGAGGCGGACCCGAGGGCATTAGCTCCGCCCGCCCTTTAGGCACTTCAAAAAATCTCGCAGAGGCCTCGTATTTATGATGTCGCTCCGTTCCGCCCAGCCTCGTCGCGCCTGGCCGATGCCGTAGCGCAGCGCCGCAAAGCCACTCATGGCGTGCGCGTCCGAATCAATAACCAAAGGCGCGCCGGCATCCACGGCCTTGCGAACATAGTCGTCTTTCAGATCGAGCCGATCGGGATGCGCATCGATCTCCAGGATCGTACCGGTGCGCTTGGCGGCCGCAATGATCGCATCCATATCCACGTCGTACGCCGCGCGCCGGTTTATCAGGCGGCCGGTCGGATGGAAGAGAATATCCACATGGGGATTTTCCATGGCGCGGACGATACGCTTGGTCATCTCGGCTTTCGTCATCCGAAACTGCGCATGCACGGCCGCGCCCACGCAGTCCAGTTTCGCGAGCGTCCGGTCGGCGATATCGAGCGTTCCGTCGGCCATGATATTGACTTCCGCACCCCTAAGCACGGTGATACCGGAAATTTTCTTATTGATACGGTCGATCTCGACCATCTGGCGCTCGAGTTTTCGCTCGTCCGAGCCGCCCGTCATGGCGAGCGAGCGCGTATGGTCCGTAATACAGATATATTCGAGCCCGGCTTTTTTTGCCGCTTCGGCCATCTGCAAGATCGAATGCGCGCCATCGGTCCAATCGGTCTGCACTTGGAGATCGCCGCGGAGATCACCGTATCCGACAAGGTTCTTCGGGAGGCTGATTTTCCCGCGCGCTTGCCCGCCATGGTTCCGCACGGCGAATTCGTGGCGGGCGGCCTCGATCTCTCCACGGTTCTCCCGCATCTCGGGCTCGATGTAGCGGAGACCGAGCGCGCCATAGAGCTCTTCCTCGGTTTTGCCGGCGACCCGCCGCTTGCCGGCAAATAATCCATATTCATTAAGCTTCCATCCTTTCTTGACCGCAATCTCGCGGAGCGCCACGTTATGTTCCTTGGAACCGGTGAAATAGTTGAGCGCCGCGCCGAACGACGCGGCCGGAACCACGCGCAAATCCACATCCAGTCCCTGGCGCAGGCGCACCATGGATTTGGTATCCCCCTTAGCATACACACGCCCCACTTCGGGCATGCGGCAAAACGCGTCCATGATCGGGCCCGGCTTTTTGGAAATCGCGAGAATGTCCACGTCGCCGATCGTCTCTTTCATGCGGCGGATCGATCCGGCAACCATTACGCGCTCAACCTCCGAAATCCTTTCCAGCCGCGCTTGAATGGAGGCGGCCATGGGCCAGACCTCGCCGAGCAAAAACCGTTTGCCCGTTTCTTCGACAAACGTAATGCCTTTGAGAATATTTTGCTCCGTTTTCAGCCCCAGCGTCGGAATGCCGCGGATTTTGCCCGCCTTGGCCGCTTTTTCTAAATCCGCGACCGTGCGGATCTTCAATTTTTTCCACAGCAACAGGATCTTCTTCGGTCCCAAGCCGGCGACCGAGCGCAACCCCGCGATATCCACGGGCACCCGCTGCTTCATCCGTTCGTAATCCTTCACGTGCCTGGTTTTCACGAACTCCTCGATGCGCTCGGCGATCCCCCGCCCCACGTCCGGTATTTCTTCAAGCGCCTTCAGGCCGCCCCGGCGGTACGTTTCGCGCACGTCCTCGTCGGCATTGGCAAGGGCCTCGGCCGCGCGCTCAAATGCCCGCGGCTTGAACGCCACGCCCTCCATGTCGAGCAGGACCGCCATCTCCTCGAAGATGCGCGCGAGTTCCTGATTCATAATTCCATAGTACTAATACCGCCGCAGAATTTCCGCAACCGCGATCGCCATGATCACGACGTGGAACGCGAGCACCTTTTTCCATGCAAAGCGCTCTTTGAGCACGACAAGCGCGGCCGCATAGACCAAGAGCGGCTGCAGTGAGAACAAGAGCGCCGAATAGACGATGCCCGAGCGCTGATAACTCGTATACAAAAGAAGCCAGGCGATCGCGGAAAGGACATTCGTAATCACGAGCGCCCAAAACGTTTTTGCCGATATGGTCCGCGCTGCTCGACCGTAGAGGATCGCAAAAACCGCTGCCGCGAGCGCCGAACGCACAAGCTCAAGCGACACCGGATGCCACGCGGCCAAGAGCACCTTGATGAGCGCGGCCTGGAGGGGTGCGGCGGCAAGCGCCCAGAGGAAAAACGGCAAGGTTGAACGCGCGATCGCAAAATGCCGCCGCTCCCAATGCGACCAGGCCACTGCGCCGGCCGCGACGAGCGCCGGGATCAACACTGCGGGATTGCGCTCATCGGCAAAAAGGATGCTCGTGACCACGATCGTGGGAATGCCGGCCAGCAGCGCGAACGTCTCGATCTCTCCGAGCTGGTCCCGATCCAGGGCCCGGTAATACAGGATATTCGTGATAATCATGAGCCCGGCCGATGCGGCAAGGAACAGGCCGAACGAACCCATGAGGAGTTCGGGCTCGAACGGCGGCCGCAGCAAGAGATACGCCGCCAGCGTGATCACGAACAGGAGCGGAAAACTGACGCCGGTATAATCGCGGAAGTCCACGCGGCGCATCCCGAGGATCACCTTGTCGAGCGTGACCGAACTCGCCTGGGAGAGTGCCGCCAACAGTGGAATGAGGAATGCCATATCACCGGAAGAGCATATGCTGGCCGGCCGCAAACTTCGCGCGGTCTTCGGCTTCGAAAATCGTTACCGTGCCATATTCACCATCGTACCCGGGCGAGATTGCGAGCTTTCCCGCGCGCACCCGCCTGACTCCTTCGGCAACCGCCGGCGCCGCAACGCGCCCGATATCCTCGGGCGGCGCATCGATCAGCACGGCGAATTCCGTGCCGAGCTCGGCGAGCAATCGCTCGTATTCGGCGCGCACTTTTTTCGTATTCGTGCCGCAGTCGAATGCCTCGGCAATGATTTCATCGAGCGGCACCATGCTCTTGAACGGGATCGCGCCCTTCGGCTTTTGGCTCGCGGGCCGATCGGCTAAATCATCCACGCGGTGCATCACGCCGACCGTCACTTTTTTGCCACACACCGGGCACTTGCCGCCGCGCGCCTTGGTCTGGTCGGGCGCCAGACGCACCTGATGGCTCGCGTGGCCGTCGTAATGGTATTTCCCTTCCTCGGGAAAAAATTCGACGGTAAACAAAAATTTGCGCTCGTCGTGCGATCGGATCGCGGCAAATACCGCATCATAGGAATGCTCGCAGTCCAGCACGTTCGCTTCGCGGCCGATGCGCTGCAAGGAATGAGAATCTGAATTGGAGATTAGGGCCATATCATCCAGCGCCGAGAGGCGCCAATTCATGGCCGGATCGGACGAAAGACCCGTCTCGATTGCGAAAATGTGCGGCGTCATCGCGCCGAAACATTCTTCGAGCGAATCGAATCCGGACATTGAACCGAATACTGAAAACCACGGCGTCCAGGCGTGCGCCGGAATGACGACCGCGCGCTCGTCCGCGTCGAACACGATCTTGGCTAATTCCTCGGCGTCAAGGCCGAGGATCGGCCGGCCGTCGGCCGCGAGGTTCCCCCGCCAGCCGAGCGCTTCGTTGATGCGGCCCGCCGCCTCGATGGACGGCGCGAAAACCAGGTTATGGATGCGCCGCACCTTGCCGCCCTTGGAATAAATGCTCGCGATCTCGACCGAGAGCAAAAAGCGCGTGGCCGAGGCCGCGCCGCTCGCGGCCTTCAGCCGGAATAATCCCGGTTCCGCGGGCTCGAGCTTGGTTTTGATTTCGGCCATCCATTTCGGATGGGTAAAATCGCCCGTGCCCATGATCGTGATCCCCTTCTTGGCCGCCCAAGCGGCAAGATTTTCCAGCGTCATATCCCGCGACACGGCGCGCGAATATGGCGAATGAATATGAAGATCAGCGATGATTTTCATCCCGTTGGAGATAAGAAACGCTTGAGCCGAGTTCTGATAAAACGCTTTCCCATACCCGATTTCAGATACACTTCCCAACTTTTTACATCCTCCTTGTTGAGGCAAGCCTCATAGTAAATTAATTCGTACGGTCGTCGGTATTTTGTCCCTCCTCTGTTACTCCCATGATGCTCGCTCAAGCGTTTCCGTAAATCCTGCGTAAACCCGGTATATAATCTCCCACTATTTAAGCTTTTGAGTACATATACATAGTACATCAAGGGATCTCTAACGGGATTCATGATCGGATACGGAGGAATCGGATGGCGCTGCCGGTCGCCGGCGCAAAAATCCGAGCAAGCGCTCGGCCGAAAGAATATGGACGCCCATGAGTTGAAACCCGATAAACATAACCCAAGAAAACGGCACGAGCGGCAGAATCAGCGCGACCAGGCCGAACACGACCAAGAATATGCCGATACTGTAGCGCAGGCGCGGCCGCGCTTCGATATAGCGCGCGACCGCATTGACGATATAGTGCCGCCGCCCCCGATCGCGCAGGATATGGATGAGCGAGGGCAGCACCGAAATCCATACGATGGCGATGATAATCGGGATCAGATACCGATCCACGCTCGGTATCAGCCGGCCAAGGGTATAGCCCGCGATCGGCAATCCGATTGCCCAGAGCACCGCGCCAAGCACGTTATACGCAAGGAATGCGCGATACCGCATATTGCCCACGCCCGCCAGGATCGGCGCAAACGTCCGGATTACGGGCAAGAAGCGCGCGAGCATGATCGTCTTGCCGCCATGCCGTTCATAAAACGCGTGCGCCCGACGCAAATTTTGGGGATTGAACAAAAACGAATGCTTGCGGCGAAAGAGCGCGGGACCGACGCGGCGGCCGAACGCGTAACCGACGCTATCGCCGAGTACTGCCGCAAAGAAGCAGCCGGCGATGATCGCGGCGATATTGAAGTATCCTTGGCTCGCGAGAAAGCCCGCGGCGAACAACAGCGAGTCGCCCGGCAGGAAAAATCCGATCAACAAACCGGACTCGGCAAAAATTATGGCAAACAAGCCAGCGTAGCCGACTGCAAGCAATACGGCTTCTATATCGATTCCCGGCATAGTTGGGACGAATCTAAAACGTGAAGAGCGCTTCGAGCGCTATGAACGCGACGCCGATGATGACGAGTACGGCGCCCAGCCACCGGCCGATCGCATGGTCTTCAGCGCGGCGGACCAGCATGACCGCGACAAGCGTCGCGATGGCAATGCCCATGAGCGGACGCCCGAGCGACGGCACGGGAATCGGCTCGAGGACCGCAACCAGCCCGAGAATCCCCGTGGTATTGATGATAATGCTGCCGAGCGCATTGCCGAGCGACATGGCGCTGTGGCGGAGCGCGATGGAAATGACGCTGAATGTAAGCTCGGGCAGCGTGGTCCCGATTGCCACCAGGACTCCGGCGGCAAACAGCGGCATACCTACTGCATCGGCCGCCTGCGTGGCAAACGCTACCACGATTCCGGAACTCACGACCAGAACGACCGCGCCGATCACGAATTGGACAATGCGGCCGGCAAGCGCCCCCAAGCGCCGTTCTTCGGCGGGCATCCCGTTGGCCGGCGGCGATTCCCGCTCTTCGCCAAAGAGAAACACTAAATACGACGCATAAATGCCGCAGAGCAAAATGCCGTCGAACCGGCCGATCGCATGATCAAGCGCCAAGAGTCCCGGCGCAGCCAGCGCGGCGAGCGTTCCAAAGATGTCGCGGCGGCGCACCACATGATCCGATTGCACCGCACCCGCCAACAGCGCGGCGATACCGACGATGAACGTAATGTTGAATACGTTGGCGCCTACCAAGTTCCCAAACGAAAGAGCGCTCGCGTTCGTAAGCGCGGCGCTGATGCCGACGAACAGTTCCGGCAGGGACGTGGCAATCGCGATCAAGACGAACGAAAGCGTGAATTCCGAGATATGCACGAAACGGCCGATCCATACGATCGCGCGCACGAGCATCATGCTCGATGCGGCGAGCGCGGCCAGTGCGACGACAAGCGTGATAAGGGTTCCGGACGTCATAATTTGAATATGCGCATGATAAGTTTCGCGCACTCGACGATCGTGATGCTCACGAATCCGAGAATGCCAACTGCGGCGAGCCACGGCCACGGCAGCGCCACGGTGCCGAACATGGATTGCAGGAACGGCACGTACACCGCGGCCAGCGTCAGCACGAGTCCGATTGCTATACCGCCCCAGAGCAGCGGATTCGAAAACGCGCTGATGCGAAAGATACTGCGGTCAAGATCGCGCACGGAAAACGCGAGCCACAATGAGTATGTCGCAAATGAGGCAAACAAAAACGTGTGCACGAGTGCGGCATCGAATCGAGCGGCAATCAAGGCGCGATAGAGCACCAGCAGTAGTACGGCATTGATGACCGCGATCCCGCCGGTCAGAAGCCGCATGCGCATGGAAAAAAGCCGTCGGCCGTGCGGCGCGCGATCCAAGCCGTCCGGCTCCCGCTCGAACGCGAGCGCGATGGCCGGGAAACTATCCGAGAAAAAATTGATGAACAAAATTTGAATCGCGCCGAGCGGCAGCGCAAGGCCGGCCGCAAGCGCGCCGCCGATCAGCAAAAGCTCATTGAGCGACGTAGATAAGAGATACACGATCACCTTGCGGATATTCGCCAGGATATTGCGCCCCTCCTCGATCGCGGCAACGATCGTCTGGAAATTATCGTCGAGAATAACGAGATCCGCGGCGCTTTTGGCGACATCCGTACCCGATCCGACCGCCACGCCGATATCGGCGACTTTCAGGGCGGGCGCGTCGTTGACGCCGTCGCCGGTGACCGCAACGACGTTGCCCGCATGCTGATACGCTTCAACGAGGCGCATTTTCTGCTCCGGCGTCACGCGCGCCCAGACGCGAATGCTGTCGAGGCGCGTTGCCAGCGCCGCCGGGCTCAATGCGTCCAGCTCCCCGCCGGTCATAACTTCGGCCGCATTGGTAATCATGCCCAGTTCCCGCGCGATGGCTTCGGCCGTGCCGGCATGATCCCCCGTCACCATGACGGTCTCGACTCCCGAGGCGGCAATGCGCCGGATCGCGGGCGCGGCCTGCGGCCGGAGCGAATCATGGAACGCGATAAGGCCGCGGAACGAAAGGTTGCCGAACCGGCGGTCGCCGGGTACCGACTCCTGGTCGCCGGCCGGGCCGGTGGCAAGGCCGATGACTTTCTCGCCGCGGCCCGCCCGCGCCTGGATATTGGCATGGATCAGATCGCGCGCGCCCGCGGCGAGCGCGGCAAACCGCACGATAATATCGGGCGCGCCGAGTATCACGAACTCGCGCCGGCCATGGCGCTCGATGAGTGCCACCGAATATTTATCCGAAGAATTGAACGGCGCGCGATCGAGCATACGCGTATGATCCCGCGCGCGCATGCGAATGCCTTCCCTGCCCGCAGCGCGCACGAGCGCTACTTCGATCGGCCGGCCCTCGAGCTCCCATTCGTCGGGCGGCGCGTCTGGATTTTCCAAAACCACGTCCGTATTGATGAGCGCGTCTTCCAAGAGGGCGCGGCGCGCGTCCGGATCATCGCCCGAGACCGGCAGTACGGCCGCAAGCGACATGCGCGCCTCGGTCAGCGTCCCGGTTTTATCGGTCAGGATAATACTCGTCGAGCCGAGCGTCTCGGCGGCCAAGAGGCGCCGCACGATCCCCTGACGCACGGCCAGACGCTGCACCCCAATGGCAAGAATCACGGTCAGGGCGATGGGCAGGCCTTCGGGCACGGCTGAGACCGCGATGGCAATGGCGATCAAAAACATCTCGAACGCGTCATATCCCGACGCGATGCCGAACGCGAAAAATCCTGCCACCAAAAGTCCCAGGCCGATGCTTACCTGCACCACGAACCGCGAGAGCGTGCGCTGCAGCGGCGTCGGCTCGTGCCGATCGATGCTCACCAGGGTCGCGATGCGGCCGAATTCGGTGTCATTGCCGGTCGCCACCACCAGGGCGTCAGCAAACCCCTCCACGATGTGCGTGCCCGAAAAGAGCATATTCGCGCGATCCGCCAGTTCGGTCTCATGGGGCAGCAGGACAGCGGTCTTTTTGACCGGCAGCGATTCGCCCGTCAGCACCGCTTCGTCCGCACCCAGGCCGCTGGCAAACACGAGCCGGCAATCGGCCGGTACGCGGTCACCCTGCGCGACGTGAATAACGTCGCCACGCACGAGTTCCGCCGCTTCGACTTCCCGCTCGCGACCGTCCCGCCGTACCCGCGCACGGGTACGCACGTAGCTTTTGAGCACGGCGAGCGCCGACTCGGCCTTATTCTCCTGCCAGAATCCGAGAATGCTGTTGACCACGACGGCCGCGAAAATCGCGCCGGCCTCAAGCCATTCGCCGAGCGCTATCGTTAGTCCGCCCGCGCCAACCAGCAGGAGAATGAGCGGGCTTTTGAGCTGTCGCGTGAAAATCCGCATCCGCGGAAGGCGTTCGGCCGCGCGGATTTCGTTGGAGCCGTAACGTTCGAGCCGGCTTTTTGCTTCGCCTTCGCCGAGGCCCTCGGCCGAGCTTTCGAGAGTTTCAAAAACGGCATCGGGCGTCATTGCCCACCAGCGCGGAGTTGTGGAGTTTGGATCCATACGGTTAGGCGCCGTTATAGATTTTGAACGCCTCCTGAAGCGCGCCGGCCGCAAGCGCGATGATCAACAACACGCGGATGCTCGGATGCAGCCGGAGCCGATGTTCTTTCGCCCGGTCGCCGAGGCGCGCATGGATCAAAAAAATAAGCAGGCTGTCAAACCCGATGCCGATCGCGCCTACCAAGCCGATGATACGGATGAAATCGTGCGAGCCGACAAAATACAGGACGGCCGGAATGATCATCGTCATGATCCATGCCAGGCGCCGGCGGATGCCCAGATCCCCCACGAACATCTCTTCCAGCGCGCCGCCCATGCCGATAAACGACGTGAACGAGGCGAGAAACCCGATCGTCGCGCCAAGGAGGATAAAGAGCGACCCGAACCGGTCGCTGAGCCCGCCGAGCGCATCGGTCGAAACATCCATGCCTACCGCGGCAACCACCGCAGCGGCGAAGGCCGCATACAGAACCGCCGGAATGATCGTGCCCCAGACCACCGCGCGGTTCAGGGATTGCGCTTCATGCGCGCGAAACCGCTCCCGCATGCTCGGAATGATTGCGCCGCCGGCGAGCGAAAACAGGATTACGCCGTACGGAATATCCACGCGCGCGGGCTGGAACGCCAGAAGGCGCCCGATATCGCCGCTGGGCAGCATGATCGCAACCACGGCAGCGATGGCAAGCATCAAGACCACGGCCATAATGGTGTTCGCGGCATTTTCATAGCGTACGCCGAGCGCGAGGATCGCCGCGCCCGCAGCGAAAAATATCCACGGGCCGGCGCTCGCCGGAATAAACGGCGCGAACGCGTGTAGAAGATCGCCCAAAAACGATCCGCCAAGGATCACGTATGCCAAGAGCGTGCCGCCGATGCCGAAAATGACCGACACGGTCGCCAGGCCGCCCGCCGTCGCACCCAGGTATCGCCGGGCATATCCGGGCAACCGGTGCGTCGCGCCGTTCGCGGTGACGATATCGGCGTACGCGCGATGAGCCGCGATCATGACGACGGTCAAAACCCCGAGCTCAATGATGGCCGCCAAAAATCCCGCACGCACGAACACGTACGGGATGGCGAACATGCCGACGCCGATGATCGTACCGGCCAGCAGCAGAGCGGCTTCTGCGGTCCGGAATGCCCGGGTCATATTTCCACGACTTTGTCGGTCTTGATCAGCTCGATAACTTTTTCCACGAGCCGCGCCGGATCCGCATCCCAGACCACCTTGCCTTTCCCGCGATGCGCCTCGTCAATGATCTTTTGAATGATGTCGTCGGTCATCCATTCGGGCGACGCGAGCACGCCGATGGGCTTCTGATCTTCGAACGCGATCGTGAATTCATTGAGCGTCCCCATGCGACCGCAGGAGATGATAATGCCATCGGCCGCGCGCGTAAGAAACAAATTCCGGCCCGAATACCCAAACCCGGTGTAGACGATCATGTCATGGTAATCGAGGGGCAGGCGGTATTTTTTTACGTGCTCAATCTCCGAGCTCGCCGGCGATAGGCCGATCACGAATCCGCCCGCCTCCTTGGCGCCGATCGCAGCCCAAAACGGCGCGCCGGTGGTCGCGCCGGTAATGCAAATGCCGCCATGGCGCACGACTTCGGCCCCGACCTGCTTGGTAAGCTCCAGGACGCTCGGTCCGCAATGGCGCGTCTCGGCCGCGCCCGAGATCGCGATCTTATATTTCAAATGCATGTGCGGCGATTCTTTCATAGGAACCAGTAGTACGCGTCCTTGTATCGTATCACAGCTCGAATCGCTCCCCATACACGGGCGCGATCGCCGGGACGCCGAGACGGTCCTGAATCGTCTGCGCGAACCCGAGCGCGGCCGCCGGCTCGCCCTGTACCACGAATACGCGCTCCAGGCGGTCGCGCGTCTCGTTCACGAAATCCATCAATTGCGCCTCGTCGGCGTGCGCCGAATAGCCGTCGATAACGCGTACCTCGGCGCGAACCGTAATCGGTTCGCCGTGGATCCGCACTTCCTTTGCCTTGTCCACGAGCCGGCGGCCCAGGGAACCGGCCGCCTGGTACCCGGTGACCAGGAGGATGGAGTTCTGGTCTCCGAGATATCGCTTTTCGTGGTGAAGGATCCGCCCGCCGGTGGACATGCCCGAGCCCGCGATAATGACTTTGGGCGGCCGTACGTCATTGATCGCCTTAGATTCTTCGACCGATGCGGTCATCTTGAGCGTTTTGAATTCAAACAGGTGCGGATGCCGCCGGGCGAGCTCCCGGATTTCGTCCCGGTAATACTCCGGATAGCGCGCGAATACGGCGGTCGCCTTGATCGCCAAGGGCGAATCCACGAACACCGGGACTTCGGGCACGCGTTTTTGCAGCACCATCTCGTTGATCTCATGCAAGAGTTCTTGCGTCCGCTCGGTGGCGAACGCCGGGATCATGAGCGTGCCTTTGCGCGCGGCAACGTCTTCGATCGCGCGCTCGAGCATAAGCGTCCGGTCAACGGTATGCTTGTGCGTTTTATTTCCGTATGCCGATTCGATCACAAAAACATTGGCATCGATGACCGATGCCCGGCTCGGGATAAGAATGCTCGGGTCATTGCCCACGTCACCGGTGAAGAGAATCACGCGCTCTTCCGAGCCCTTCTTTAAGGAAAACCGCGCGAAGGAAGAACCGAGGATATGCCCGGACGGCAACAGCTGAAGCGACAGCTGTTCCCCGAGTGCTATGGATTCTTCGTAATGGAGCGGCACGAACTGGCGCATGGCATCCTCGAGATCCACGCGCCGATACAGCGCCGAGGATGCATCCTTGAAAAAATTCATCGCGTCCTCCAAAAGAAGCGCGACGAGGTCGCGCGTCGGCGGCGTGGCGTAAATCGGGCCATGAAATCCTTCTGCCACGAATTTTGGGATGCGGCCGATATGGTCGATGTGCGCGTGCGTGATGACGAGCGCGTCTACTTTTTTCGGATCAAAGGGAAACGGCTGGTGCGTCCGGAGATCGCAGTCATCGCAGCCCTGGAACATGCCGCAGTCCACGACCACGCGCTTGCCCGCGGCTTCCAATAGATAGCAGGCGCCGGTTACTTCCCGCGCGCCGCCCCAAAAAGAGATCGCTGCCTTGGGCATAGGGTTATTGTACCAAACCAAATCCGCGCCGGATATCCGGCGCGGAACCACGATCGCGTCCTCGAGAGGATTCGAACCTCTGACCTCTTCCTTCGGAGGGAAGCGCTCTATCCGGGCTGAGCTACGAGGACATTTCAGACCGGATTTATTTCAACCCGATCTGCAATTCGTATAACCTACGGTACACTCCATCGGGCTTTTGGATCAACTCGGCGTGCGTACCCTGCTCCACGATCTCGCCCTTGGCTAGCACGAGAATCAGATTGGCTTTCCGTACCGTAGAAAGCCGGTGCGCGATAACGAAGGTCGTGCGATCCTTCATGAGCTCATTCAGCGATTCCTGGATCGCGGCTTCCGAGCGCGCATCCAGGGCCGAGGTCGGTTCGTCTAGGATCAGAATTTTCGGATCGCGCAAAATCGCCCGCGCAATAGCGAGACGTTGCTTCTGGCCGACGGAGAGCTTTACGCCGCGCTCGCCCACGAGCTGTTTGAATCCGCGCGGAAACGATCGAATGAATTCGGCCGCGTGCGCTTGCTCGGCCGCTTGGGCTACGGCCGCGTCCGAACGGCCGAAACTGCCGTAGCGGATATTATGGCGCACGGTATCGTTGAACAAAAGAAGCTCCTGGGGCACAACCGCGATTTGCGAGCGCAAGAATCCAAGATCTAGCCGCCGCACATCGTGGCCATCCAACAGCACTTTGCCCTTGGTCGGCGCGTAGAAGCCCGAAATAAGATCAACCAACGTGGATTTACCCACGCCGGATTCGCCAACTAAGGCGACGCTCGTACCGGCAGGAATCTGGAAACTAATATTCTCGATCACCGCCTTGCGCCGCGGCCCATACGCAAACGAAACGCCCCGGAATTCCACCGCGCCTTTGAGTTCGGGGAGAATAACGGCATTTGCGGGCATATAGGGCTCGGCCGGTTTTTCGATAATTTTTTCCGCGCGATCGATCGCGGCTAGGCCGTTTTGCACCACGTCCCAATTGTTCGCAATGATCGTCAGCGGCCGAAACACGATGGCCGTATACGCGTTGAACGCGACCAGGCCCCCGGGCGTCAGCTGCCCCGAACGGACGAGAAAATACGAATAGATGAAAATACCGCCCTGCATGAGGGTTACGATCACGCGCTGGAAAAACGTCAGACCTTCCCAGATGCGCATGTAGTCGGACCACAACCGCGCGGCGCGCAGGCGAAAGTAGCGATGCAGCGCCCGCTTCTCGTACGCCTCTGCAGTCGCCTCCTTTACGTTCTTCGCATTCATCGCAATGTCGGACGCGTAGCCAAATGCGAATGAATAGGCCTTGTGCATGCGATACGAAATCGCCGAAAGGCCGGGCGCGGTTTTGAGGAGCATGACCAGATACAGCCCCATGGCCGCGAGCACCACGACCGCCAGCCGCGGCTGGAGCACGAACACGATGCCAATGGTCAAAATCACCGATAGGATGTCGGGCAAGAGATCCACGATGATGCGGTTGGCGATGGTCTCGACCCGATCGCTTGCGCGCGAAATGCGGTTGACGATATCCCCTACTTTCGCATTTTTATGAAACGACAACGGCAAGCGGAGAATATGCGTAAATGCGGCGACCAGATAATCGGCATGAATATCGGCGCCGAAGCGCTCTTGGCGCACGCTTTTTTGCCAACCCGCCAAGTCCCCCACCGCGCGGATCAGAAACCACACGCCGATAAGCGCGATCGCCGTCGGCACCACGCCGATCTGGGGAAGCGGCACGGACGAGGGCGTGATGAGCGCATCAAAAATTTTCCCCGCGACGAGCGGGGTCATGGCATTGGCGACGGCGTCGAGCAAACTAAGGCCCGCGATGAATGAAAGCTGCGACCGGTACGGCCGGAGATACTTTCGGAAAACCGCGATGCCGCGCCGCAGGTTGAATTGCTGCGTAGATGTAGACATGACGGAAAATTATTGTACCAGGAAAACCGCGCGAGACCAATTCGCCCCGCTACCAACTAGCGCAGCGAAGCTCGCTGTCCCATTACTCTTTTGAGAATCGCCCTCTCGGGTCCCATCGCGTGAAAATGGGTTGCAAGGTGCTGGCCTTGCGTATGGAACCCGAGAGGACGGAGGAGTGAGGGGGCAGGACTGCCAGGGAAAACATGGCAAGCGATCTGCCTTCGTATCACTCCTCGTCGTCCTGAACTTCGGGGGTCAATGTCATGCCGGTCGGCAGCAGCATATGCGGTATGTTCACGCGCTGCGATTCCTTCCGGATCATCAAGACCCCTCTCACCCGCTCTGGGGCGCATGTGTTCAGGCCGAGCTTGCGGACAAAGTACCTGTTGCAACGGCTGCCAGCTCTGCCGTGCCTTGGATCAGCATCAGCCGTCCACTGGACTTACGCCGCGCTCTGCATGGTTCACCTCGCTTTCTTGGCAGGCAGCGATGCCCGCATCAGACGTGTACGCCTCGGTTGCCGCTAGGTTAGTGTTCCTCGCGTCCGAAACATCCACCGGCGCGGTGGCGCCATGGGAATCCCTCCTAAATATAATAATATAATAATTATAATATAATGTCAATACCCCGCAAAAGCGGCCGAATAGCCGCTCTAAACTTCTGCCTTTTGAATTTTGCCTTTTACCCTTTTTATGTATGTCGATCGGCTACCTGCGAAGCCCCGAATGAATCCGGCTTGATCACCGCTTCGAAGCCGAATCCGCGAACCATGCCGACAACCTGATCAATAATCTCTCGCGTCGGGCCCTGCTCCCCGACGTCGATATGGATCTGAATCTGCCCGTCCCAGAGCACATCCTCGCCGAGCCGATCGCCGAGGCCCGCGCGCAGCTCCTGCGCCAGCATGATGGATTGCAGGGCCTCTTCCGTGATGCGGTCGCGCAGCGTATGGAAATTCTTTTTCTCGGACACGACCCAAAAATGGACCGCCCCGTTGCCCACGCGCCAGACGGTCACCGCGGTGACGAGCGACACGGGATTGCGCGTCGCGGAATCCGAACCGACGATGATGCGGTAGGCCCGCTCCGGCTCGGCGCGCACATAGGCCACGATCTCCTCGAACACCCGCGCGAGCGAAAGCGTTCCCTTGGACCAGCTATGAAATGGCGTATCAGAACTCATAGCGGCTAGAATAAACTCTGCGCCACGGGGCGCGGCTGGACGAGCTCATTAAGCAGGCGCGCGGCCACGATCCGGCCGATGCGGAAACTCCGCACGTCTTGGCGCAAATGATCATACGCCTCGATCTCATCGTCACGCACGGCGCGGATCTCGACTTTGCGCACTTTACGAAAGCCGTCGCCGGCGTTTTCGCGCGAGACGTAGTCGATTTCCAATACCTTGCGCTCAGCACCGGCCCGGGCAATGAGATTGCGAATCTCGGCCTCGTCCGTCATGCCCCATGAAACCGGAACGGATACCACTTTTTGATCCACATACGATTCGAACAACAAATGCCCATGGTCGCGCCCATAATGATATAAATCCCGCGTCAGGCGCACATCCTGCTCACAGTACTTTTCCAGACGCTCCCAATCCCCGTGCTGATACCAAGTTACCGCTTCCAAGCCTTTGCCGAGTTTCTCGGCATGCAACGTCGCCTTGGCCAAGCTTGCGAGCGAGACACGATGCCCGAGTTTTTCGCTGACGTCCTCAAACATATCGAGAGCCGGGATCTCCTCCAAATCAAAAGAGCCCGCGTAGGGCTGAAGCACCGGCAGATCAAATTTCTTGATCGCAAACCCGACCAGGCGATCGGCGTCTTTCAAGAGCGGCAACAGCTCCGGAATGCGTTCTTCACGGAACACATGAAATTGATCATCGTGCGACGTCCAGACGCTTGCTACCGAAATGCCGAGCGTCGCCAATTCCGATCGCGCGCCCCAGGACTGCGGCGCGCGTTTCGTCTCTAAATCCAGTACGACTTCTTTTCTCATACCCTAGTGCATCAGCGTAGCGGAATATCGACGCGTTGTCCAGGAATAAGCCCGATCGCCGCCGCGCGCCCGGCCGCAAGCTCGATTACCGTATCCACGGGCCCCGGCGACGGATAACGCACGAGCGCGTCATCAGCCGTTCCTGATTCGGGCGGCGGGATCTGCGCTTCGATGCCGAGCACAACGCCGCCGCGGAGCCAAATAATATCGATGGGGATCCGCATGTCTTTCATCCAAAAAACCCGCGGCCGCGCCTCGGGAAACAAAAATATCATCCCTGCATCGGATGCCAGCGCATTGCGCCCGCCAAGACCTCGCGCCTGCAACGCGGGGGTATCCGCCATTTCGAGATCAAATGCGTGACGATTCAATAGAATCCGTATGGTCGCCGGCGGTGCCGCTGCCTTTTCGATAGCGCCGAAAAATATGACGGCAATGACCGTTGCTGCCGCCATCGCGGCAACGATACGCCATTGATTAGTCATGCGTTCCGCCCTTCCAACCATGCGGCAAGGGTCTCGGCGAATCCGCTTTCCCGCTCGAACATAGTTGTGCCGTGACCCGCGGTTTCAAAGAGTACGATTTCCTTTTCCACGCCTTCGGGCGTGGCATCGAACAGCTGCTGGACGCTGGATGCCGAATATTCGTCATC
>QZJO01000009.1 GCA_003599755.1 Candidatus Parcubacteria bacterium | reverse complement strand
TCGTGCCGAGACGATCCGCGTGCGGGAAGAAATGATCCAGAGCGCGGCCGGAATCATTCGGGACCGGCGCCGGGAGTTCGGCGAGGCCGGATTTATCCCGACTGATTTTCCGAATCCGTTCCAATAGCCCCCATCAGTTTCGGACGGACGAGAACCCGCGTATATCCAGCGCGGGTTCTATGAGTTCGACGATTGCCTGCACGACCGTTTCGGGCGGCGCGGCGGCATCAATGATCTCGACGGGTGCGAGGCCCGCGGCAGCGAGCTGGAGATAGTTGGCTCGAATGCGTTCCAATTTTTCGGTTTTTTCAAACCACGTGCGATCCGTACGGTTGTGGCCAATCCGCTCCATGGCGACGCTTGCGGGAATATCGAGCAGCAGGGTAAGGTCCGGTTTTCGGAATCCCGGACCGAGGATGGTTTCATGCAGCGCGATGAATTCCTCGAGCGCGCCGGTAAGCATCCCGTAGGCAAGCGTCGAGAACCAGAACCGATCCGTAATCACGATCATGCGCTCTTCGAGCGCTGGCTCGATGATATTGACCATATGATCTTTGCGATCCAGCACGAACAAGCGTTGGAGTTCCCGGGGCTCCACCATCGGTTCCTGGCCATGCAGCATCCGCTCGATCCGTCGGCCGATCGGTCCGCCGGTGTGCTCCTCAGTCACGAGGGCCGCGATACCGCGGCTATGGAGATGTTTTACCAGGCCGGCAATCGCGGTCGATTTGCCGCTGCCATCGATGCCTTCGAATGCAATAAAAAATCCGGCCGTTCTCATTTATTTGTCTCTGGATTATCCGCTGTATTGCGTCGGGAGATGATGAGGGGCTGATCTTGCTTGTAGGGTAGTCCCAGGCGCTCGGCGATCTCCGCTTTTTGCAGCTCAGCCCCGATGTCGAGCAAGTGATCGGTCCGCGACATGAGCTCGAGCTGGGCGAGTTTCTTGTACACGTGCTTCGCAGTTTTGCCGCGCAGGACGACGAGCGCGGTCCCATCCGGCGCGCCGATTTCGGCGACGATTTCCGGACCCTCGACGCGGATCACGACAATGCCCCGCGGGTCGGCGTCCGTGTCTTGGTTGAACGTCAAACTCGGCTCTCGCTCCCATAGGGCGCATTGGAGGAGCTTCTTGGCCTGATCCCAGTCCTCCTCATAGATGTGCGCCGAGTTCGAGGTGATAGAAAGCGCCCCGACTTCGAATCCCGTCGCGGCCGCCACGTGTTCCTGGAGCCGGCGGAGGCCGAAGGCGTTGGGAATGGCCGCCTTGAATATATCGTGGGAGCGGAACACGGCCATGGCGTGGAGCCGGCCGTTGGTCTGGAGGAATTGGACTGTGATGAAGCAGGGCGGGTTTTTGGTCGCTTTGTCGGCATCGGTGTATTGATCCCACGTGGTAGCGACGGCGCGGCGGGTTACCGGAGAATCTTTGAGGTGTTCAATGACTTTTTCGATCTGCGACACCGTGCGCCCGCCCTGTTGCGCGGCGCCATAGGCCCAAATGCGCTGGCCGTAGGTGTACGAGGTGCCCGGCGGCAGCTCGGCCGACATGAATTCCGGATAGTATTGCTCGATTGCTGCGGGCGAAGCGCCGGTGACTTGCCTGAGCTCGTCCGGCCAATCGGGGAACGCCGCGTGCGGCGTCAATTCTTCGGTAATGACCCATTGCGGCGCGATGAGCTCGCGCTGTCTGTTGCCGTACTCGGTTTCCTTGATCACGCCGTAGCGCATCACGCGGTCCAGGACCTTAGTCCAGGCACCGATGATGCCCCGGTCGCGCACGACGAATCCGATGTGTTCGGACGGAAACGGCGCGCCTTCTTCAAGCTTGTGCTCGGGAAAATCCTGCGGCGCCATGTACGGTTCGCGCGATTCAAGCGCACGTACTGCGGCGACCGCTTCGGCAAGCGGCTGCTCCGAAAGATCCAAAAGCTGGACTTCTTTGGTGATGATCTTGATGACATTCAAATCGAATTCGGCATGCAGCGGAAAATTCTGGCCAATGACTTTGCCTTCAGCGTCGAAGCCCTGTTCCCAGAGCGCGGTAATTACGCTTTTGCCCATAAGGCCGAACGGCGTTTTCGAAAGCGGGGCGTTGCCCCAGAGCACGAGATGCCGGATGTCGGGATTCAGCGCAAGGTTGCGGAGGATAATATTGGCGCCTTCGCGGCTGTAGAGCGTGCCGACCAGCGCCGCATGCTCTTTGAGTTCGGGCGCTTGGGCGAGCACAATGTCGGGATCGGACCAAATCGTGCAAAAACCGGCGCCGCCGCCGCCGGTGACCAGTCGATATTTCCCGGGAAGATAGAGCGTCCGGTCCATGGATCCAGTATAGCAAACGAGTCCGTCGGGGCGGACTCGGGGGTCATTTCGGGAAGAGGTTTTTGGGGCTTGCAACCACCGTGCCTTTGGCATTCGCCGTGCGGTAGGCCGAGCGCTTGCGCCTGTTGTAGGGGACTTCGGCGGGCGAACTCAACCGGTGCGCGGCGACCTGGCAGATATACATGCCCGGATACAGTGCGATGGCCACGTTCGATTGGTTGGAAATCTCGAGCGTGATATTGCCGGAAAATCCGGGATCCACGAATCCGGCGGTATGGACGAGGATTCCCATGCGGGCAAGCGTACTTTTTCCTTCCACGCGCACGACCATGTCGTCAGGCACGGTGATGCGCTCCATGGTGCTGGCAAGCACGAAGTCGCCCGGATGCAGGATAAAGGGTTTGGTCGCGGGCACGCGGCGGGCATCAAGCATGATGTCGCCGGGAAATCCTTCTTTGGGATCCAACAGTGCGACGTAGCTCGTCTTGAATACTTTGAAATCAGTAGACAGGCGAAGGTCGATAGACGCCGGCCCGATTTGAGCAGGGAGCAGCTCGGGAGAAAATTTCAGTCGCCCGGAGCGGATGGCGGCTTTGAGATCGCGGTCGGAAAGGATCATGGTTCTTCGATCGCGCGCGGTGCCGGAGGGGATTCTTATTTCTTCACTTCAATGCCCATCGAGCGGGCCGTACCCTCGATAATGCGCTCGGCCATCTCGGGTGCGGTCGCGTTGAGATCCGGCATTTTCTTTTTGGCGATCTCGGCGATTTGGGATTTCGTTACCGCGCCTACTTTGTCGCGATTGGGCACGCCGGATCCTTTCTCGATGCCCGCCGCTTTGCGCAAAAGATCGGACGCGGGCGGGGTCTTCAATACGAAATCAAACGTCCGGTCTTCATAGACCGTGATTTCCACCGGCACGATTTCGCCGGCCTGCGCTTTGGTAGCTTCGTTATAGCGCTTTACGAAGTCCCCGATGTTGAGGCCGTGGGGCCCGAGCGCGGTGCCGACCGGCGGGGCAGCCGTGGCCGCTCCGGCGGGAAGCTGCAGTTTGAGAACGGTTTTGATCGGTTTTGCCATATTTGTCTATGAGCGAAGCGAGTAGCTACAAATATGAGCATCCCGCTCCAATTTTGGGATTATGAGCAAATAGAAAATGTTATTCAAGAGGTACTGCATCTGCTCGCGAGGCGCGTGCGCGAATAGCGCATCCCTCCCCGGGCGAAGCGCCTCGCCATGACATTGTTTACCAAAATTGGGGCGGGGTGCCGTTAATTAGGATTGCTGGAGGCGCCACTTCACCGAATCGACGATTTCGTCGAGCGAGAAGTGCGCCTTGATGAAATATTCGTTCGCGCCGAGATCCTTTGCCCGCTGGAAATCGGAGCGATCACCCAGATTGGATAGCACGAATACGGGTATATCCGCAATGGGGGATTTCCGCGATCGGATTTCGCGCAGAATCTGGAAGCCGTCCATGCCCGGCAGCACCAGATCAAGCAGGACAAGATCGGGCGTCTGGGCTTCGATCGCCGCAAGTGCCTGCTGGCCATCGATCGCCTCGCGCGGGCTGAAGCCGGCCCGGGTGAGCTTCTCCATTAGAAGCTCGCGTAACAGCCGGTCGTCCTCGACGATGAGAATGCTGCCGCGCGACGGCTGGGCCGCGGGGCTCGGGGCCGCCGGTTGGGTTGGCTGGGCGGATTCGCCCGATGATGCTGGTGCGTCCATAGTCATTGGTTACGATACCACGGGTAGAATGAAGGGGTGAAGGTTTACCGGGTTACGCGCCGTCGCGCACGGGGACGAATTGCTGTTTGCGGAGCACTTCGTCGGGCAGATGCGGCAAGGTAATGGTGATGGTAGTGCCGACGTTTTCTTGGGACTGGAGCGCGATATCGCCGTTGTGCGCGGCGACGATGTTTTTGACGATGAAGAGGCCCAGGCCCGTGCCTTCGGTCTGCATGCGCACGACGTTGTCCGCGCGGAAGAATTTCGTAAAGAGCTTCGGCATCTGATCCTTCGGGATGCCAACGCCGGTGTCGGCAACGTCGACCCGCACCTGTTTTTCTTCGTCCGCGAGGCGTACGCTGACGCGGCCGCCTTTGTTGGTATAGCGTAAGCTGTTTTCAAGAAGATTGTTGAATACCAGCGCCATGCGTTCCGGGTCGTAGGAGAGCTGAACGTGAATGTCGGGAATGTCGGCCTCGAGCGCGAGACCCTTGGCTTCGAACTGCGGCCGCTGCTGTTCGACAAGCGCCTTCAAAAACGCCGGGAAGTCGCGGATTTCAAATTCATACTCGAATCGGCCCTGCTCTTGGCGCGACGCATCCAATAGGTCGCCGACGAGCTGGATCATGCGTTCGTTCGAGTCGCAGGCCCGCTGGATGTACTTGGTTTGCAGCTCGTCGAGCTTCCCCAGATCGCCCGCCAGAAGGGCCCGGAGCGTCCACTTCACGCCCGACAGCGGCGTACGCAGCTGGTGCGCGGCAATAGAGATGAATTCCGATTTCATTTTGTCGAGCAGCCGTTCGCGGGTATGGTCGCGGATGAGTTTGATGGCCGTCGGCCACACCCCCGGGCTCGTGGGAAGCGGGATCGTCGCGACGGTGAGGATCCGCTCCACCGGTTCGGTAAGCGTGATCTCGACGCGCGCCGGATCGCTCGCCTCGCTGACGCTCTGGCCAGCCTCGCCGAGTCTAGGCGGGCGAAGCGGGCCGCCCGGGCCGGCTTGTCCTGAGCCCGTCGAAGGAGATGCGGGTGGCTCGGGATCGGGGAAGACCTTGGCGAGCGAGGCAAACATCGGATCGCGCTTGAGGTCTCCCAGCTGCTTCTTGGCGATGCTGCCGATCGGCAGGCCCAAAAGCCTTTCGGCCGCGGGGTTAGCCGAGATAATCTGCCCGCCGGGTACGTACTCGATCACGCCATCGGTAAGATTCGCGAGTACGGCCCGGATATAGGCGTGTTCCCGGCCGCGTTCGCGTGCGAGCGTCCCCATGCGCCGCTGGGCGAGGATAAGAAAAATCGCGAGCACGATGCTCGCGAACAAAAACAAACCGGTGAATCCGCCGAGGAAGGCGT
Source organism: Candidatus Parcubacteria bacterium (assembly GCA_003599755.1). Classification (GTDB taxonomy): domain Bacteria; phylum Patescibacteriota; class Minisyncoccia; order Sungbacterales; family SURF-37; genus SURF-37. The sequence goes on along the minus strand of QZJO01000009.1, from coordinate 258,439 downwards.
TGAATGCGTGCCAGACGATGGAAAATCCGCGCCCAAGCGTTTGTATCACAGCACCCGAGCGAAGTGCCTCCACCCACGTATGCATGTCGAGCCACGCCGCAGGATCCATGGATCCAGTATACTCCTTCGGCACTGAAATTCGGCGCGCGACGGGGAAAACTTCCGCGTGGTGCGCTAGAGCTTTTTGATCTGCAGCGAGTCGAGCTCCACCGGCGTATTGCGGCCGAACATGGAGACGAGTACTTTCACTTTGCCTTTTTCTTCGTCGAATTCGGAAATTTTGCCGTCGAAATCCTTGAACGGTCCATCGGTGATCTTTACCGCGTCGCCAACCGAGACATCGAGCTTGAATTTCGGCTCCTCAACGCCCATGCGCTTTTGCAAATCGGCGATTTCTTCGGGCGAAAGCGGCGTGGGCGTCGTGCCGGAGCCGACGAATCCCGTGACGCGGGGGGTATTGCGCACCACGTACCACGAGTCGTCCGTCACGACCATTTCCACGAGGACATAGCCGGGATATACCTTTTCCTCCAAGACTCGGCGCTTGCCGTTTTTGATGCGGATTTTTTTCTCGGTCGGTACCAGGACCGTGAAAATTTTGTCCTCCATGCCCATGGACTCGATGCGCTGGCGCAAATTCCGCGCGACCGCGTCCTCGTAGCCCGAATAGGTATGCACCGCATACCAGTTGCGCCCGAATTCCGATGTTTGTTTTGGCATAAAAAAGCGGAATCGCGTTCGGCGCCGCTCGGCTACGGCCCTAGCGGAGCAGCACGCGATTCAATATGGTTCTAAATACGAAATCGAGTCCGCCGAGGAACGCGGCGACGACCAAACTCATGACAATCACCGCGATCGTGTAACGGATCGTTTGCTGGCGCGTCGGCCACGAGACCTTACGGATCTCTGTGCGCGCCTCGCGCAGATACGTGAGTACTCCCTCGAACATGGCGTTTCTGAATTTTTAAAAGGCCCGCAGGCCTTTTTCCCAATGATACGCTCGTCCAGGGAGGTGTCAAGACGATGGGGGTATTGCCCCAAAAATGTGACCCCGGCAGCCAGCGGCTGCCGGGGTGCGAGGATCTAGGTGAGCGCGTGCGCGCCGTTGCCGGCCGTCGCGCTGGCGATGCGGGCCCCGCGGTCGAGATCTTCAAGGACCTCGATGAGGCGCCGCATGAGCTCGAGGATCGTTCGGCGGGCGCCGTCGGGCGAGAGCGCGTGACGGTCGATCTGAGGCAGAATCTTGTTCTGCCAAAAGTCCACCAGTTCCCGCTCGGCGTTGAGCGGGGGAGCCCAGGCCCCGCTGCGGTCCTGCAGGGTGCACCCGGCGGCGATGACGAAGAGCACGAGTTCGCTTCTCATGCGCTCCGGCGATCGGCGGGCGAACTGGAGGATCTCGACGTAGATCTCCGGGAGTGAGACGGCCTTTGCTTTCACCACTTCCTCTTCCTCCTGGTAACGCGAAACCGCGTGCTTCGAGCGTATCACCAACGCTATGGAAATCCCAAATTCCAATATCCAAACCCAGTTTGGTACTTGGTGCTTCGGTATCTAAATATCGAGATTCTTCACCGTCTTGGCATGCGTCTCGATAAATTTCTTTCGCGGCAGCACCTCATCGCCCATGAGAATATCGAAAATGCGGTCGGCCTCGGCCGCATCCGCGACTGCAACCTGGCGCATGACGCGCTGCGTCGGATCCATGGTCGTCTCCCAGAGTTCGGACGGGTTCATCTCGCCCAAGCCCTTGTACCGCTGCACGGATATGCCTTTGATTTTTTGGTCGGATGAAATATCTTCGGCCGACTCGTCTTTTGCCTCCTCGACTTCGGCTTTTTGGCCCTTGGCGCTTTTCAGTTTCTGCAGCTCGGCAATGACGCGGTCCTTTTCCGGATCCGAATACGCGTAGCGGATGGTTTTCCCCGCCTGCAGTTTGTAGAGCGGCGGTTGAGCGATATAGAGGAATCCGCGTTCGATCACAATCGGGAAATAGCGGAAAAAGAGCGTGAGCAAGAGCGTGCGGATGTGCGCGCCGTCCACGTCGGCATCGGTCGCGATGATGATGCGGTGGTACCGCAGTTTTGCCTCGTCGAATTCCTCGCCGATCGCCGCGCCCAGCGCAATGATGAGCGCCTTGATGGCATCGAAGGTGAGCGCTCGGTCCAAGCGTGCTTTTTCGACATTCAAAATTTTGCCGCGCAGCGGCAGGATGGCCTGAAACTTGCGGTCGCGCGCGGATTTGGCCGATCCGCCGGCCGAGTCGCCCTCGACAATGAAGAGTTCCGCTTCCTCGGGATTCTTCGTCTGGCAGTCGGCGAGTTTGCCCGGCAGCGTCATGCCTTCCAAGGCGCCTTTCCGGAGCACCGTTTCCTTGGCTGCCTTTGCGGCTTTGCGCGCTTTTTGAGCGAGGAGTGCCTGGCCGATGATGGCCTCGGCATCCGTAGGATTCTGTTCAAGGTAATCTTCGAGCGCTTCGGCCACTACGGATTCCACGGCCGTGCGGGCTTCAGGATTGCCGAGCTTGGCCTTGGTCTGCCCTTCGAACTGCGCTTCTTGGAGCTTTACCGAGATGACCGCGGTAATGCCTTCGCGCACGTCTTCGCCGGTCAGCGTTTCGTCGTCTTTCTTGAAGTAGCTGTTTTTCTTGGCATAGTCGTTGAGCATGCGCGTCAGCGCGGTGCGAAAGCCGGTCAGGTGCATGCCGCCTTCGGGCGTATGCACGTGGTTCGCAAACGAGAGCTCCTTGCCCTGGATGTCTTCGGTGTACTGGAATGCGGCTTCCACGAGAATTTTGCGCCCGCCGTTGACCGCGGTTTCCTTTTCCACATAGAAAATTTTCTGGTGCTTTGGTTTTTCGTTGCGATTCAAATACTGAACGTATGAAACGATGCCGCCCTCGAATGAAAACGTATAGGACGGAACGAGCGGGGAGCCGTCTTTGGCTTTGCCCGCCTCGCGCTCGTCGCGGAGCATCAGGGTAATACCTTTGGTCAGATACGCCTGCTGGCGGAGGCGTTCGAGGATGCGGTCCCAGTCAAAGCGGATTTCGTGGAAAATTTCCGGGTCTGGCTCAAATGTCACCGCCGTGCCCGAGCCTTTGCATTTGCCGACTTTCTTGACCGCGCCCGCTGGCTTGCCGCGCTTGTATTCTTGGACGTATTGGTTGCCGTCGCGGCAGACCTCGGCCTTGAGCCAGGTCGAAAGGGCGTTGACTACCGATACGCCCACGCCGTGAAGGCCTGCGGCGACTTTATACGATTCGCCGCCGAATTTGCCGCCGGCATGGAGCGTGGTCATGACCGTCTCGAGCGCTGACTTTTTGGTCTGGGCATGCGTCTCGACCGGGATGCCGCGGCCGTCGTCCACTACCATGACGCGGTTTTGCGGTAACAGGGTGATGGCGATGTTCTTGGCAAAACCGGCCATGGCCTCGTCGATCGAGTTGTCCACGACTTCCCAAATCAAATGATGCAGCCCGTCGATGCCGGTCGAGCCGATATACATGCCCGGCCGTTTGCGGACAGGATCAAGCCCCTCCAAGACATAGATGTCCTTGGCGGTGTAGCTGGCCCCGTTAGAAACTTTTTCGATATTGGATTTTGCTTGGGCTTTATTAGCCATGGCGTTCTTAGGATTTCGTAGATCTATGCGGGGTAGTTTCTAACGGGGCTGGCTTTTCCGGTGATGCCCGAAGGCCCTGCGAGCGTTGCTTTGTTTTCCTCCGCTTTAGCCATCTCTTTTAATACGTCTGATTATGATTCTCAATCTTGCGCAGAATTTAACACGAATGCCGTCCCGGAACGATCGGGACGGATGGTGAAACTTCAAGTATTTAAGCGCCCGTTTCTCGATTGAACACGTTTCTAGCGTAGCAGATTTCGGACCGGGATACAAGCGGAATTATGTCCGCATTTCCCAGTCCTTCTCGGTCAGTACGGCGCTGATTGCGGCTAATGCTTTGGATACTTCCGCGTCGGTGAGCGTGCGCTCGGGCGATTGGAATACGAGGTGGAACGCGAGGGATTTTTTGCCTTCGGCCGCGAGCTCGTCACTCTCAAAGTAATCGAAAAGGTCGGTATCGGCCAGAAGCTTCCCGCCGGCGGCCTGGATGATTTCTTCCACATCGTCGGCGCGCACGTCGGACGGCACGACCACCGCCAAGTCGCGCACGACGGCGGGGAATTTGGGCGGTGCGGTGAAGGAATATTCTTCTTCGGCCGCGCGGGCCAATGCATCAAGCCGGATCTGAGCAAACGCGGCGCGGCCCTTGAGTTTGAGCCGTTCGGCGACATCCGGATGCAATTCGGCGAACATTCCCACCGCCTGCTCGCCGGCCATGATCTTGGCCGCGCGGTAGGGATGCATCGCGGGAAATGCCGCGCGCTCGCCGACGGTGAGCGCGTCATCATACCAATGGTCAGCTATGCCGAGTCGTTCGAGGACTTCATCGAGCGCGCCTTTGAGCCCGAGAAACGCCTCTTCCTGGCGCGGCGTGCGGTCCTGTTTGGTCGCGATCACGGCGGCGAGATAGGACGTTTCATCCGCGGGCTTGGCGGGCGTCGGATTATCGCGGCGCTCGAACCCTTTGGTTACGGCAAAGAGCGCGACGCGCTCGGCATGGCGGAGATTTTCGGCCGCGTGCCACACGAGGCGATGCGCCGGATGGTTCGCCAGGTGGGTGAACTCGGCGCTGGCCGGATTCTCCAGCTCCAAGAGCCGCTCGGCAGAGACGCCGAAGGCCGCGAGCAATTTTTCGCCGGTGAAATGGTACTGGTAGTTCTCGGTAAAACCCGCGGCAACGAAGAGGTCGCGGACGCGTTCGCGCCATTGCCGGCTTTCGGCCTCTTCCTCGGCAAGCGGGCTCGGAGCAAGGGGAATGCGCGGAGCGACGGCCTTGATCTTGTCATAGCCCCAGAGGCGCACGATCTCTTCGATGAGATCTTCTTCAATGGCCAGATCCTGCCGCTGGGTCGGCGCTTCGATCATCCAGCCGTCTTTGGACTGTTTCTTGATGCGGCAGCCGATGCGGCCGAGCGCATTGGCAATGAATCTAGCCGGTATGACCATGCCCGAAAGCCGTTCCAAATACGCCGCGCGCAAAAGAATGGTTTTTGGTTTGGCGGGCGCGGGGTACTGATCCGCGCGGCCGGTAAGAATATCGCCGCCGGCGATGTTTTGGATCAGCGCGGCAAGCCGATCTACTGCCAGCGCGGTTTGATTCGGATCTTGGCCGCGTTCAAAGCGCCACGACGCGTCGGTTTTGAGATTGAGCCGCTGGGACGCGATGCGGATGCGCACCGGATCGAAATTCGCGGATTCGAGCACGAGGTCGGTCGTACCCTGGTGCACGCCCGATGCTTTGCCGCCCTTGATGCCGGCGATGGCGATCGCGCCCGCGTCGTCAGCGATCACGAGGATTTCGGGATTCAGCGCGTAGGTTTTGTCGTCGAGCGCTTCGAGCTTCTCGCCTTGTTTGGCGCGGCGCACGGTGATGCCGCCGTTGAGCTTTTTCGCGTCAAACGCGTGGAGCGGCTGGCCAAGTTCGAGCATGACGAAGTTGGCCGCATCCACGACGTTTGAGATGCTCTGGATGCCGCACGTTTCCAGGCGTTCGCGGAGCCATGCGGGTGACGGCCCGACCTTCACGCCGCGCATGACGCGCGCGGTATAGCGGGGACAGTCGGTTTTGTTCTCGATGCGGACGCCGACTGCGTTTTTTGCCGGCTCTTTCGCCTCGGTGATTTTCGTTGTCGGCGCGGCAAATTTCGAATTTTTTAAAGCCGCGATCTCGCGCGCCATGCCGACATGGCCGGAGGCATCCGCGGCGCGGTTGGGAAGGAGCTTGATATCGAGGGCCCAATCCTTGCCGGTCTTGGCGATCGTTTCAACCTCGAACGCGCGTAGAGTCAAAAACTCCGCCAGCGCTTCGGGCGATTCTTTGAGTTTCGCGAATTCCTTGAGCCAGGCGTAGGAAAATTTCATTGCTGTAGAATGATTCGCCGCGTCATTCGAGTAAACGTTTATGGCGCAAGGCAATATTCGATTTCTTTTTCTGGTTCGCCGCACCACATATCGAGTACGTCACCATCCAGCTCATTGATGGACAACGCAATCATATTTGGATCTTGCAGAAGCGCTCGGAGTACATACGCAGTGCCGGCCGCATCGCTGCGGTAATCATATTGCCTGCCGGGCGCCGTCGCATAGCACCGATCGTCCGGAAGGTCGGGGATGTAATGAGGCGTAAGATTCGCTCTGAGGGCCTGCCAACGCGCGTTTGCCGTAGTGTCATCGATGACGATAGGATACATGCCGTCGTTATCATCCGCATAGAGTTCCAGAGCTAACTGCGCCTGCTTGAGCGTCGAAATGCGCCGAGCGTCAGGCGACGATGCGCGTGCCGTCTGCAGCAAGCTCATCATGAGAGCAGATAATAGCGCGAGCCCCAAGAATGCGATACCGATAGCGAGATACATTCTGTCTTTTCGGCGAAAGAACATAATCCACGCATAGAGAAGGGCGGCAAGAAACGTTCCCGTGCCCAGCGCAACGAGTATCCAACCGCCGTAGGTTTTGGCGGTAGTTTCGCGGACAAACGCGGAGATGTCTTCTGCGGTAAATGATCCGCAAGACAGTACGTCGCGGATGTCCGGAATTAAAAGCATGCCGACCACCATGGCCACGGCGCTCAAGATCGGAATAAGGATAAGATCGTGTCCTACGGCATTCACCCTCCGGCGAGTAGATATGAGAACGATGAGATAGAAAATAACGGGAGCGAAAACCGCGACTGCGAGAAGAAAAATGTCCATAATTCCGTTCAATCAGTTTCGAGACCTCAGAATTGTTTTAAAAACCGGATATCACCGCTATGGAACAAGCGCACGTCAGGAATCTTCCATTTCAAAAGTGCAAGCCGTTCAATGCCCATGCCGAACGCGAACCCCTGCCATTGCTTCGGGTTGAGCCCGGCCGCTTTGAAAACGTTGGGGTGCACCATGCCCGCGCCCGAAATTTCGAGCCATGCGCCCTTAGAGCCCTTGGCGCGCATGTCTACTTCAAACGAGGGCTCGGTAAAGGGGAAGTAGCTGGGCCGCAGGCGGACTTCCATGGCCTTGCCAAACAGGCGCGTGAAGAACTGCTCGATGACGTATCTGAAATTAGCGATCGAAATATCGCGGTCGACCATCAGGCCTTCGAGCTGATGGAATTGGATCTCATGGGTCACGTCGGTCGCTTCGTAGCGGTACACGACGCCGGGCGCGATGATACGCAACGGCGGTTGGTGTTTCTCCATATAGCGCACTTGCACCGGACTCGTATGCGTCCGCAAGAGCAGCCGTGGTGTTTCTAAATTTTTTATTTTTGATTTGTTTGGATCTTGGTGCTTGGTGCTTGGAATTTTCTGGCGCAGCCAGAAGGTATCCCACATATCCCGCGCCGGATGGTGCGCCGGGATGTTGAGGGCGTCGAAGTTGTACCACTCGGTCTCTACGTCCGGCCCTTCGGCCACGGCGAATCCAAGCGAGAGGAAAATCTGCTCGATCTCGCGGATGAGTTTCGTCAGCGGATGCAGATGCCCGCGCGGCGGCCGCTTGCCGGGGCGCGAGACGTCAATGCGCTCGCGCTCCAAAATGGATTCGCGGGCGGAACTCCGCAGAACAGCGGCGTGTTCGTCGATCAGGCGCTCAACTTTTTCGCGGAGGCGATTGGCCTCGTTGCCGACGTTCGCGCGCTCGGCTGGCGCGAGATTCTTGAGCTGGCGCAGGATCAGGGTTAGCGCTCCGCGTTCGCGGCCGAGGAACTGGATGCGCCGTTCCTCGAGTTCGTCCAGCGTCTTGGCCGCGCGGATCTCGGTTTCTGCCGCGTTTTCGATGTGTTTGAGCTCGTCATGCATGCGCCGATTGTAATAAAAAATGCGTTTTCCGACAAAGCGACTTCGTCCATGCCCGGTGCTAAACCGTGTCATCGTTCACGTACTATTACTACGCTATAGCGTAGTAATAGTACGTGAACATTTTATCGTTTCGAAAATACGTATATGAAAATACGTATATAGAGAGTATCGCAGTTCCGAATCTCTGGTGAGCTTGTCGGATCCAGAAACTCGGAACTGCGGGCGAAGTCACTGACTTCGCCGGTGTGGTGGAGAGCATTTGAATCAGGTAGCTCTCCGAAGACCTGTACGTGCGAGCTACTCCGGCCGAAGCCGGATCAGCTCGCCCCACGGCGCACGGCGCCAGTGGGCGACCACGAGCGGGTAGTGCGAGCATCGCCGGTGCCAGAACTCGGTCTGGCTCCAGGGATTCTCGCAGCCGCCCACGCGGTCGACGTCGATCGCGATGACGTTCCCGAGCGGAACGTCATCGCGATCGGCACCCTCGGTCCCGACGAGGTACGGCCGATACTCCAGTCGCACCCTCGTGAGAGTCCGCTCCTTGCCTGACGCGTCCACCCAGCGGGCGGATGCGTTGTTGGCGAAGGAAGCGAGGTCGCCCTCGAGCTTCGCGGGGACGGCGGGCGAGGTCGTGGCCATGGCGGGCCTCCTGTGGTCCAGCTTGCGCCGGACCGCCCATGCGCTTGCGCGCACGGGGCTGGGGTTCGCGGGGCGCTCCGACACCATGTCAGAGCAGGTCATCAGATCTTTGAAGGTCTGAAGAAAAAGTAGATAGACCTCATTGAACTGCAACCTATATTCCCGCGCCCCATAGCGGAGGCGGACACCAAAACAGGGAAAGGACGTTTTTCCAGCCAAAATAATGTATACATAAAAACTATATTTATGTCAATAGCAAAAGACAGACCGCTTCGGAGGCCCATCCAAAATAGCGATATTTTAGCGGATTACTGCAGCGACCGTGGGCACAAGCCGCCGATCAAACATATCCGGCACGATACTTGTTGGCGTCGGGCGGGGGACGAGCGCGGCAATGGCGCCGGCAGCCCGGAGTTTCATCGTATCGGTGATCGCGCGCACGCGGTGATCCAGCGCGCCGCGAAACACGCCGGGAAACACTTGCGAATTATTGAGTTGGTTCGGAAAATCGCTACGGCCGGTAGCAATCATGAGCGCTCCGGCGCGTTTTGCCGCATCGGGCATGATCTCGGGAATGGGGTTGGCAAGCGCGAAGACAATTGCGCGCTCATTCATCGAGCGGACCATGGTATCGGTCGCTATGTTCGGCCCCGAGACGCCGACGAATACGTCGGCTCTCCGCAGTGCATTAGTAAGATCGCCTCTTTCTCGGGCGGGATTTGTCATGCGTGCCAATTCCGCTTTGATGCCGGAGAGCCCTTTGCGGCCGGCCACGATGATTCCTTGGCGGTCAGTGAGAAGAATGTTCTTCGCGCCGGCTTGTTTCAAAAGTTTCGCGATGGCAACGCCGGCAGCACCCGCGCCGCTGATCACGATTTTTGCGCGACTCAAATTCTTTTCCGCGACTTTGAGCGCGTTCAACAGGCCGGCAAGCACGATAATCGCCGTGCCGTGCTGATCGTCATGCATGACCGGAATATCGAGCTCTTGTTTGAGGCGCTCTTCGATTTCAAAGCAGCGCGGGGCAGAAATGTCTTCCAAATTGATGCCCCCGAACGCAGGCGCGATGGCTTTGACCGTCGCGATGATCTCCTCGGTGTCCTGTGCGGCGAGCACGATCGGCACGGCATCGATGTTTGCAAACTTCTTAAATAACAGGCACTTGCCCTCCATAACCGGCAGCGCGCCCAAGGGCCCGATGTTGCCCAAGCCCAGCACGGCCGAGCCGTCGGACACCACGGCCACGCTGTTGCCCTTCATGGTGTATTCGCGTGCTTCTTTTTGATGCGCGGCAACGTAGGAACTCACCGCGCCCACGCCCGGCGTATAGACGAGATTGAGGTCGGCCCGGTTGCGCAGCGGCACCTTCGAGGTAATCGCGAATTTGCCGTGCGATTTTTTGTGTAGCGCGAGGGCCTTCTTTTTGATCTGATTGAAATCCTGAGCCATGCCCGAATTGTAGGGCGCTGCCCGTAAGAAAGCGAGCATGACAAAAGCCGCCCATTACCGAGCGGCTTTTGTCGGACATTGCGGAAGTCGGACGGAATTTGCACCAGGTCCTTGCTAGTCTCCGAGACCTTTCGCTTCTAAGCTAGAGTTTTACCTAGGGCCACAGGGGATGACCTGTTCCAGAAGAGTCATAGTATCGATCGCGCGCGTTCCTGTCCAAGTCCATCTCTTGAATACAGAACTCCCTTTCTAGGCCCTTGAGGTGACCGCAATATTCGGCATAATCGTAGTCTCCTCGAATATCACGAACGGTAGCAATTACGGTTATGAGCAGGATAAAAGCGCCCCAGAATAGAACTGCCACTAACACTCGATGCTGCTCTATCCATTGGGAGATCATTTTGATTCTATTCTTTCACCGAGTTCTACGCGCCAATAGCGATCTTGAGTATCAAAACAAGTATTACTCCGTTCGGTCAGATCGCAATCATCGAAATACGACTTGCCACCGTTCGGCCATGTTACTTCGAGTAGCCAGGTATATCGCCAACAGTCGTTGTATTCACCAAAGTCACTACATTCGCCCTCTGGTCTAGAGACCAAGCCATCGACCCGATAATTTCTTGTTTCTCCTGCATCTGGATAAAGATGTACGTGATGCACGACGCGGTAGTCCCGCGGATCCTCAAAATATCCCTCTATGGAGTGAGATCTAATTACATACGGTGCTGTTGCCCATCCAACGAATAGGAGAAGAAAGACAAACGGCCATGGATTGGACCGCAGGACCACCCAGCAAACTTCGATGTATGAGTAGAATTTTTGCATAAACGAGCTCCTACCCCCTTGAAATACTCGCGTATCAAAGGATACCGAGAAAGCTGAGCAAGATCGCACCCATGCGCCGAATCCACGAAAGTCTTGGTCCGGAGTTCTTATTCTCTTCAACGCTAGTTGATTGAGCAGCTATCGTGCCAGTAGCTTCTTCGGTCGCGAATGCAGTCATGGATCTAAAGTCTATCGTAGCTCTTTGGGGAGTCGGATTGGGTGTTAGTGACTTATTTGGAGTAGGCGTAGACTGAGGCGGGACTACTTTAGGGGCGGGCACTGGCGCAAGCGGATTGATTGGTGACGGCGAAAAAACAGGAAGAAAGTTTGTTTCCTCTACTTCCTCAAAAAGTGTTGAGCTTAAATTCGCCCTCTCTACATCCGTGATAGCGCAAACTTCATGTTCGTCCGGGAGGACAATCTTATCCCAAACCTCCAAGTCAAAGTCCGTTCCGAGATTTACTACAATGCTTCCTCCAAGATACCGACGGAAGGAAGTGCTGTTACAGCCGTACCCGTATCCAACGATGTAGTCCCGACTGTCATAGTCACTTCTGATGATTGCTTTTCGGTCATCCGTGTCCAGCTCGCGTAGAGTGAAATAAACGTTATTCTGCTTTTCTACACATTGATTTGAGTCATTAAACGTATATCCAATATCGCATTCGCACCTTGAAATAGATTCGTCGAATGAAGAGCGATATCCGTGCCGAGAGCGACATACAAGATCGCCGTCAGTACATTTTCCTCCATCTATGACGTAGCCGTAGCTACATTCGCATTTATCGAAAGCGGAATTGTAGCGCGAATTTATGCCAAGCTGATCGCGACAAAGCGAATCGCGCGAAACGCATTGAGTTTCACCAAGAATACCTTTGCCGAAAGTATAACCGTATGAGCATTCGCATGATTTGCTATACGAGTTATAGGTAGTAAATAGACCATATTTTTCTTGGCAAACGGAACTTCCTAATTTACAGGTCGAGTTCCCATAGTAGTCATCGCTGAACACATAACCGCTCATACATTTACAACTATTCGAAATCGGATCGAAGAGTGACATCACTCCGTATTGATCACATTCACCGAATGCGCCCGCATCGCCGGGAACAGAAATCAGCATCAGCACCCAAACGAGTGTTGCGGCTATAAGAAAATACCAGGCTTTGCGCATTATTATGGCAGCGTTTCGCATGCTACGCCGTCTCCATCACGATCGAGATTGTGATAGTCGGACCCCGGACCGCCTGCATCTTCAAAGAATTCTTGCGCCTCATTTTGCGTGGCAAAATCGGTGCAGTCCCGGTCACCATACTGCGCGTAGGACCGCTCAACTGCGGGGTTGTCGTTGCGCTCAAACGTTCCCTTCGCGTTTTGAAGCGAGTTGACACCAGACGCGGGTTGAGGTGCATCGTCTGTAAGCCAACTGATGCCCCCGATAACTAACAGCGCGATAAGAGCCGTTCCTGCGCCATATTTTTTGAGCCACTCCATATTGGTTTCATCCAACAATGTTTTTCATTTCGAGTCAAGGCACTACCCCCGTATATGGCCACCCCATCCCCGGGGATATTTTTTGTTTCGATCTATGAAATTTTCGGCTGCCTATTGACAGGTGTCCATTTGGACACCTATACTGTCCGTACTATGACGAGCCTCTACTTCGGTAAAATCTTCTCGTTCTATCGCCAGAAACGCCGTATGCCCACGCATTCGGAAATTGCCAAGCTCGTGGGATTTAAATCGCGGACCGCTGCGCGGAAGCTTGCCGAGAAAATGATCTCAGCAGGATATCTCGAACGAGATGCGCGCGGGCGCCTCATACCGAAGCAGGCATACGGCGAGGCGCGTGTCTTGGGAACGGTGGAAGCGGGATGGCCGTCCCCCGCGGAGGAGGAGCTCATCGATACGATGAGCCTGGATGAATTTCTTATCCAAAATAAAGAGGCGACCTACATCCTGAAGGTAAAAGGGAATTCGATGCACGACGCGGGTATTCTGGAAGGCGATATGGTGCTCGTTGAACGAGGGCCACAGCCGAAAGACGGCGATATCGTCATTGCCGAAGTAGATGGAGAATGGACGATGAAGTACTTCCGCAAGCAGGGCCGCTCAATTTTCTTGGAACCAGCTAATAAACAATTTAAGCCGATCTTCCCCAAGGAAGATCTTAAGGTCGCGGCGATCGTAAAGGCGGTAATTAGGAAATACTAAGCACTCCAAAGATGACCAAAAAGCCAAAATCAAAGGCGCGAGAAATAATTGCATCTAGCGGCCATAGTTTTCACGTTCGAATCATCCAACTCCTCCGGAATCTTAGGTGGGAGGTCCTGGTAAGCCCTTACTACAATGATAGCTTTACAGAAAAACCGCGGGAGATAGATATTATTGCGCAGAAACCATTTCCTATTCACGAAATCACGAACGAGGTTTTAGAGATAATTTATGTACGACTTTTCATCGAGTGTAAGTACATAACAGAAGAGACGATATTTTGGTTTGATCATCGAAATGAAAGCGAAGCACGCAAAAAAGTTTTCAGTATGACGAGATTGGATCCGCGGAACTTTACAGATAGCGGACACCATTACCTGTCTACTGCAAATGTTGCGAAGTTATTCGCATCCGAGAAAAAGCGAGGGGAAGAGTCGGAGCCAATAGCAAAAGCGATCAACCAGGTTCTGAACGGACTAATTTACCATCGAGAGGACAGCGACCTCTTCCCACAACACTCGGGATATGCCCATCGAAAGACGATACTTCCATACCCTTTAGTGGTTTGTAATAGTTTCGATAAATTATTCTCGGTGAGCATTTCCGATGCTGAAAACATTATCGGAAAAATAAAAGACCCATTCCAGCTGGAAGTTAATTATGCTTACAAAGAGGCGGCACGCAGCAGAAATGAGTTTTTTCTCATTGATGTTATAGATGAAAACCACCTTGAAGGCTCGCTTGAAATATTTAAAAGAGAGGCAGGGAGTATTGGAGATAGCATCTTATTTGAATATAGGTCGGGGGCACGGAAGGCGAGACATGGGTAACGAACCGATGGCAATTTTCCATTTTCCGCGAGCGATTCTCCATATCGATGGAGATGCTTTTTTCGCATCTTGCGAGCAGTCGAGGAATCCCCAATACCGTGGAAAGCCCCTTATAACCGGCAAGGAGCGGGGTATCGTTGCATCAATGAGCTATGAGGCCAAAGCGCTAGGCATAACGCGCGCCATGCGTCTCTTAGAGGCCAAAAAGGCCTGCCCAGAGCTCATCATGCTGCCCTCGGACTACGAAACCTATTCCTTGCTTTCAAAAAGATTCTACGCAATCGTAAAACGCTACACGCCGGACGTTGAGGAATACTCCATCGATGAATGTTTTGCTGATCTGACCGGCCTCCGAAGGCCGTTCCGAATGCCGTATATAAAAATCGCAGAGGCCATAAAGCGGGATCTGGATACCGAACTCGGATTTACGTTTTCTGTCGGCCTTGGACCCAATAAGGTCGTAGCCAAGATTGGTTCGAAATGGAAGAAGCCCTCCGGCCTGACCGCCATCCCAGGAAATCGAATCCATAAATACATCGAAAATCTTTCTGTCGATAAACTATGGGGCATCGGACCAGCAACTACCGCCTTTCTTGCTAAGCAAAATATTTTTACGGCATTGCAATTCGCTCGCAGACAGCCTGAATGGATCCGACACTATTTCCCCCGCCCCATCTTCGATATCTGGGAGGAGCTTCATGGGAAATACGTAATCCCGATCGATACAAAACCCAAAGAGTCGTACGAATCGATTCAAAAAATGAAAACATTCAGCCCGGCCTCCAATGATCCGGCGTTTGTTTTTTCACAACTGTCCAAGAACATCGAAAATGCCACGATGAAAGTGCGCCGATATAAACTCGCGGCTGCAGAGGCGGTATTTTTTCTTCGAACGCAGCAATTTGAAGACTACGGCGTGGAGGTGCGTCTTTCCCGCCCGACCGCAGCGCCGAACGACTTCATCAAAATGGCCGAAGTAGTTTATCCAAGATTATTCCGCGCCGGATCGTGGTACCGCTCCACCGGCGTTGTCCTTTTTAACTTAGTGCCGGACCAATCTGGGCAGCTGGACCTTTTTGGCGCATCCGTGGAAATACAGAAAATGCAAAAACTCTATCGCGCCGTGGACCAGATGCGGGCGAAGTTTGGAAAACATACGCTATATCTCGGCTCTAGCCACTATGCAAATAAGTTTGCTCAACACGTGGGCGAACGCGGCGATACGCCAGAAAGAAAAAGCTCCCTCCTGAGAGGAGAGTCCAGGCGCCGCCATCTCGGTATCCCAATGTTTATGGGGGAAGTCAGCTAATCCGCTTAATCAGTTCGGGACCGTTATTTGAAGCCTTATTCACTGCAAGAGAAACCCTATGGCTCAACATCTCGGCGGCTGGATAGGGACGGAGCAAGTCCAAGAGAACATTGGGACGCTCACCTGGATCAAGCCACTGACGCTCGGCAGCAAGCGGTAGGATCACGGGCATCCGATTGTGAACGGGCGCGACCAATTCATTCGGCTCTGTCGTAAGTATCGCAAACGTCCGTACGAGCGAACCGTCACTTGCCGTGTCCGCTTCCCATATACCTGCAAAAGCGAAAATGTCCTCATCTTTCCGGAAAAATCGAAAAGGGATCTTCTTGCCGCCTGAAGTCTTCTGCCATTCATGAAAGCCGTCGGCGGGGACCAGGCATCGCCGCTCAGCTAGGGCGCGTCTGAACGTTGGTTTATCCCACAAATTTTCCGCTCGGACATTGATAATACCATCGCTTCTGCCTCTTGTTCCGCGAAACCAGGGCGGACGAATTCCCCATTTCATCGCGACAATTTTTTCCGGATCGGAGCTCGACACTACCGGCATCACCTCGGTCGGTGCGGCGTTGTAGTTAGGACGATAAGGCACAGCGTCCATCGACGCGCTGAACCGCGCTTCTAGCTCTTGGGGTTCTTCGACGAGAATATATCGGCCACACATACTAATTCACAGTTGCGCGAGTGTATCGCTCGCATAGAATATGCCTGAATTATATTTAATTTCTATCTATGGGAGCCCCACTGGGCAACAGGAATGGAAGCGGTGCGAAGGGCCGAAGCGGACGCAAATCAGCCTATCAAGAGCGCGCCGATGCCGCCCTGCTATGGGACCTCTTCCGCGATGACCTGTCGGTCCAAGATATCCGGACAAAAATGGCGAGCGGGAGGTATAGTCTCAAGGACGTGATGATCAGCCGCGCACACGCTGGTAACGACCGTCTGCTGCTCGCAATATTTCAGAAGATCTTTCCTGACCAGGCGCGCGTAGATCAAACCATCCAGGCGGGCTTCTCCGTAAGCGACCTTTTCGACGCGCTTGAACGGGATCGTAAAGACTCGGATATTCAGACTTGACAGCCGCTAAGCGAGTACTACGGTAAGCGCGACAACTGAATAGCAGCGTCTCCGCGAGGAGCGTTCAGCCGTCGCTTAAAAAACGGCTTCAATCTCAGAGAGGCAATGCATCCAGCGGGCCAGGAGGCCTGGGATATATTGCTGTTGAAAGGATTGAAGCCGTTTTCCTTTTTCAGGGTCGATTCCCGCCTATCCGGCATCCGCACGCAGAAATTTCTGATGCCGACTACCCCTTATTTCGAGGGCAGGTGCCATCCGGCATCAGAAGCCTGCCTTCGAAATAGGGGGATTTAATTTGACCCTCGACGAACTCAAAAATCTAACCGGCGATCTTTCTGACGCCGAAGCACAGCAGATATTCGAAGCCCTGTCACAGCTTGCTGATTTGGTCTTGGGAAGCTTGCCAAAATCCAATGAACAAAAGAAAAAAACCATCGAAACTGGAATATCTACGGATCGGTAGTGAAGTCATTCTCGTTCGCGACTGGAAGACCTGCTTCACCTTGCTTGCCCTGGGCGCGCGCATCTTAGGCCATGAAGCGACCAACAAGGGCGACATCTGGACCATCGATATTAGGAACGCAGTTGAATAGAAATGGTCACTGTCCGCAGCTACAGGTCATTCCTCAGACGCCTTGAGGAAGATCAGTTCGATGATGAATTCTACGTCCGCATCCCTAAGGCGTTGCTTGCGGACCAACGCCTTACGGAGGCGGAACGACGCCTATGGATGATCTTGGCCTGCTTCGCCTTCAAGTCGAAAAGCCTAGTGTTCCCCGCGCGCAGGCGATTGGCTCGGCTAATGGGCCTGCAAAAAGCAGCCAGCGTATCGAGATTGTCGAGTAACTTACAACAAAAAGGGTATCTCAATAAATTCCGGGACGCAGCGGGGCGCACGTTCTACGATCTCCATTATTGGCCAGAAGTTGATACATCTGCGTTCACTGGTCCGGCTGATGATGGCGCCTTAATGCCTAGCCCTCGTAACAGGATTGAAATTCCGAAGGGAGCGCGGGAGAACTCCGGCGTACCCGCGGCAGAACCACCCGGTAGCCGAAATGAAACGATAAGGACATGAACGTAAGGACACCGACGAAGGACACCAACTTAACTTCAGCTCGCTTCGCTCGCTGGCTTAGCTTTTAATTTGGACGGATTAGGTATACGTAATAGTTATGAACGGTATCGTCTACGTACGCGTTTCTTCGCAAGAACAAACGCACGGAACATCTCTCGAAAATCAAAAACGGGCATGCGCGGACTATGCCGCCGCGCATGGAATAGACATCGCTCGCGTATTTGTCGAGCGCGGAGAATCGGCGACTGCGGCAAATCGGACTGAACTTATCCGGGCCCTTGATTTCTGCCGCGAATCCAAACAGAAAATCGAGGGATTCATTGTGTGGAAGATTGACCGATTCGCACGGAATACAACGGATCACTACGGGCTCCGAGCGCAGTTGGCGAAATACGGTGTACGACTCCACTCCGTGACCGAACCGATCAGCGATGATCCAATCGGCAAGATGACGGAGGCTGTTTTGGCCGGTTACGCGCAGTTCGAAAATGACATCCGACGCCAACGATGCGAAGGCGGTCTTCGACGGCGCATCGAAGAAGGAATACGTCCATGGCAACCGCCAATCGGGTACATTAACTCTAAGAAAAGATTGGACCGCAGGAAAACGATCGCCGATGAGCCAGATCCTGAACGGTTTTTCTTAGTCCAGCGAGGGCTACTGGAGTATTCCAAGGGCGGCTACACAATCGAGCGTCTGACACAGACGTATACCGACTGGGGCCTGAGGACGCGTACGGGTAAGGCGATGCGCAAGCAGCTGGTCGAAACGATGCTCCGAGATAAATTTTACGCGGGTGTGCTTGTCGATCCATGGACTGGCAAGGAATATCAAGGCCGACATGAGGCGATGATCTCGCTGGACGATTTTGAGCGGATTCAAGGGATAAAGAATGGATCGTTCAAACGAGGGGCGGCGCATCTGAGCGACAATCCTGATTTCCCACTCCGAAAACTCATAAAATGCACGTGCGGAGTACGGCTTACGGGTGGCTGGCGAAAGGGCCGATCTCGAAAGTACGCGTACTATAACTGCCGAAATCGTTCCTGCGGAAACTGCGGTCTGAATATCATCCGCGAAGACCTGGAAGATATGTTCGTTGCCCTTCTGGGGCAAATTGCGCCCAAGGAACGCTTCCTGCAAGCCTTCCGGATCATTCTGTTAGATCGATGGGAAAACCAGCGACAGACACTTTCCAAGGCCCGGGAATTCTACGAGCAGGAAATGAAGAGGCTGGAGATGCGCAAGGACCGCTTGCTGCAAATGCGGATGAACGGCGAGATAAGCCGTGAAGAATTCACTTCAAATAAGGATTCCATCGAAAACCAGATAGTCGGCCTTCGGATATCGCAGAACGAAAGTGCTATCGACGAGCTCGATGCGGAGGCTGTGGTTAATTTCGGCACGAGATTTATTGCGGACATCTCCAATAATTGGGTTGCAGCAACAGATATCAAAGTTAAACAGCGAATTCAAAACGTGGTGTTCCCGGAAGGGCTTACATATGACAAAACAGCCGGTGCATTTTGCACCGCTGTTCTGTCGCCTGTTTTCGAACTTTCGCAACGATTTACAGGCAATGAGTCCGGTCTAGTTGCGGGACCCGGAATTGCACCGGGGCCTGGGGGTTATGAGCCCCCCGACGTACTACTCGTCCATCCCGCATAAACACCGTATCAGATTTAGAGTATTTACGCAAGCACTGCACAAGACCATCGTTTGACAAACCGCAATTCTAGTGCAAGATTTCTCATCACTGAGAAATCTGCACAAGCAAACGAGGGAGGATCGGAATGGCCACGACACCGTCGCCATCATACCTGTTCACCCGCAGCCAGCAGAGCATCTTTGCCGAGGTGTTGTTCCCTAAGAAGGTAGTGTACCAGCGCGAAATCTACGGGGCGCTTGAAAACGGATTATCAGAGGAAAAAGTGAAGGACTACCTTCAGGAAGATATCAATGCCTTGATGAGAGAGATGCGCGATTATCGCCATCTCTTCGATCCTCTGCAATACGAGCGGAACGAATGGTCCGAAGATCTAGTGATCACGGAAGAGCAGGCGCTCCAGCGTGTGGCGATGTATCAGTCCCACTTCCGCGGCTGGTCTATGTACGAAGCGGACGGCGTGTTTTCAAGTGAAGAGACCGGCCAGGTATATGACGAGCGAACGCAGGTCATCCGCCTCATCTTCCGGCTTGAAAGTTCTTTCACGGAAGTCGCGCGAGCGGCCGAATGCAGCGATGTCCTGCAAGTCATCATCCGCTGGGTCATGGACATGCCGCGAGTGAACGGTATACTGCCGTGGAGTCAGGGCGAGCAATCTAGGTTCTTTGCACAACATGGCCAGTGGCCTGCCGCCAAGCGCGCCTTTGCGGAACAGCACTATGAGGCGCTCGCCAAGGAAGTCCAGAAGTGGGTGGACGATACCGGCCTATTCGTCTTTGGCTACCTCATCCGCCGCTTCTGGCAAGTGGTAGTCACGCGCCAGCTGCGCGAGGAAGAGATCTGGGCCGTCAGCTTCTGGAACGCGCACCTCAACATCGTCAAGCGCGTGGAAGAAACCGCGCGGTAAGGGGTGATCATGGAACTGTCGCCGAAAGTACAAAAACTGCTCGAAGATATCTTCGCTACCTCTGGCGATCCTCGACGCGCAGAAGAACGGCGGGGAATCGCACGGCAAGATCCCGAGGCTTCACTCCTTAGGCTTCTCGCTGAGATCCAGGATATCCAGAAGCGGCACCCATACGAATTCCAGCTTGGCACGTCTCCGTTCCACATCCGCGAGCTGCGCAAGAAGCTCGACGAAGAGCAGCAAGCGCAGCGACGGGCGTCCTGAACAAGACACCCAGGAGCTTCGGAGCCGCGGCCCAGCGAGGTCGCGGCTCGAATCATTTAACGGTTGCCCTGTTGCCATAAATTGCGTAAACTAGCGGTGCTTATGATCAAAAAGATCAAAGGCAAGTACGTTGTCCTCTCGGAGAGCACCGGCCGATCATTCGGCAGCTACAAGACCTTGGCCGAGGCTAAGAAGCGATTGCGCCAGGTGGAATTTTTCAAGTACGCTGCAAAGCATCCGAATATCCGCCGACGGCCTCGAAAGAAATAATGCGGGCCGCCCTGTGGGCGAGCCTCGCAAATAAGCGGGCGTAGCTTAGTCCGGTTTAAAGCGCCACACTGTCACTGTGGAGATCGCCGGTTCGAATCCGGTCGCCCGCGCATCAAATGAATTGACAAAAGCGCCTCAAGGGCGCTTTTGTTGTTTTATCGATAGACGCTAATAAGGAGGCGCGTATGGTGGTGCGGTTGCTCGTGGGCAGGCTGCGTATCGAGCTCCGCCCGGATGGCGTTTCGCTTCCGGTTCTTCTGGCTCCCGGCAAGTAGCAACGACTCACGAGCCCCGGCCAGCGGCCGGGGCTCACGCATTTAAATACAGAGGAGCTAAGATGCAGATATATGAAATCAATCCGGCCGGGCGTGTACCGCCACTACAAAGGAAACGAGTATCTCGTGCTCGGAGAGGCGATTCATTCCGAAACGCCAGAAACGATGGTGCTTTATACGCGGCTCTATGCAAGTTTTCGCTTGGAGGTGCGGCCGAAGAGGATGTTTCTCGAACGCGTGGTGAAGCCCGAATATCACTATCGCGGGCCGCGGTTCAAATTGATTGGGCGCGCAGGCGGATATACCACACCACGAGCGCGGCGAGCGTCGCGACGCAGATAATCTTCAACGCGAAAAGCCAGGGAGTAAGAAAGAAGGCACCCGTACGTATCTCGAGAAGATCCGAGATGCCGAAGAGTACGAACGTCAGCGCGGCAATCCACGCGAAGCGGCGATAGTGCTTGGGTACCAGATCGCTCGCGATCCAACTGATTGCGCTAAATACGATCCAGACCGATCCTTCGATAAAATTGAAGCGGGTGAAGGAGTCCATTCCAGCTATTATAGAGCGGGAATAGCAAGGCGGGTATGCGCTCTTTGATTAGTTAAGACGATCATCTTAACTATTTTGCGGCGCAAGTAAGAGCGTGTAAGACCTCTGTTGACGTACCGTCCGTATAATGGGGCTGCAGTGGCGGGTGGATTGCCGCTGTAGCGAAAAGGCCGGATTCTCGTACTATCAGTAAAGATAGGCAGCGCCCCGCGCGGGCGCGCCGTTTGGGCGGCATGGTCGTCAGCCCTGAGAGGACATTCATCACTAAGGTTTTGCGAGTATGAGTACTGTATTACGGAATCGTATTATCGGAACGGGTGTCATAGCGGCGGCATTAGTTGCGGTAACGCTGGCCGCGGGAGCTCAGAATGGGGTGTTCAAGCGCATTCCTACGCCGCCGGCATCGGTAAGCATTAATAATAATGGAAAGATTCTGGTTCGCGGCGCGGAAGTGACATCGGTCGCTTCGAGCACCGTTACCGCCGCGTCCAAATGGGGCTCGGCCCAAATCGTCTGGACCTTGCAGCACGACGGCGGCACGGAATTCGTCCGCTATAACGGCGGCCGCGGCGGAATCGGGGATATTCAAGTCGGCCATATCATCAGCTTCAGCGGCAATGTGGTGCAAAACACCGCGTCGCCATTCACGGTGGATCCGGACGTGATCCGCAGCTGGTCGCTCCAGCGGGTTCGGATCAATCAGCTCGGCAGAGTGATATCCATCGACGCGGGCGCCAAGAGGTTCGTCGTGGAAGCGGATCAGCGGGATCGCGGCAATGTCACCGTCGCGGTATCGGATTCGACCACGTTTATGAAAGCCGGCAGCGCGACCACGACTTTTTCGACGCTCAAGGTAAATGATCTTGTTACGGTATCCGGCGTCTGGGACCAAAGCTCCAACACGCTGAACGCTGAGCAGGTGAAGATCTACGTCGAAGAGCGGCGCACGTTCGAAAACGGCCGGCTTCAGTCGCTGTCGTCGTCCACAACGCCGCCAACCACGATGGTCGTGCGCTTCGGCAACCGCGAATACACGGTCAAGGTGGAAACCGACACGAAAATCTATACGCGTAGTTGGCTGGAACTGACGAATCTTTCGAACTTCCAATCCGGCCATCATATTCGCGTCTACGGCGTTGCCGACGGCACTACCATTGATGCGGGCGTCATCCGGAATATGGATCTGCGCTAGCGCGTAAGTATCTGAGTATCGCAAAAACGGGCCGCCTTGGGCGGACCGTTTTTGTTCTTCGAAAGTGCCTGCGGGTGGAATCGGACCACCGACCTTGGCGTTATGAGTGCCACGCTCTTACCACTGAGCTACGCAGGCATTATTGCAGGAAAAGTATATCAGAATCGATTTGCTTGGCAATCAATTCCTCGCGGCATTTCTCGTAGTTAACGATAGTTTGACATAATATAAATAATATGTAAAATATACAGTCGTAGCACATCTTTGTAGGTAGGGGAGGAGTCAGTGAGGAAACCTTCGAGGAAGCGCCGCAACCGGTTCGTTCAGTGGATATCGCGGTGGTTCGAGAAGATCGTGCAGAGCCCCATCCGGCAGCTGTGCCGGCCGTTCCGGGACGCCTGGGCCCGATCCGTGACGTTCTACGAGCTCAGCCAGTATCGGGCAGAAGAACCCATCATCATTCCCGACCCCTGGCGCATCTTCATCTGCGTCTGCGGCGCGGGAACGTACATGTCGAGCGCTCCGCAGCGCTGCGGCAGCTGCACGTCGACGCATATCGAGCCGGCGCCGCTCTTCTATAGCCCGAAGAAGGGTGAACCGTACGACGAGTTCATGAGTCGCATGCTGCGCGGGAGGCGCAACGGGCAGAACGGTCACATGCTGCGGCGACACGCAGAGACGGACGCAGTACCCGCTTGAGAAGTTCAAGGGACCGGCGAGCACGCCGGTCCCTTCTATTTTAATCTTCCGGGCGCTGCGCATAAATGATTTAAATACGAGCGCACGGCCGGGGTATACTGAAAGCACTTCGGCTTAGCTATGTTCTTCACTCTGATCGCGTGGCACTACGGTCCCGGGCTCCGCTTTACCGCGTCCAATGCCCTGTATTTGCCCGTGGGCATGTTTCGCTACTTTTCTGTTGCCACGCTTACGCGCACGCTTCTGGCGCCGTGGCATCGCATTCTTACGCCGCGCGGCCGGGGATTCGATCCGGCGGCATTCTTCACCGCGATCGGCGAAAATTTCGTATCGCGCCTGGCCGGCGCGATCGTGCGGATCTTCGTTATCGCGTTCGGCCTCGCGGCGACCGTTGTTTCGGCCGTTATCGGCGCGGCGTGGCTCGGCATTTGGCTCTTCTTGCCCGCCGCAGTGCCGGCGATCGCCGCCTGGGGCGTGATACTCGTTGCTGACGCGTTTCGCTAACTATGCGATTTCCTCGGCACCCGCTGTTCGAAGCTGCCGCGCTCGAGCGCGTCATCGCGGCAGAAGACCTTGCCGCCGCGCGGCTGCTTCTGGGCGGCACCGCGCTTTTGTTCGTCGTACTGGCCGTGGCGACCGGATCGGCCGCGTGGCTCGGCGTCGCGCTGTTGATCTTCGCGTTTTTCATCCCGGTCGCGTGGTGTGCGGGGTTTATCGGCTACTATATCGGCCGCAGCATCACGCCGTTGCCGGGCGATATCGTGGCATGGGAAAAAATTCCGTTCGAGGCCGAATGGCCCGCGTACCTCGAATTTTCCGCGGCCGCGCTCTTAACGACGGTCGGCGACCCTGATGATGCGCATGCCGTATTAAAGGGAATTTTCAGCTCGTCCATGGGCAAATTTTTTACCGAGCGTACCGGCATCGCGGTCGGCGATCTTATGGATGGATTGGGCGGCGAAGTCGGGCCGCGCATGCCGGTCGCCGAGCTCGCGCGCCGCGCGGCGAAAATCGCGATCGAGCGCAAGCACGCCGCGATCCGGCCGGCCGACCTCTTGAGCGCGATTGCCGCGGCCGATCCCGCGCTCCAGCGCTCGCTTCGCGCGCGGGACCTTTCGCCGCGCGATCTGGACCATATTTCGCACTGGCTCGATATTCTCGCCGAGCACCATCGCGCGCCGCATTTCGTCGAGCGCCTTCTGGCAAGCCCAGGCATTGGGAAGGATTGGCATTTCGGGTTTACCGTGTTTCTCGACAGCCGCAGCGAACCGCTCGGCCGCATGCGCGAGGATGAATTGCATGTCGTCACGCATCAAAATGCCATCCGCGAGCTCGAGGAAGCGCTCCTGCGCTCTACGTCGGCGAACGCCATCCTCGTCGGCCCGCCCGGCGTCGGGAAACTGACCGTAATCAAAGGATTTGCCGTGCGGGCGCGCACCGGCCGTTCGCGTCCCGAACTGAACTGGGATCGCGTCGTGCGCCTTTCCATGGGCGAGATTCTCGGCGAGCAGGGCGGCAATGCGGCCGCAACCTTCGAGCGGATTTTCCAGGACGTTGAGCGCGCTGGAAATCTTATTCTCGTGATCGAGGATTTGGAGCTGTATGTAGTACCCGGCCGCTCAACAAGCGTGGCCGATCTTTTGCTGCCGTTCTTCCGTTCGCCGCGCGTGCACGTTATCGGCCTGACCACGCCCGAGGGCTACGCGGCGATGACTACGGCATATCCGGCCGCCTCGTCGCTCTTCCATGCGATCCAGCTTGTTGAGCCGGACGAAGAGACGGTCATGAAGATTCTCGCGGATGTCGCGCTCGTACTCGAAGGCCGCTACGGCTGCTTCGTGCGCTTCCAAACCCTGAAGCGCGTGTACGAACTTTCAAAGTCATATCTCGCAGCCGAGCCGTTTCCCGCTAAAGCCGTCACGTTGCTCGAAGAAGCGGCGATCGCGGCCGCGGCCAAAGGCAATCGCGAGCTCGAACCCGAGGCGGTCGAAGGGGTGCTGCGCGATAAATTCGGCGCCGTGGTCGGCGGCCTTGACGAGCGCGAAAAGAAACTGTTGGAAAATTTGGAAGCGTCGCTGCACGAGCGCGTCATCGCGCAAGATGCCGCCTTGAATGCCATTGCGGATGCCGTGCGCCGCAAGCGCACCGGCGTGGCGGCCGGATCCAAGCCAATCGCATCGTTTTTGTTCCTCGGCCCGACCGGCGTGGGCAAAACCGAGACAGCCAAGGCGCTTGCGGCCATATATTTCGGCTCCGAGGACGCCATGATCCGCTTCGATATGACCGAATACCAGAATCCGGGGGATATCGAGCGGCTCATTGGATCGGCCGCCGCCAAAACTATCGGCCTGCTTGCCGAGCGCGTGCGGGCCAAACCGTTTTCGCTCTTGTTGTTCGATGAGATCGAAAAAGCGAATCCCAACGTGCTCAACCTGTTCCTGCGCGTGCTCGACGAAGGCCGCGCGACCGACGCGTTCGGCAAGCCGATCGATTTTACGAATACGTTTATCATCGCGACGTCCAACGCCGGCTCGGAATTGATCCGCGAATCGCTCGATGCGGGCATGGATTATGCCGCGCTGCAGAAAAAACTGATCGACGAAATATTCCGGCAAAATATTTTCCGACCGGAATTCGTTAATCGCTTCGATGCGGTGATCGCCTATGCGCCGCTCAAGCTCGACGAAGTAAAGCAAGTTGCCGCACTCATGCTTGGCAAATTGCGGGCGCGTTTGGAAGAAGAGGGCTACGGCTTGTCGTGGTCTGATGCCGAGCTTGCATGGCTCGCGAAGACCGGCTATTCGGCGACTTTCGGCGCGCGCGAATTGCGGCGCGTCATTCAGGATAAGATCGAGGCGCCGTTGGCCAAAGACATCATCGCGGGCAAGTATAAGAAAGGGGAGACGATTGCATTGGAGCCGCCAGTGCCGGAAGCGCCGCCGGCCGAAGAAACAGGGGTGTAAATATAAAATTGTATATACAGCATGCATATGCACGTTTGATCTAGTTCCCATCGCTGAAAGCAGAAATCTGTGTCTTCGCGCAGTGAATAAAAACCGTTAGTCGCATTGGAGAAATATTATATAGTTTGTTCAATATGAAAAAAATAAGCGGCGCTGCTGGAGTGATAGGCTTTGCGGCTATTCTTGCGATATTGGGTGGTGGTTATTATCTCTATACCAATTCGATTAGCGAGGAATCTAAAGCATTTCAACCGCCTGAAAATTGGAAAACATTTAGTAATAGGCAATACCAGATCACTTTTGATTATCCTGATACGTGGACAATAAGCGATACTTTGGATGCAGGACCGCTTGATCAAGAGGCCATTGGAGATATTAATTTTGCACTTGCTGGGAAAACTGAAAAATTTGCGCAGCTCCAATATTACGGTCGCCAAAATGGTGAGGGAGATTTATCAGAGCTCAGAGATTCTTTATTGAAGAATAAGCAAGCGATTGAAATTCCCAATTCGAATGGATTCAAAATTTTTTGGTACAAAAATCCGGACGAAGTTGGAATGGGGCCGGGAAGGGGGTATTATATCTTCTCGTATCTAGATAGCGGCGGAATTAGGGTTATGCATCTTATTGTCTTTCGCGAGCAACCGGAATTGGATTCTGTACTCTCGACGATGCGGTAAGTTTTGTGCTCATACCAAAAACTATCGCTCGATAGTGAACGATAGTTTTTGGTGCCTCTCGGATAGAACGAGTTCAGCATTGTTATGCTGGCCTGCTCTTATACTCCAGAATATCTCCCGGTTGGCATTCCAAGGCCTTGCAGATAGCGTCCAACGTCGATAATCGAATAGCTTTTGCCTTGCCGTTTTTCAAGACGGAAATGTTGGCTATCGTGATGCCGACTTTCTCGGCGAGCTCGGTGACGCTCATTTTCCGCTTCGCCAACATGACATCGATGTTGATGATGATTGCCATGCCAACTAAACCGTTAAGTCGTTCTCGGACTTTATATCCACGGCATTCTGCAAAACCCGTTCAAATACCGCTGCTGCAGTGGCGATAATGATCGAAGCGAAGGTGGCCATGATACCCAGTGCAACCGCACCTGCGGCATCCTCTCCCGTGCTGCGCGTATTTATCATGAGGAAAGCATCTGCCGCCACGATAGCACCCGCGGTCATGAGCGCGCAGTATTTGATAATCCGCAACGCATTCACGGTTGCCTGCGAGAATGTCTTGTTTTGTCTCACGTAGCCCAATACCTTGAGCGCTTTATAGAGCGCCACGAAAAAAGGGACGGATCCTATATACGCATAGGCCAAGAAGGGATCGTCGAAATATATCTCATAGAGCGTGGTGGCCTCGGCGTTTACGCCCTCAAGATGGGGCTCCCAAAGCATGAGAGCGAGAACGCCGATGCCGATGAGCGCAATGACTATCTGAAGAAATACTGTGGAGCCCTTTTTCATAGAAATTGCGTCCTTGATACTAATGTTTACAGCTTAGCGGAAGTTATATTGTATATCAATAAATTATTACCGTTATACGATATAGGTGGTTTCAGACAGATCGAGTCCCTGTCCCAGAGTCAAACCAAAATCTTCGGGACAGGGACTCCCGCGCTGCGCGCCTAGAACCGTCGCCGCAATTCCTGAAGGAAGACAGGGACTCCTTTTGCCCCTCGCAAAAGCCCTGGGAATGCCGACTGGCATTCCCTTCTCGCCCCTGTTTCAAAGATTCCACAGAAAACAAAAAATGCCCGCAAGGGGCATTTTGTTTCTGCAACTCCGGGACAGGGACTCCGGCGCTACGCGCCTAGAACCCGTCGCGGCACGCGCACCTGCGTGCGCTAACACCGCTCCTTGAAACCTTGCGGTTTCAATACTTCCACCGCGGGAAAACTACCGTTTCCCCGACCCCTTTCCCGGGTTCGAGTCCCTGTTGCCCGCGTTCATCGAAAATTCAAAAACCCTCCGCCGGGAGGGTATTTGAATTTCCGAACTCACTCTTAGGGACGATTTTCGAACCATCAAATGGGAAGAAGTCTATCCTTTCCCTTCGACTGCCTCAACTCAAATTAAGCAGCTTTTAGGCTCTTAGGCAAAGCACCTTCTTGCTTTAAAAAATGCTACGGATGCATTAAAATAGGCCTAGGACTATGAAGAAGGGTAGTAAGCCAAAGGTTATAAGTTTATATTCTGGTGCTGGGGGTCTTGATATTGGTCTCAAACGAGCCGGTTTCGATATTGCCGTCGCTCTGGATTTCGACCACGACAGTTGCGAGACCCTTCGCGCAAACTTTCCAGACACTGCCGTTTTGGAAGGCGATATAACTAAAATATCAACAAAAAAAATTCTCGAAGCGGGAAATCTAAAGAAAGGGGAAGTGGATTTCCTAGTTGGTGGCCCGCCCTGCCAGCCATTCTCTAAATCGGCGTTCTGGAATGGTTCCCAGGGGCTAAAAGACCCGCGTGCGGTGACCTTACGCGAATATATAAGAGTGTTGAAAGAGACAAAACCACGCGCCTTTCTCTTGGAAAATGTTTTTGGCCTCGCCTATAAAAACAACCAAGACGCATTTGAATTTTTAAGAGGGGGGTTTGATAAACTCGGGTACGAAATTACATATCAGGTTGTAAACACGGCAGAGTATGGGGTTCCACAAATCAGACAGAGATTAATAATACTAGGGTCCCAAAAGAAAAGGTTAGAATTTCCTAAAACTACTCACGTTGATTCTTCAAAAAATGTTGGCTCTGGCAATTTATTTGCGCAAAAATTAGTCCCGTTCGTGACTGCCCGCCAGGCCTTCGATGGCCTTAGGCACTTCTGGCGAGATACTCCGAAGGAACTTCTCGTTGGTGGTAAGTGGGGGCATCTATTATCCGAGGTTCCACCCGGAGAAAATTACCTCTACTTCACTAGAAAAAGGGGACATCCCAATCCCTTGTTTGAATGGCGCTCGAGGTACTGGACATTTTTATTAAAACTCTCTCCCAATAAACCATCTTGGACGATACAGGCACAGCCCGGACCTTATGTTGGGCCATTCCATTGGGAAAATAGACGTTTGACCTTCGAAGAAAAAAAGAGGATTCAAACATTCCCAGATAATTACAAGTTCGCTGGGAAGGCATCATCTGTCCAACGACAAATCGGCAATGCAGTTCCTGCTAGATTGAGCGAGGTACTCGGTATGGCTGTTAAGGAGCAGCTTGCGTAGAATCTATTCCACGCTCCTTCGCCGCTTGACCACGACGAGGGATTGAAGCCCAGAAATCATAAAATTCCTTCTGGGTTTTAAACTCGCCGCCTGTTTCATTCTTTATTTTATCAATCTCCATAATTGCTCCTACATAGTCTCTGGTAGCGCTAGAGGCAGTTTTGGAAGCAATCTTCCAGGGTTCTACAATTAGCAACTCAAAGTTGCCAACGCTTTTCTCCTTTGGGTTCACATCGAAAATCGCGATGAGGTCAAGGTGATATTTATAATCTGCAAACGGCCTTATGGTCTGCGGGAATTTTTTATCCTGAAATTTAAGATAAGTTCCAAAACTGTAAAGTGTGATTCGAGATTGTGTTCGGTTTTGGTTTCTCTCGCTTCGGCGAGCCGCTTTTATATCAAGTGCTATTAATTGGTTGTCAAATAAAGGTCCCGTGAGTTCGAGGTCTGGGTAGTATCGGAAACCCCCTTCTGTAACCGAGATATTTGTATCCCCGTTCACTTTTTGATTTAGGTGCGCGATGAGAACGCCCTCGATTACATTCCCTAGTGTACCCGGCTCTAGGTTCAGGGGGATTGCCTTGCCGCTTTTCGTGGCAAATCCAATGATATCAAACGCAAAATCAGCGTATATATCCTTAACCCAGGTCTTTATTACATCGAGGTTACGCAGTGGTGAACTTTTCACGATTGAAGTTTAGTTGTTAAGAAATTGAACAAATCTTCAAATTTCTTTTTTGTCGTATCACCGAAGACCATCGGTCTCCCAAAAAATACTAAATTTTGCATAGCCAAATTGAACTTCTGTTTGCTATCCTGCTTGAACTTATCGTCCAGAGTTTGGATAACTTTTATTCGCTCCCGTTTCGCAAACATCCCCTCTGTAGCAATTTTGTTCCACCGTGAATTAACGTCTGCGAGCGTAAATACTCTGCCATCAATGATTTTACCAAAATCTGAGAGATACTTTTCTTTTGCCTCTCTCCCTGCTACATCGGAATCCATAATGACCACAAATTTTCTACCCCAAGAGAGGTACAATTTAATGACCTGACCATTTTTCCCCGCGCCGTTACCTGGGTAAAAGTTGAGCGTAAATTTCCTATTCAGAATAACCTCATTTAGGTATTTGAAGGTATAAAAATCATTTTTCCCTTCAACGATGACTATATCCGGAACCATCTCGAGGGAACTCGGCTTGTAATCAAGACTATCCAGTATCGGCTGAAAATAAGTCTGTTGCTCTGGATGCTTTGCAACAAACTGTTTGTAAGGAACCGCACTTATGTCAGTTTGAGAGGCGTCGTAGTTAAATTCATTTTCATAATCCAGCGCTCTATTCCGAACAATAAAAGCGCCTTCCAGCCAATCGCCATTTATCAAGTGATGACTGTGTGTTGTATAGATAAGTTTACTTTTGCTTACGAGTTCCTGAAATGTTTTCACCAATTTCATTTGTGCGGTCGAGTGTAAATTTGAAGCCGGTTCATCTAGGAGGAATAAAATCTCCCCCTTATCGGCAGCCCTATTTTTTCTAAATTCAGTGAAGAGTAAGAAAGCAAAAAACCATTTGAAGCCGAGACTCCTTTCCGAAATCTGATACTGTTCCGAGCCAGCCTTTAATTTAAGTTCGATAAAATACTTTTTCTCGCCGCCTTCGATAGTCTCAAAATCTGGTTTGATGATTATTTCTTTTCCGCGTGATTTGAATAATTCTTCCCAGGCCTTAAAGACAGTTTTCGTTATCTTGGAACCCATCTGGTTAATGGTCGAATCGAGAGCTTCTCGATTTTGCTCTGTGCTGGATTTTAGGCGATTCAAAACGTGCTCATCGAGTCGAAGGCCACCGTCTAATGAGTCTAAAATATCTTGAAAAACTTGACGGTAAAACTGCTGCTCTTGGGATTCTCCTTCCGCCTCCTCCAAATAAATTTTATTAGGGAAGTCGAATAGAAAATTTGGGTAGTATACCAATCTTGGTAATAACTTCCGGATATGGTTTTGAGCAATCAGAAGAAACGTCGGTCCTGTAGCAGAAAGGGCTTTTATTTGATTTGAGCGCTTTTTCTTCCCGATGATTTGTGCCTTCCAATACCACTCGACTTTCTGAAATTCGGAACGGAGGAAAACATATTTCTTAGTGAGGGTTATACTTTTAATGTCCTGCGTGATGATAAACCCATTATTTTTAGAGAAAATTTTTATAGATTCTTCGTCTTCGGCATCTAGAACGAGTATTGCCTCAACACTAACAGCACCATTGAAATTTGATTTTTTACTTTTAGGAATAAGTGTATGGCGCTTATCCTCTGGGATGTCATTTTGAAAAAAGTTTATAGCCTCGAGAATGGTAGTTTTGCCACTCTCATTTAACCCCACTAGAGTAAAGATTTTTAAATCGCGTTCCGGGGCTAAATTGAGTTCGAGCGACTGAATTCCTTTGAAGTTTTCGACTCGAAAGTTTGTATATTTCATCCCCATCCATTAGTTCTGGTGTTTCTGCGATTATGCAGCGAAATGCTTAAAATTTCAAGCGTTTTTTGGATTGTTTGACTTGGCCTCGCGCTCTGGATAGGTTCCAGACAATATGGATAAACCACTTGCCTTTTCTATCGGTCATAGTAACAAAACACTCCTGGTGTTTCTCGAAAAGCTGAAAGAATACAGAATCGCCATCCTAGTGGATGTCCGCACCTATCCCTCCTCACGCTTCTCTCCGCATTTCAACGCTATGCCCCTTGGTAGAGCACTTGTAGCGGAAAACATCCAATACCTCATCCGAGGACGAAACCTCGGTGGTCGCGGCGTAAACAATAATTTCGAGGGTGCCATTCGCGAACTCGTCCGAATGACTAGGAACGGAGTTAGGGTTTGCGTGATGTGTGCGGAGGCAGACCCACGTCGTTGCCACCGATATACCGTCCTTGAACCAGCGCTTTGGGAGCACGGCGTGTCTATCTGCCACATCGCATACGACTAAAAAATTCTTGGTGGTATGGCGATTTTCAAAATGTAAGCAAATACGCCAAAAGTTAAAAAATGCTTCGCTCGCGGTGAAGCAACGGTGGCATAAAAATCTGAAATTCGACGAAATCGGATTGTGCTTGACAGAGCATTTTAGAGGAATAAAATTTAGTCACCTACTCTGAATCCGATTCGGTTCAAAAGCAATCTCCTCCGTGGGAGGGATTACTGATTCAGAGAACGCTACTCTCCAAGTTAGAGTGCGTGTTACCGGAGGATGGGAACCTCCTTTGAGTCGCTACCCTTTGACGGGGGCGAACGGCAGGAAAATGGCTGCCACTTATCTCACGAGTGTGGGGTGCGTGGCAGCCATTTTGCTTAGCACCACAGTCGTGAGACTGCGGTTTTTTCGCGTGCGGTAAATCAATGGGGGTGTCCGTTAATCGCTTGACGGGTCCGCTTCCCCATTGAACCCGTCCAGCGATTAGCGGATTTTTATGCCTCGAGACGAAACGAAAAAAGAAGAAACTCCACTTGCAGACAAGCGTATTGTCGAAGCTCTTGTCGGATTTTTCGACCTCTTAGCGCGTTTTGATTCTGAGGACAATCGGAATCAGAAAATGGGGAATGAACAAAAATCCGAGTGAGGAAAAATTTGGAAAATTGTACCGTTACCGGATTTCTCATAGCGGTTTTACGATGATTCCTAATGCCCTTTTGAGGAACACGAAAGCATTGGGATTACGCTCGTCAGATTTTGTTTTTCTTTCACATCTGCTTTCGTATAAAAGACAAAACGGTGAAATTTTTCCAAGTATTAAGCGGATGAGCCGAGAGAGTGGGATAACTCGACGGACCATCTTTCGTTCTAAAGAACACCTGAAGCGCCTAGGGTACCTCTCTGTTCGCCGTTTAGCGGGTCGTCCATATCACACCTATGTTTACGACCTCGATGGCTTGTGGCGCAAATTGGAGGCCATTATTGATAGTGAAAAATTGGCACTGCTCCAGACGGGCAAAATAACTCAGCGGCAGTACGACGAGTTTATGTTTCTGGTGTCCGTTCAGAGCGAGTCGCTAGATAGTGCCGAATCTACATCGCCGATAATGTCAGAATCAACCACTAATAAGACTCCCTATGAAGAATAATCTTCTTCTAAGAGATAAAGCGTGTAATAGGACCTCGGAGTTAGTACATACATCCCAGATGTATGGATATAAGAGTTTGGAGAATGTTGCGAAAAGGCAATCGCAATCCAAAGTGTCACCCCTTCAAAATGCTTGTAGTTATGCTATAATTTATCTGCAACCCACATCTTATTTTATTTATTCAGCGGTGAAGCGACTAGCTTCTTTGCCCAATTGCGGGCAGCAAGGGGCAGTCGTACCTCCACAATTGAGGGCTTCACCGCTTCCAAGATGTGGGTTGCAGGTCGGCTGTCCCTTTTTGTTATTCATAAAAATATCTATGGACGAAAAAACAATCGGTGCGGCGGCAAGCAAAAGCAAGTTGCCGCTTCTGGTCGGTATATTAGTTCTCTCGCTTATCGTGGTTGGCGTCTATATTAGTTCCTCGCAGAAGGAGGCATCGCCCGAGGCAAAAGTAGCGGCGAGTAGTGAATTAAAAAGGTTGCTCGAGGCTGCTGCGGAGGATGACGTAATCACGAATGTGAAAGACATTGGAACGTCGAGTTTCGAAATCCTCGTCGGGCCGGACTGGTATCTACTTACCTATGAACAGAAAACCAAAACATTATCGGCGATATCAACCTTACACCGCACCGCCACTGGTAATTTTCTGCTCAAAGCGCGTGATTACACGAGCGGTAGGGTCGTCGGTGAGGTCAATGCGCTTGGTAATATAAAAATTTATTGAGATGAATAAAAACAACGGCGCAGTTCTCTACTGTCGCGTCTCCTCGCGCGAGCAAGAGGAAACTGGTTATTCGCTTCCAGCGCAAGAAAGATTACTCAAAGATTATGCCGCACGAAAAGGATTCAAAGTTGCGAATATCTTCTCAATATCAGAATCTGCTAGCGGAAGAAAGCAACGCCAAGTTTTCTCTGCGATGATGGAGTATATTGAAGACTACCAAATCCAAAATTTGCTTTGCGAAAAAGTTGACCGACTCACGCGTAATATGAAAGAAGCGGTCGTAGTGAATGATTGGATAGAAATTGCTCCAGAACGCCAAGTTCATTTTGTGAAACAGAATTTGGTTATACATCGAAATGCTACCTCCGACGAAAAGTTTCGTTGGGACATCGAGATTGTTTTGGCAAAGAAACAGATTACAAACCTATCTGAAGAGGTGAGAAAGGGTCATCGTGAAAAACTAGAACAGGGATGGTTGCCCGCAGAGCCGCCAATTGGTTATAAAACCACGGGCGACAGGGGTCATAAAGAACACATCATAGACGATGAGCGCGCACCGTTTGTGAGGATGGCTTTTGAGTTATATGCCTCGGGGAATTATTCGCTGAAATCTTTGACGGAAAAATTATACACTGAAGGTTTTCGCGCCCGCTCTGGAAGGATGGTAGTAAAGAGTGCAATCGAAAGGTTGCTGAAAGAAGTTTTTTACTATGGGGCTATGCGCTGGAATGGTGAAGTTCATCCAAATGGCAAGCATACGGCACTTATCACGAAGGAGCTTTTTGATGTTGTTCAACAACGTCTTGTCCGCGGAGGAGGCCCCAAGTACCGAAAACATATTTTTGCTTTCAAGAAAACTTTGACTTGTAGCGAATGTGGTGGAACTATCACAGGTGAAATTCAAAAAGGCCACGTTTACTACCACTGCAATCATTATCGCGGATGTAAGCAGACGGCATTTGTGCGTGAGGAAGAAATCGAGGGTCAAATTAAGGGGGTATTCGAACTCTTCGAAGCAATCACGCCAGCGGAGGCAGACGCTATACGAAACGGCATCAAGGCTGACCACGCAGAGGAGATTGAATACAAGGAAAATGCTTTACGCGCACTCTCTGCTCGATACGAAAGTTTGCAGAAGAGACTCGACCGCCTTTTCGAAATTCGACTAGATGATGGCGTCTCGAATGAGGTATGGAAACGGAAAGAAGGTGAAATTAATAATGAGCAAGAGCAAATCCGTGAGCAGATGACTCGTCTCAAATCCGAGGAGTCACGCTATTTTGAACTTTGGCTCGATGTAATCGATTTAGCCCGCCGGGCTAGGGAAATCTATGAAAAACGCACACCAGACGAACGGCGACTCCTGCTTGGCTACATCTTTTCCGCCTTGATGCTGAAGGATAAGAAGGTTGCGTATACTCTCTCGGAGCCAGTAGAACGCCTTGCGAGGCGCGTACAAGAGAAGCTGGATGCCGAAAAATTCGAACCAACACAAAACACCCCCGAAAAGGGCGTCCTGTCTGGCGTTGCTGTAACAGCGCCCGATAAATCTATCATGGAGTCACAGGAGCCTCGAAAGAAAATTCGAACCTCCAGAAACCCTCTTGCTAAGGCACGATTCCGGGATTCTGACCCGAAATCACGCCTTCTCCTCCGGGACAGGGACTCGAACCCCAGTTTCCGCGTCCAGAGCGCGGCGTCCTACCACTAGACGATCCCGGAATATCAATTTCGCAGCTTAGCTACTATAGAATATCGCTTGCCGTCTTTCAAACTCGACAGAGGCGATATATTGACTATTTATTGTAAAAGTATATAATATAATTAGAAAGGAGGAAAGCTCATGCATTACCAACGTTAGCGACTCATTCTTGAAGAACTGACGTCGCACTCATGCAGTACATGGCTCTCTTCCGAGAGAGGGGTGCGGCACGAACCGCACACCGCCTCGAAGGAGGAAGTCATGGGTCGCTTCAACCGCTACCCGCGCCACACCGTCGCTGACCTCGATCGCATCCGTCGCGAGCGCTACGCCGACTTCCGTCGGTGGGCGCCGGACTACATCGGCGGCCAGATCCAGTTCATCCAGCACGCGCGCGGCCGTGAGTCGGTGCAGGTGCTGGCCGAGATCCGTGCGGTCGAGTGCGAAGGCGAGAACTGCGTGTTCCGCGTCGCGAACCTGCGGCGGCGGAACCGTGATCGGCTCGAGCGGTGGCAGTACCTCGCGGATCAGGCGGAGCTCACCATCGAGCTTCGGATGATCGGGAAGCTCGAGCGCAGGACCCGTATCACGTTCGAGTACTCGGACTGGAACCCGCCGCTGCATCTCGATCGGTGTTTCGTGGCCCTCTGGCCCAAGGGCGAGAACGCGGACATCTGGGCCCGCAACTGAAGTTCGTTCGGCATCACTCCGCCCCGTGCGCTGCACGGGGCGGTTACAATATTTATATAAGTTTGCAGCAGCTCGGGTTGACTTATCAGCAAAACATGCTACTTTAGCACTGCTCTTTTCATCGGTTTTTTTGGCCCCAATTGCACGCACGCGTTGCGTTCAGCTGCGGCCAAGCAACTCCAATAACCAAATCAGCGAAAGGAGGCCACCGTGCCAACACTGTTCTTGCCCGAAGGTCCGGTCGAGATTTGCGCCGTCGGGTTGGACATCGACGGCGTGCAGCGGGATACGGCGTATCTGGCGTATCGGACGCTGGCTCAGACCATCGTAACGCTCGGCGGTACGCCGCCAAGCTACGTGCAGTGGGTGCGGCAGTATTCGCACGACTTTCTCGGATTCTACCGCTCTTGCGGCGTCAGCCATACGGTCGAACGAATCACCGAAGTGTACCGCGGCATTCTGCAGTATGCCGAGGACGCGACCGCGCCGTTCGATGACGTGGCTTCGTTCCTCGCGTACATCGATACCTGCGGGCTTCCCGCGTTCGTCGTCAGCGGCGTGCGCATCCAGCTGCAGTTCGAGTGGTTCGTGAAGCACGGCATCCACGAGTACTTCGCGCACGTCGTCTCGAGCTTCGGCAGGCCGAAAGTGCGGCTGCTCGAAGACGCCTGCCTCGCGCTCGCCATCCCGTTCCGCGCGGCTTGCTACGTCGGCGATCTTGCCTGCGACATGCAAGACGCGCGCGCCGCGGGGCTCATCCCGATCGGCATGACGCGCGGGTATGATACGCGCGACGTGCTCACGGAAGCGGGCGCGGCGCTCGTGGTTGACCACCTCGAAGAACTGGCGCTGCAGATTGTGCCGTAAGGAGTTGATGCAGTATATCAAACCGTAGCAGGAGGTGCCGATGGCGCGTTTCGTCCGTTACGATGTGATGTACGACACGGACGTTGATGACCGAAAACATGCCAGTCTCCACGACTGGAGAGTCATCGATGAGACGTCAACGAAGTACTTCGTCTGCGACGATCGAGGCGAAAGAAGGTGGATCGACAAGGAAGATCCCGCTATCGTCGAGGCGATCCTTCGCGATCGATAGGGAAGATCAGGGCAGCGTTCACCGCTCCGCGGCTCGATAGCTCGGAGCGGTTCGATTTTAATCTCGGCGCTCCGTAGACACCAACCCTGCATTTTCAAGACCGCTCGGCAGCAGCCGAGCGGTCTTCACTTTTTGATGAGACGCCATGCTACGATCTATCCATGGAGCGCCGGATTTTCATCGCCATCGAGCTTCCCCCAGATCTGAAAGCCAAGCTCGCCGAGCTTATTCAGCAATGGCGCTGGCTGCCGTTGCGGTGGATTCCGGAAGAACAGTGGCACGTGACGGTCATCCCGCCCGTCGGTTTGGATGATGCCCAATGCGATGCTTTGGTCGCCGCGCTGCGCAACGCGCGCCTCGGCGGGGCGTTTTCTTTTCGGTTCGATAAAATCATGCTCGCGCCGCCGAACCAGCCGAGCCGCATGATATGGCTTTCCGGCCCCACGCCGCCGGAACTTGGGAAGCTAGCCGAGCGTATCGGCGAAATATGGAAGGAAACGTCCGGCATGCCGCCGTTCGAAGCGGACGAGCGTGAGCGGAATGCCCATGTGACGCTTGCGCGATTTGAGCCCGGCGCGCTGACCGAGCTCGAAGTAAAAATGAACGTGCTCGAGGAGGTGCGCCTGGTCGCGCCAGTGGGGGAGGTCAGCGTGATGGAATCCGAGCGCGCGCCGGGTGGCGCGCGCTACATGACGATCGCCACCATACCGGTCTGATCCGGCGATGCCAAAAAGCGATCCCCGGTCCGCTCTGGGCAGACCGGGGAATTGCGTTGTCTACGCGTACTTGATTGGCGGCTCGAACACGATGCGCGCCACGGCGATGATGTGCGGTCCTTCGAGGTATTCCGCGGTTATGCCCGCGCGCCGGAGCGAGCCTGAGAACACGAGAAACTCTCCGGCGCCCTGGGTGATGAATTTGCGATCGGCATCCTTGATGCGTGCCGAGCAGCCGACCACCATCCAGCGCGTATCGTCGAGAGTCCGGTGTATCTGGTCTTTGCCGGCGTTGCAGGCGGTTCCGAGCTCATGCCAACCCAGCTCGAGAAACTTATCCCAGAGCCAGGGGAGGGGGTAAGCGTAGACGTCGCCGTAGACGAGGGTCTTTTGCGTACCCCAGCGCTCTTGTGCGGCCCGGATGACGAAAGGTTCGCGCACGGCCGCAAGCAGGGCGCGGAATCGCTGTTCGCCCCATTGGCGGAAGACGCGAAGGAATCCGCGCGGGATATAGGCCACGAACGGCGCGGCCCCGCCGCCGGAGCCGTAGTAGACCGCGCGAAACCGCGGGCGCACGTAAAAGAATTCGCCACGGCTGCCGAACGGCAGGAGCTCGGCGTCGTCTTCATACGGCAGCGTGATGACCTGCCCCACGGCCAGGGGCGCATGAGGTCGGACGCTGAACTCCAGCGCTGCTCGGCCGATGTTCCGCGGCAGCGTCGTTACATCCCGAAGCTTCATGGACTCTCCTTTCCGAAAGAACCGTTTTTCGCTCGCCGCATGTGGTACCGGCGACGATGCGATTCTGTTTCGCCGCAGAGACGACGGATGTATGGCTGATCCCCTTGCAGCGATTTCGCGCGTCAGAGCATGCGTCAACTTGACCGTGCAATGCAGAGGATTATGCTGGAATTCGGACCATAGCGATCCGAATTATCCGAGCCCATGCGCATTTCGCGTAAAATCGATTACGCCTGCATCCTCCTTGCCGCGCTTAAGCCGAGCTTTGCCTCGGGGAAGCATGTTTCGCTGCGCGCGATCGCGGCCAAAGAGCGCCTGCCGCTGCCGTTTTTGGAAAAAGTCGCGGGGACGCTCCGCAAAAAGAATATTATCGGCGCCAAAGCGGGCGCCGCCGGGGGATACCGATTGCTCCGCGACCCGAAGAAGCTTTCGCTCGGCGGGGTGGCGAAGCTCTTCGGCGAGCAGCCGCTCGCGCTCGGATGCCTGCGCTCCGAGCAGCTCTGTCCTTGCCCGGATGATGCCTCGTGCGACACGCGCGCGGCATGGGAGCGCGTCGCGCGCGACGTTGAATCGGCACTCAATAAAATGACGGTCGCGAAACTTTCATGAAAGAAATTTATCTCGATCATGCCGCCGCAACCCCGATGGATCCGCGCGTCAAAGCCGCGATGGAGCCGTTTTGGGACGCGCGCTACGGCAATCCCGCGGCGCTCTATCGCCAGGGCCGGCTTGCGAAAGCCGCCGTGGATGAGGCCCGCGAAACCGTGGCCAAGATTTTCGGCTCGCGGCCGAGCGAAATCATATTTACCGCCGGCGGAACCGAGGCAGATAACATCGCGATCCTCGGCACCGCGCGGCTGCATCCGGGGAAGCATCTGATCACCACGGCGTTCGAACACCACGCGGGGCTCCGTTCGTTCGAAGCGCTGGAGCGCGACGGCTGGGAAGTAACGTTTTTGCCGATCGGCGAAGACGGTATCGTGGATCCCAAGGCGGTCGAGAAAGCCATCCGGCCGCACACGGTGCTCGTCTCGGTGATGTATGCGAACAACGAGATCGGCACGATCCAGCCGATCGCCGAGATCGGCGCGATCGTCAAACGAGTCCGAAATGAACGCGCGCAGGGCGGCGGCGTGCTGCCGATTTCGTTTCACTGCGACGCATCGCAGGCAGCGGGCTTCCTGCCGCTCTCGACCGCAGCGCTCGGCGTGGATCTCATGAGCGTCAACGGCGGCAAAATCTACGGACCGAAAGGATCCGGATGCTTGTATGTCCGCTCGGGTACGCGATTGCAGCCGATATTCCAGGGCGGCGGGCAGGAGCAGAATTTGCGTTCGGGCACGGAAAACGTGCCGCTGATCGTGGGCTTTGCCAAGGCGCTGGAAATCGCCGAGGCCGAGCGCGAAGCTGAATCTGCGCGCCTGACGGAATTGCGCGATTATCTGATCCAGCGGCTTACGACCGAAATTCCGAAAACCGTGCTGAACGGGCACCCGACCACGCGTCTGCCGTCCAACATCAACGTGTCGGTGCTCGATATCGAGGGCGAGGCCGTGATTCTGTATTTGGACGCCAAGGGCATCGCGATCTCGACCGGCTCGGCTTGCACTTCGACCACGCTCGATCCGTCGCATGTGATTCTCGCGATCGGCCGGCCGTATGAGTATGCGCACAGCTCCCTGCGCTTTACGCTCGGCCGCTCGACTGCGAAAGAGGATTTGGATTATCTGATGGACGTGTTTCCGGAGATCGTCGAGAAGCTTCGCGCGATCAGTCCGATCAAAATGGAAGTCGGCCAAACGGAAGTATCGCACCCCGAAGCGTTTGCCGGACAAGGCTCAAAGATAAAAGTCGGCGGCCGCACGTACAAATAATTAAAAAAGTCCGCCCCGGCGCACGGGCCGAGGCGGAGCAAAAGGGATGCGCAGCGTGCTACGCGGCGCGGGGCAGCTCCTGAAGAGCGGGAAGAACGGGGTGAGGGTAAGAGGTTGGGACTGGGACGGGCGCGTCCACGACGGTTATCTGGGCGTGGTGGCGACCGGGAACCGCGTTCTGCTTCCTCCTGATGACAGCGAGGACCTCCTCGAGCCGATGCTCGGGAACCCGGATGTGCTGGGTCCGGTAGACCGATGGCGGCTGTTCCGGCCGCGGGAGGCCTGGACATGCAGCCAGGCCGCTCTCGATCTGCAGATGAAGCTCCGGCGGACCGTCGAGAACAGTGACTCGGATCTCCTTGATGACTTCCACGGTACTACACCTCACGACTTTCTCGCCCCATGCACGAATACTTAAGGTAAAAATTCCTCCATGTCAAGCCCATCGCAGAAAAAAGAAGTAAAACAGCCGGCCGATGTAATGAATCAGTACACCGGTGAACGATGGTACTACAGCGACATCGTCAAAGAACACTTTTTCAATCCGCAAAATCTTATGTTAGAGGATCCGGACGAGGCGCAGTTCAACGGCATCGGCATGGTCGGCTCGCCGGCATGCGGCGACATGATGAAAATTTGGCTCAAGATCGATTCGGGGACCGAGCGCGTTGAGAATCTGAAGTGGCGCACGTTCGGCTGCGCCTCGGCCATTGCCGCGACGTCGATGTTTTCCGTGATGGTGACCGAGAACGGCGGCTTGCCGATCGCCGATGCGCTCAAGGTTAAGCCGCAAGACATCATGAAGCGCCTCGGCGGACTGCCGAACCGGAAGATCCATTGCTCGGTGCTCGCGGACAAGGCGTTTCGCAAAGCGGCCAACGACTATTTCCATCGCAGCGGGCAGCATGAGCGGGTGATTGTGGAGGGTGCGCGCGTCATTGACCCTACGCTGAACATTACCGATCATGACATTGAAGAAGCGGTACTAGAGGGCGCGACGGACTTGGATGCCGTACAGAAGAAATTGAAGGTCGGCATCGGTTCGCCGGACCTGATCCCGGAGATCGAACAGCTGATCCGGTTTTATAAGGAAAAGTATTATGGTTAGCCATACTATGTTCCCGCAAGGGGAGTGCCGGAACGGGGCGACGGAGAAATACTACGGATAGTTCTTAAAAGATACGCGACCCTTCGGCTGAAGGGTCGCGAGCGGAGGAGGGAGCCCCGGGAACACGGCGTTCCTAGAGCCAGGTGCGGACGGAAAGCGCGGTGCGCGCCAGTTGCTTGCCGGCGGTTGCCAGCCAGAACCGGATCGACGCGTACAGCAGTCTCATCGTGTAGAATGGTCCGACGAGGCACGCCAGGATCGCATCGCCGATACTCGGGATGGCGATCAGAGCGAGATTGAGCGGCACGAGGACGACGAGTTGCAGGCGCGTGGGCATGCCGCGAACGGTCAAGAGCTTCCGGAGATGCGGCTCGGCGAGGCGATGGGTTCTGGCGAGGATGAAGCCGACGATGACCAAGCTCATGCCGCAGATGACCGCGCGGATCAGGAGCTGCACGTTTCCGAGTCCGACCACCACGGCGACGATCGCGACGAAACCGAGTACTTCGCTCAGCAGGGGCATGTGCCCTCCTCAAATCTGAAGTGAACAGCCGCAATCATATTTCCCCGAATCAGATGGAAAATCAAGCCAACGGACAAAAGAAATCGCGCGTAGCGAAACTGGTCGTGCGCCGGGATTTGTGCATCGGCGCTGCCTCGTGCGTGGCAGTCGCGCCCTCAACCTTCGAGCTCGATGCCGAGAACAAAGCCGTGCTGCGCCGCAAGCAAGCGCCGCCGACCTCGGATGAAACCAAGCGCGAAGAACTGGAAGACCAGGCGATCGACGACGATACCCTGATGCTCGCCGCGCAATCCTGCCCTACGCAGGCGATTTACTTATACGATGACGAAGGGAATCAGCTGTATCCGTAGGCGAGTCATTGCGTCATTTAAGGTAGTGAGTCATTGGCTACTAAGTCATTAACGAGTGCTATGTACGAACCGAAAAATTTCGATCATCTGCTCGGCACGCCCGGTTTCAGCGATCAGCTGTTGCAAAACCATTTCACGCTGTACCAGGGCTATGTGAAAAACGTGAACACCATGCTCCAAGATTTGGATGCGTTGGTGAAGGAAGGAAAGGCGGGGACGCAGGCCTATGCGGAGATAAAGCGGCGATTCGGCTGGGAATGGAATGGCGTGCGCCTGCATGAGCTCTATTTCGGCAATATGGCAAAAACCGGCACATCGTTCGCCGACGGCGTGCTCAAAACCGAACTGATGCGCACCTATGGTTCCTTCGAGCAATGGGAGAAAGATTTCCGCGCAGTAAGCGCGATGCGCGGCATCGGCTGGGCAGTGCTGTATTTTGATCCGGTGGGGAAGCAGGTGTTCAATGTCTGGGTAAACGAGCACGATATGGGGCATCTGGCCGGATGCACGCCGCTTCTGATTCTTGATGTGTTCGAACACGCGTATATGCTGGACTATGGCATTAAGCGCGCCGATTACATCGAAGCATTTTTCAAAGCGATCGATTGGCAAGTCGTCGCAGGCCGCCTGGCGCAGTAACCAATGCATCATCGGTATGGTAGATCAACAGGAGCACGCAGCCGGGGAACGCGCATCCATTCGGAAGAATCGCTGGTTCTTCTGGGCCGTGGTGATTGCCACGCTGAATCCCATATTCGGCGGTATCATTGTCGGATTATTGATGCTTTCTGAGCCGGATCTGCGGAAAGAGGGGCGGGTGGTGACCGTCTTCGCGTGTGCATGGGGTCTCATCGCGCTCATGCTGCTTGCCCGCTTCAGTCCTTCGTTATCCTAAGATCGTCGGGATTCATGGAAGAACAGATCGAACACGCATTGGCTGAAATCCGTCCGCTCCTCGCGCGCCACGCCGGGGATATCGAATTCGTCGGCGTATCGGACGGCGTGGTGCGCGTCCGCTTGCTCGGCACCTGCCGCGGCTGCCCGCTGTCGCAGCTGACCTTGAAAGCAGGCGTGGAGTCGCTCCTGTGCGAGCGCATTCCGTCCGTGCGGCGCGTAGAGGCGGTAGACGACTGATTATTTTCGTCACTGTATATGGAAGCGTGGACTAGAAAACAATTTTTGGCGTTGGTGGTCGCGGTCGCGATCGGCAGTTCGGCATTGACGGCAGCGGCGACCTACGGCCTGGTAACCGGCGAGCGGCCGGCCGACATCGTGGCGCGACTTGCCGACACGGCGCAAAACGTTCTTGCCCAAGACCAAGAGCAAGCGCAGGCGCATGAGGAGGCCGTGGTTGCGGTCGTGGCGCGCGCGTCGCCGGCGGTCGTCAGCATTGTCGCGGCCAAGGACGTGCCGGTCGTGGACCGGTTTTCACCGTTTGCCGAGGATCCGTTCTTTCAGCAATTTTTCGGCATCACGCCCGAAGATCCCGGCCAGACCGAACGCCAAGAGATTTCGGCCGGATCGGGATTCATCGTCTCGGCCGACGGATTGATCATCACGAATCGCCACGTTGTGGCCGACACGACCGCGGATTATACGGTGTTTTTCAACGACGGCTCGAGCGCGCCGGCCCGCGTGCTTGCGCGTGATGAATTCCAGGATTTGGCGGTGCTGCGCGTGGATCGCGAGAATCTGCCCATACTCGCGTTTGGCGATGCCAACGCTATCAAGCCGGGCCAGACCGCGATCGCCATCGGCAACGCGCTCGGCGAGTTCTCGAACACGGTGAGCGTCGGCGTGGTTTCCGGCCTGCACCGGAGCGTATTCGCCAGCGGCGGCCGCGGCGAAGTAGAGGAATTGCAGGAACTGATCCAGACCGAT
Organism: Candidatus Parcubacteria bacterium; assembly: GCA_003599755.1. Classification (GTDB taxonomy): domain Bacteria; phylum Patescibacteriota; class Minisyncoccia; order Sungbacterales; family SURF-37; genus SURF-37. Next base: position 213,584 of record QZJO01000009.1, on the reverse strand, counting down.
GCGGCCATCAATCCCGGCAATTCGGGCGGGCCGCTTTTGAACCTGCGCGGCGAGGTTATCGGCGTCAACGTGGCAATGGCCAGCGGCGCCGAAAACATCGGCTTTGCCATACCGTCGAACTATGCGCGGCGCGATGTCGAGAGCGTGCGCGAACGGGGCCGCATCGTGTATCCGTACTTGGGTATCCGCTACCAGCTGATCACCAAAGAACTGGCCGAGGAGCGGAATCTCCCCGTGGATCAGGGCGCGCTCTTGGTCGGCGGCGAAGGCTCGAGCGCGGTGATTCAAGGCAGTCCCGCAGCCGCGGCGGGTCTCGTCGAGGGCGATATTATCGTGGAGTTCGACGGTACGGCCGTGAATCTGGACCGCCCGCTCGCCAGCTTGATCCGCGAACGCAAGGCCGGCGACTCCGTGCGCCTCGCGGTGCGGCGGGGAAACGACACGTTTACGGTTACCGTAGAGCTTGCCGAGCGGCCGACACCCTAGCCGCTGACCAAGATCTTGGCCGCGCGGTAATAGAGATAATGATGCGGTATCGAGGATCCTTGATTTTTGCCGGATTTTTGCTATACTGACGGCAAATTCGTAGCACATCACGCATGACTCCGTTCAACAATTTCACCATCAAAGCCCAAGAAGCCCTTAAACGCGCGCACGATTTGGCCGTCGAGCGCTCGCACCAGCAAATTACTCCGTTGCACATCCTCGCCGCGCTCGTGCTGCAGGAAGAAGGCACGATCGACGAGGTATTAGACCGCATCGGGCAGGACGTTGCGCAGTTTTCGGAAAAACTTTTGGATACTCTGGACCGCCAGCCGCGCGTGAGCGGGGGCGGCGGCATCGCGTCCTTGTATTTATCCCAGGATTTGGGCCGCGTCATGGAGCAAGCGCATCGCGAAGCCGGCCAGATGAAGGACGAATTCATCTCGGTGGAGCATTTGTTCCTCGCGCTGACCATGGTGCCGTCCTTGGCCAAGGATCTGTTGGCCGAGCATGGCGTGAATCACGAGACCGTTATGAAGGCGCTCGGGGAACTGCGCGGCGCACAGCGCATTACCGACCCCGAGCCCGAAGCGAAATTCAACGTGCTTGAGAAATACGCGCGCAACCTCACGAAGCTCGCGCGCGAGGAAAAACTCGATCCGGTTATCGGCCGCGACGAGGAAATCCGCCGCGTGATGCAGGTATTGAGCCGTCGGACGAAAAACAATCCCGTGCTCATCGGCGAGGCGGGCGTGGGCAAGACCGCGATCGTCGAGGGCTTGGCCGAGCGTATCGTCTCGGGCGAGGTGCCCGAGTCGCTCAAGGAAAAAGAGCTGATTAGTTTGGATTTGGGCTCATTGGTGGCCGGAACGAAGTACCGCGGCGAGTTTGAGGACCGCTTGAAGGCGATCCTGCGCGAGTTGGAGCGCCAGCAGGGCAAATACATCATTTTCATCGACGAGTTGCATACCATCGTGGGTGCGGGCGCGGCCGAAGGCGCGATTGATGCTTCGAACATGCTGAAGCCCGCCTTGGCGCGCGGCGAACTTCGGGCCATCGGCGCCACGACCCTCAAGGAATATCATAAGCATATTGAAAAAGACCCCGCGCTCGCGCGGCGGTTCCAGCCGGTGTACGTCGAAGAGCCGTCGCTCGAAGAGGCAGTCACGATTTTGCGCGGCTTGAAGCAGCGCTACGAGGTGCATCATGGCGTGCGCATCGCCGACAGCGCGATCACGTCGGCCGTGGACCTTTCCTCGCGTTACATTACCGACCGCTTCTTGCCTGACAAGGCCGTGGATCTCATGGACGAAGCGGCTTCATCCCTGCGCTTGGAAATCGATTCCATGCCCAAGGAGTTGGAAGAAATTCGCCGGGAATTGGCGGAGTTCGAGATCGAACGCCAATCCTTGAAGCAGGAGACCAAGCCCGCGGCCAAGAAGCGCACCGCGACGCTTGCCAAGCAAATCGAAACGCTCAAAGCCAAAGCCAAGAAATTGGAAGGCCGCTGGCAATCGGAAAAGGATCTCATCGCTTCGATTCGCACCCAGAAAAAGAAACTCGACGAATTGCGCCAGGAGTCCGACATTCGCGAACGCGAAGGCAACTTTGAGCGCGTCGCGGAACTGCGCTACGGCTTGATTCCGAACGCCGAGCAGGAGCTCGTCGGCTCGGAAGAAAAGCTCCAGAAGGTGCAGCACGAGCGCAAGATGATGAAAGAAGAGGTGACTGAGGAGGATATCGCGACCGTGGTCGCCCGCTGGACCGGCATCCCGGTGATGCGCATGCTCGAATCCGAGACCGACAAGCTGTTGCGCCTCGAAGACGTGTTGAAACAGCGCGTTATCGGCCAGGACGAGGCCATCGAAAAGGTATCTCATGCGGTGCGCAGATCGCGCGCCGGTATTCAGGATGAGGACCGGCCGATCGCGTCATTCATGTTCCTCGGGCCCACGGGCGTGGGCAAGACCGAATTGGCCAAGACCCTTGCCGAATTTTTGTTCAACGATGAAAAGGCGCTCATCCGCGTGGACATGTCCGAATACATGGAGCGCCACACGGTGGCCAAGTTCATCGGTTCGCCGCCCGGCTATGTCGGCTATGAGGAAGGCGGGCAGTTGACCGAGAAGATCAAACACCGGCCGTACTCGGTGATTCTCTTCGATGAGATCGAAAAGGCGCACCCGGAGGTGTTCAACGTGCTGTTGCAGATCCTCGACAACGGCCGGCTGACCGATGCCAAGGGCCGCGTGGTCAACTTCAAAAATGCGATCATCATCATGACCTCGAACATCGGTTCGGAATTTATGTCCGACTTGGCGAAGATCGGCTTTGCGATGGAGGCCGAGATGAGCCGCGAGCGCGAGGAGACGGATCTCAAAGACAAGATCCGCAAGTCCTTGGAACGCAATTTCCGGCCCGAATTCTTGAACCGCGTGGACGAAATCATCATCTTTAGCTCGCTGACCAGGCCGATTCTCGAAGCGATCGTGGATATCCAGCTTGGCCGCATGAAAGAGCGCACGACGCGCAAGGGCGTGGAGCTTGCGTTCACGCCGGAACTGAAGACGTTCATCGTAAACAAGGGATTCGACCCGCATTACGGCGCGCGGCCGCTCAAGCGGGCGATCCAGACCTATGTTCTGAACCCGCTCGCGCAAGAAATCATCAGCGGCCGGATTCAGGCGGGGGATCGGGTGCTTGTCAGTGTCAAAGACGGCACGGTGGTCTTCGGCAAAGCCCAGCCGCAGCCGACCAAGGAGCCGGTCGGCGCATCGGTGTAGAGTTCTCTATCGATAGCGATGTGTACCGACCTGCCACACGGCAGGTCGGTAGCATATTTGACTTTCTTATAATATTATGTTTTTCCTGAGACAGGAGGATAGCAATGGCCACGATTATGAATCGACTGGCTGCGCCATTCGGGCTCGAACAGTTCCTGACTGAAATCGTCACGCCGCGAACTGCCTTGCGACACATCGAGTGGCGAGGGGATGTGGTGCTCATCGAAGTATTTCGCGATGCGAGACCGGAGGATCGCCAGACGTTCGTGGAGAGCCGCGCACCGGGCCGACCGTTGGTGCACACACATCGACGCTACTGGGTGAACTACAGCGGCTCGCCGCTGAAAGACCGCCTGAAGGAGCGCGATCGCGGGCAAGGCATTCCGATTCGATAGAGGAGGTAGAGTATGGATGGAACGCAGAAGTATAAGTCGAGTGCCAAGGAGTATCTCCGCTTCATCGCGACCCGCAATGCGGTCGGTTGTGACAGCGAGATGAGCGAAGCCCAGATCGCAGAGGAGTGCAATCTCCAGGCCGGCGAGCTCGCCACCATCGCCGAACGCTATTCGATCCCGGAAATGGAGGCGATGGAGCTCTGGCTCTCCGCGGGCCGCGAGGCGAGGATCATGAATGTCACCGAGGAGACGTTCCGCGTCTACGCGAAGCGGCGGTAGGGAGGGGGATGGGGATGCTGCCGCTTCTGGTCAACTGTGAACTCTGCGGCGCACAGGTGTCACAGATGTCTACCCAGGGAACGGGTCGATGCGGCGCATGCCGCAGATCTCCGCCGTGGGAACGGAAGGACAAATAGCCAGCGCCGACGCGGGCCGACGGAAGAATGTCGGCATTCCGTGTCGGCGCTCTTCTGTTTGCGAATATTTTTTAAGCTCGCTAGGATGGCCGCATCGTATGCCCAGTAGTGAATTTCAAGAACAAGCGGCTCAATTGCGCTCGCGGGCGCTCGCGGCCGCGCAAGCGGTCTGGCGCGTCAGCAATCCGGAATGGTTCGATCCGGCGTTGCGCACCACGCTTCGGCAAAAAGCGGCCGAGGTGATTTCGGCCGTGGCAGCGGTCACGATTCTCGGCGGATCGGAGGCGGGCAGCGACATGGTGCGCGCGGCCTCGGCCGGCGCGCAAGAGCTCATTCGGCTCGCGGCCGACCTCGGGTTAGTCAGCGCCGAAAACAAAGACCGTCTGTGTCAGGCCTATCAGGATCTTGCCGATGCAGTGGCCGTGTTTGAGCCGCCGGTCATGGCATCCATTCCAGCCGAGCCCGTAACGCTTAAACCATTGTCTTCGCTTGCGCCGGCCAATTCTACGGCAGAATCCGTACGTTTAGAGGAGGCAACGGCCGCATCCATCCCCGTAGCCGTGAATGAGCAACAGGCGCCAGCCGCGCTTCTCTTCAACGCCCGACAGAAAAAGATCATCGAACATCTCCAAACCGTCGAGCACGCGCAGATCAGCGACATCGTCAAACTGTTTGACGCAATAGTCAGCGAGAAGACCATCCAGCGCGATCTTCTTCAGCTCGTTACCGCAGGCATCATATCCCGCCACGGGGACAATCGTTGGACGACCTATTCGTACAACCGGGGAACGGCTAAAGCTCTGTGAGCTCATCCGATTCGTTTCGTTTGGCTATCAACGGATCTAGGGGACGCCATATCGGAAACGAAACTTGTCGGACATAGAAATGCCTCAGGATTTATGGATTCCTGAGGCGTTTTTAACCAATGTCCGATATGCGTGAATATTTATGTCCGATAGATGTCTGATAGGAAAATGTTCATTTTATATGGTCAATATACCTCGAGGCATGTCCGATAGAGATCAGATAAAAATTATCCAATAAAATTTTGTTTTTGCAATAGCTTCGAATAGCTCTTGAATGCTACGGATAGTCCCAGCGTCAGATCCTCGCCTATTGCGCTGGTGAGCGGCGCAGGGCGTTACTTATCCACACGCGAATCGTAGGCATGAGGGCATCCTCGTTCTTTTTTGACCGGATTTGCTCTCTTGCGAAAAGTGTGCGGAAATATAGTGCTCATCAGCGTTTTCCTCAGGAGAACTTATCCACATAAATGGTTGCCGAGGAAAAAGGCCGCTATATAATGGGGCAAGTGATACCCCAGTCGCCAATGAGGTGAGGGCTTACCGAGCCGTTTTTAGCACGTCCTCATTTATTGGCAGCCAGTTCTATTCGTGATTCTAAAGTTGCAGGCAGGATCTCAAGAACGTTTCTTTTCCGCGGAAACCCGCTTGAGATCCTGGCTGGAACGCATGTGCCAGGTCGGACAGAACGTTGACAACTGAGCGAACAAGGTTACGTTTCTCGAATCCTATCTTAGTTACCCAATTCCCGGGGTTCGCGTTTCAGGCCCGGTCGATCTCCCTCTGCGTCCGGATGGGGGATTGCAGGACGGCGGTAGCATCCGCCGCTCGATTCCCGTTCCGGCCGCAGCGGGCACAAAAAAGCCCCTCGCGAATCCTCACCACAAACCTCCATTCGCTATCCGCATTAATTATTCCGTAACTCTTCAGGCATGCGCCGCACTAACGCGTCGAAGCGGCCGGCCTCGAAGATTGATTCCGCCATCCGGCGGAATCGCTAATCAGTGAATCAGTCGCTATGAATAGATTTCTTCCTAAGGGAGGAACGATGGCGAAAGTCATCGTTGCTCTCTCGACTGTCGCGTTGCTCGCGAGCGCCTCAACGGCTTCCGCGGTAACGATCGAAGAGCTGCTCGCTCAGATCGCGCAACTGCAAGCGCAACTGAACGCGCTCCTTGGTCAGCAAGGCGGCGGCGGTACTGCGGCCAAGTGCACCTTCACGCGCGACCTCACCATCGGGGTCACGGGTGACGATGTCATGTGCCTGCAGAAATATCTCAACGCCGCGGGCCACCAAGTTGCGGCCAGCGGTGCCGGCTCGCCCGGGAACGAGACCACCTACTTCGGTGCTCGCACCCAGCAAGCCGTATCGAAATGGCAGGCAGCAAACGGCGTAAGCCCGACGGCCGGTTACTTCGGCTCCATCTCGCGCGCGAAGTACAACGCGCTCATGGCTGCGACGCCGACGCCAACCCCGACGCCTCCGGGTACGCCGACGCCTCCGGGACCGGTTGGCTCCGGCCTCTCGGTATCCACGGCGTCCCAACCGGGCGACTCGCTCGCTCCGTTGAACGCCGCGCGCGTCCCGGCAACCAAGATCACGCTTACCGCCTCTGCTGACGGTGACGTGACGGTCAACTCCATCACGGTGGAGCGCCAGGGCCCGGCAAACGATTCGTCGGTTTCGGGCGTCGTACTCCTCGATGAGAACGGCCTCCAGATCGGCATCTCCAAGACCCTCAACTCGAACCACCAGGCGATCTTGAACGAAAAGTTCACGGTTGCGCGCGGAACATCCCGCACGCTGACGATTGCCTTTAACCGCCCCGCGTCAGGAACTGACGGCGGTTCCATCGCGCGGTTTGCGGTTGTCGCGGTTGATGCGGGTTCGTCCTCGGTGAGCGGTTCGCTTCCGATCGTCGGCAGCTCCATCACCATGAACGCGACCCTGACCATCGGCTCGCTCACCTTCCAAAAGGGCGTGAACGATCCGGGATCCGGCCAGACCAAGGAAATCGGCACCAAGGGCTACATCTTCACCGGCCTCCGCCTGACCGCGGGTTCGGACGAGGACGTAAGCTTGAAGTCGATCACCTTCAACCAGTCCGGTTCGGCTGCAGCGTCTGACCTGAAGAACGTGGTCATCAACGTGGGCGGCACGGATCACGCCGCAGTCATTTCCTCCGACGGCAAGTACTACTCGGCTTCCTTCGGCAGCGGCGTGGACATCAAGAAAGGCAACAGCGTTGAGGTGTACGTCAAAGGCGATATCGAAGGCGGATCAAACCGCGGTGTGGACTTTGACCTCTACCGCCTGACCGACATCTATGTTGTCGGCAAGCAGTTCGGGTTCGGCCTTACGCCGGCGGTATCTTCCGACCAGAATGATTCGCAGACCGACGACGACGGCACGCTCGACGACGACGTGAACCCGGTATGGGACGCATACGAAGCGACCGTCGGCAACGGTACGCTCACGGTTACCGCATCGAACGCCGTTCAGGCGCAGAACATTGCGGTTAACCTGAACGACCAGGTGCTCGGCGCCTTCGACGTCGACGTGAAGGGTGAACCGATTACGGTTTCCTCTATCGTCGTGCGCGTCTCGACCAATAAGAACGACTCCAACGTTACCGAAGCCGATTACACCGACGTCAAACTCGTCAACAACGCGACGGGCGCGGTCGTTGCGGGTCCGAAGGACGGCTCCGGCACGGCCGACGGCCAGATGGTCTTCACCTACACGGATGCGGTCACCTTCCCGGTCGGGAAGAATGTCTACGTCCTGAAGGGCAAGCTCTCGACGGACTTCGATGCCGACACCTTGGTGTCCGCTTCGACTACGCCGAACTCCGACTGGACCTCGGTTCGCGGCGAAACCTCGGGCGCTTCCATTACGACTGCCAACACCGGCACCGTATCGGGCGTCTCGATGACCGTGAAGACCGGCGCGGTGAACGTATCGGTTGGCAACTCGCCGACCGCGCAAAGCGTGATCCGCGGCGCTCAGGCCTTCACCTTCGCCAACCTCATCTTCGACGCATCCAACTCGGGTGAAGACGTTCGCTTCAACCAGGCGCGCGTCCAGCTCCACGCTTCCGTGACATCCGATGTATCGAACTGCCAGATGTTCGACGGCACTACTGCCCTCAACACCGGTTCGAACATTCAGAATCCGTCCACGGCAGGCATTCACGAGTTGACCTTCACGCTCGACAACGCCTTGGTCGTTCCGAAAGGAACTTCGAAGACGGTTGCCGTGAAGTGCGACATCTCCAAGAGCGGCACGGGCGCATCGGCGCAGTTCTCGCTCGCGGGTGACGAATACGGCTCGAGCGCCATCCAGGGAACCGGTCTTACCTCCGGTAACACCATCAACCCGGCGGTGGCCTCGTCCTCGGTATCGAACCTCATGACCTTCTCGGCCGGCGGCACCTTCACGATCGCGCAAGAAGCGCCAGCGGGAACGCGCCTCGCGCTCGCGGGTCAGGAAATCGAAATGCTGAAGCTCCGCCTGACGGCGACCAATGAAGGCATGGACGTGAAGCAGCTTACGCTGCAGCTCTCGAACACCGCCTCGAACACGCCGGCTGACCTGATCAAGCTTTCGGTCTGGGACGGCTCGACCAAGGTAGGCGAGGTCTCCGCATCCTCTTCGGATTCGGGCATCATCGTCACCACCACGGGCCTCACGGTTGCGAAAGACACTGACAAGATCGTCACGGTCAAAGCGCAGCTCGCACCCATCGGCAACAACGAGTCCGGCCGGCCAGGCCACCTCGTTGCGGTCGACTTCGACCAGGTGAACCAAAACGGCCTCTCGACGACCTACGGCATCGGCACGCAATCATCGGACACCGTACGCTCCTCGAGCGCTGATACCGCTTCGAATGGTGTCCGCGTCGTACGGGCATACCCGACGATCACGCCGCTGCTCGGGGATATCTCGTCGAGCTTCGCCGATCAGAGCGGCAAGCCGCTGTATCGCTTCTCCGTCTCTGCCCCGTCGGGCACGAACGGCGTCTCGCTCTACAAGGTGACCTTCCAGGTCTCCACGACTTCTGACGAGACTACGGGCGTATCTGGTGGCGTCTTCACGACGGACTTCTCGGTTACCAACCTGAAGCTCTACGCGTATACCTCGAAAGTCGGTACTACGCTTTCGGGCGACGCATTCGCCGCAAATCCGGTGAACCAGGGCTCGCTGTTCGGTTCGTCCGACAGCGTGGTAGACGGCATGGAAAGTGATCGCGCGACCACAACGGACTTCGCGATCTACTTCAACCCGTCGAATACCTCGGCTTCCGCGGTCACATCGGCAGAATCGCTCCACATTCCCGCAGGCGCGACGTACTACTTCGAGCTTCGCGGTGACGTGAGCGGCGCCGATACCGGCGACTCCGCAACGGTTCGCCTCATGGGCGACGGCACATGGTATCCGGCAATCGCCAATACCAGTGGCGGCACCACGGCGTACGATGACGCCGGCTTCCTCGCAGGCGCGATCAACTACGGGTTCGCCACAACGGCGCCGTATGTTGATGCCGCGCAGGCTGGTACCTCCGGCGGCACTGCACTGACTACCGGTTCGAACAACGATGCCATAGGATCGGGTGATGACTTCATCTGGTCCGGCAACTCCACGACCACGCACAGTGGTTCTGGCGGCGGCATCATGGGTCCGGACTGGTACAACGGCTTCCAGATCCCTGGCTTGCCGTCTGACGGTGCCGAGCCGAAGACCTTCACGCTCTAAGAGTTCTCCTTGTGACTCGGCTAAACCCCGCCCCTTGTGGGCGGGGTTTAGCGTTGCCAAAAGCCCCGGCCATGCCGGGGCTTTTGAGTTATCCCGCGGTATCATGATCGCATGCGCCCGCCGAATTTTTCTATACAATTTTCGGGTAAACTCAATGCAGCATTTGCATACAGCTCATATTTTCATGACTGAATCTACCGGAAACATCGGGCAGGTGAAGGATCGGCACAAAGCGGTTCCGGCCGTATATCTTATCTTGCATCGGGATGGCGGAATTCTTCTCAGCCGCCGCATCAACACCGGCTATTATGACGGTTGGTATACGGTGCCGTCCGGCCATATTGAGGCCGGCGAATTGCCGCTCCAAGCAATGGCGCGCGAGGCAATGGAGGAAATCAGTATTACGTTTGATCCTGCGGCTGCTCGGCTCGTGCACACGATGTATCGCGCCAAGCACGACAAAACCGGTGAGCGCGTGGATTTATTTTTTCTTGTCGAACAATGGCAGGGCGAGCCGCAAAACCGCGAACCGCATAAATGCGATGAACTTCGCTGGTTCTCGCTTGATGCGTTGCCGGCCAATCTTATGCACCACGTCGCGATCGGGATCCGCAACTGGCGAGGCGGCATGCCCTACGCCGAAATCCCATTTACGCCGGATCACGTCAATCCGAACCATAGGAGTGCCCCGTTTGAATAATGGCGCGATTTCCGCTACACTGGCGTTCGTATGCTTGGGATTGGCTTTCGCAACTATCGCACGCTCGGAATCGTTACGCTCGTCGCTGCCGCCGCTGTAATCGCAGCGGTTGTTTGGCGGTATTATGGCAAAATGCCCGGTGCGGCAGATGGTCCTGCCGACGCGCCGATCGACGTTGGCATGGCCACGGGGACGCCGATGATCGACGGCGAGACGCCGAACTATCTGGGTGTTGCCGTAGCAACGCTCAACGCTGATCCGGATTTTCTCAAACAGGTGCCGCCGGAGACCGACGCGAAATTGCGCGCGGAATTGGCGGATATCGCGCATCAGCTCGAAAAAGACCCTCGCGTACCGGCTCTTTGGATGCGCGTGGCGTATATCAAGCATTTTTATAACGACGACGCTGGTGCGCGCGATGCCTACGAATACCTCAACATCATTTCTCCCAGCGACGGCCTGCCATTTTACAATCTCGCGCTGCTGTACGGTTATTATTTGAAAGAGCCGGCCAAGGCCGAGGCGAAGTTCCAGGCCGCGATCGATCGCGATCCGAATCACGCCGCGTATTACTACGGGTTCGGGGCTTTCTATCGTGAAGTCGTACATAATCCGGGTCGTGCGGAAGAAGTTCTTCTCGCCGGCCTCCGCGTCGCTTCCGAAGACGCGGGGCTTGTGGGGGGCTTGGCGTCGCTGTATGAAGAGCAGCGGGAATACGCGAAGGCAAAGAAATATTACGAAACATTACTCGGCCTGACCGATCTGTCCGATGCCGAGCGAGCGGCGGCTCGCGCGGCGCTGGAGCGGATCGCAAAAAAGCAAGGGAACTGAGCTTGCTCACCCATGAAAAGAACCCGCTCGGCGGGTTCTTTTCATTTGTTTATCTCCAGGATACCCCGCCGCCGAGCGGCGGAGAGGAATGGAGCTCCTCGTTCATGGGTTCGGCGGCGGGGATACTACGGGACGTACGTGAGAGTCCGTTCCGCAGGTTTTTGCCTGATCTGCGAGTCGTTGCCGACATTGTTGTCGAACGACTCGGCGCGTATGCGATAGGATTTGCCGTTCTCAAACGGGTACCCGTCGAGATTCTGGAAACTTACTTCGATCTTGGAGCTTGCGGCCTGGTTGGTATACGCGCTGTCCCAGATGAGCGTATCGCCGTCGTAGATCCAGTATTTATAATAGAGATCGCTTTGGGAATTGGCGATGCGCATGCGGAGCGGGAAATCGGAAAATACGTTGTTGATGACCGCTTGGATCGGCGCGTCGTGGTGGAATTCGTCAAATTCAATTGCCGAATAGAGAACCGCGCCCCACATCGGCGTTGCCTGGCTTTCCACGCCGCCATCGCCGACGGCCGTCAGATACGCCGTGTAATCACCATCGGCCTGGGTCGCGTAGTCCACCGGCTGCTTCCATTCCCAAACGTTTACGGCAATGCGCCGCAGGGATGTGCCGTCGGCCGCGGTCGTGCTTTCGCCGATGTTCGGCATCGCGTAGGGTCCGAATTTGGTAAACGCGGTTTCCCCGGATTTTTTCAGGTATATCGCGTAGGAGCGGGTATAATTTCCCGGATCATGCGCGAACGTGAGATTCAGCGATGTTGATCCCCATTTGAATGCACTGATCGTAGGCAATCCAAGCTGGAAAGGGGTGGGAATATATGCAGGCGGAGGCGGAGGGGTCGGCGTAGGCGCCGGAGCGGGCGTTGGCGCGGGGGCCGGCGCTGGCGTTGGGGCAGGAGCGGGTGGAGGCGGGGTCACCGGCGTAGGGACGAGCGCTGGCGGCTTGGGCGGAACTAGCACATTCAATTTTGCGCGCGTTTTGGGGCCTACGATGCCTACGGCCTCGATGCCGTAGTGTATCTGGAACCGCTTGACGGCCGCCTCGGTCAACGGGCCGAAATACCCAGTTACGAGCCCTTCGGGATAGATGTGCGGTTGGTTGAGCGAAAAGTCCCGGAGAAATTTTTGCAGAGTTTGCACTTCCTGACCTCGGGAGCCAAGGTGCAAGGTTTCCGTAAACGGTAGTACAACTGATGGTGGCGCCGAGGGCTGGAGCATAGCCAGTTGCGCTAGCAGCGCGTCGATTTGCGCCTGCAATGACGCAATCATTTCTTCCCGTGTGGCAGCTGCGGCTGAGTGTGCCATTAGGGTGCCGGCGATTACGAGGGCGCCGATGAGTCCAAGCTTGGAGGTGTTCATAATTACCATTGTACCGGCGATGCGATCGGCCGAAAAGCTTGGGTAAGCGGGATGGTGAATATCCGGAATGCGGTTTTGCCGGCCGGATTTTGAATGGCGGTCTCTTCGGTTCCCGGCGTTGCAATGAGCATTTTGAGCGCATCGGGAATCACCATGGTCGCGGAGATGACGATATGGAGTTCCGTAAATCCGGCCGCGGCGAAAAATTCGGGTCCCTGCTCGGCAATCGCGGCCTGGTAGTCGGCAAGCGAAAGGATCGGCCAGCCCTGATGCATCCTCCGCCGCTCGAACGTCCAGAGTTCGGCATGCGGGGTAAAATCGCCGTACGTCACGATGAGCGCCGCCCGGGACGAGGCGCCGGCCTGGCGCATGCGGCGTATGGAGCGCTCTTGGAGTTCTTGAGTAAACGCAAACGTCGTTTCGAATGTTATGACCGGATATGTATTGGCGAATTCATGCGCAAACCATGCTTCCAGTTCCGTATAGCCGAGACGCGGGGTTTCATATTGCAAGGGAGAGATAAACCACGGTCTTGAACCGACCGGCACGGCCGCGATTTCGTTGTTCCAGCTGTATGCTGCCTCAAATGCGGCAAAAAAAACGACGGCGGCTATCCCTGCGGCTGCGAAGCGCTGCGGCAGCCGCGTCAGCGCGCGATCGAGGAATATGCCGATCGCGAGCGCAAGAAACGGCGTAAGGAGGGCGAGGAACCGGATGGAGGGACCGATGGCCAAAAGAAGCAGCGTGACGGCTACAAGCGAGGCCGCGATGACGCCGAAGCGCCGAAACGTGTCTCGAGGAGCGCGTGTCAACCCCGCCGCGAATCCCGCGATCGCGGCGACGGCGAACGAGAGAAATAACCATGAGTTGGTCTGGCCAAGGCGCGGCAGAAATACGGCAATCCGATGGCCCAGCGAGCCGATGTCCTTGCCGGGGCTTTGCTGCCACGATTCGGGGGCATTGCCGAAAAGGTACGCGAACTGGAGATCAAAATGGCCGAGGGTACGCCAGAGCTGGAAATTGTAGATCAGGACCGGGCTTGCGACGAGAACGGCGGCTGCGGCGCCTATCCAGAACTCGCGGCGGCGGAGATGTTCGCGCAGCACGGGAGTCAATAGGACGGCAGCGATGGGAAACAGTACGAGCGTGGTGTATTTGGCGAGAAATCCCAGTCCGGCCGTTACGCCGAGCGCGATGAGGTAACGGGGCTGTTCTCGGGATTTGAGTGCAAACCATATGCCCAAGAGCAAAAAGAAGATGACGTATGCCTCCTGCTGCGCGGTGCGCGATATATATACGTGGTGAATCGTAGCCGCAAGCAGCGCCGCGGCAATCAGGCCTGATCGTTCGGCCCGCTTCGCCGGAGCCGGAGCGGGGCGAGTCGCGATGCGCCGGCCGATGAGGAATATAAGCCATACCGAAATAATGCCGAGCAACGCCGACGGCAGACGGGCGGCCCAGAGCGTTTCGCCGAAGAGCGTTATCGCAGCATGCTGAACCCAGAACACGAGCGGCGGGTGGTCATGGAAGGAAAACGAAAGCCAGCTCGGCCGGTTCGGGTCGAGCTTCTCAAGCGGCGTTTCTTCGGCAGCGTATGAATCGATCAGCGCCACCGCGCGAAACGCGTAAGCGACTTCATCGTTCAACGGATCGCCCTGGTGGAGATTCGCCAAACGCAAAATTGCCGCAAGAGCCAGAATGATCAAAAACAGAATGCGGGCGACAGTGCTGTGGGGCATCGCCTTATATGGTACGCGAAGTTTTCCCTTGCGGGGAGTCGGATGCCGTGATAGGGAAGTTGGAGGCCTGCTGGCGAAAGGAGAGTTCCATGGTAACTGCGGGAAAGACCTTCGGGCCGTTCATGCATACCCACGGAATATTTACCGGCTGGGTTTTCATCGACGACGTGCGGCGCATCGGGGGTTCGCAAGTTTGCGAGCTTTCGGCACGGTTCGAGATACGAGCGGAAGGTGATGAGCTCTGCCTCAGTGTGAATGGAGTGTTCAGATCCATCGAGCATCTCTCGGAGTGGCTTCTCTCACTCGAGGCAGCGGTACTTGCCACGTTCAAGCCCGCGTTCCTGGATAAATTCCGCTCGGTGGTCCGGATTCTCATCGCCTTGGCTGATCAGGTGGACGCCATCGACCGCGCTGAGCTCTACCCGAAGCGCTGAGCTCGTCCCCGCCTGCCCGAGAGTAGGCGGGGACAACTATTTCTTGGCGGGCGCTGGTCCGAGCAGTACGGTAGAGAGAACGGCCATGCGTATCTTTCCCGGTATATTGGCGGTTTTGATCATCGCAGCCGTCCCTGCCGGTGCTGGGGCTGCAGTGGTTATCAATGAGATTCTGTTTGATCCGGCCGGCGCGGACACGGGTCTTGAGAGGATCGAGCTCTATAATGCCGGATCGAACCCCGCGGATTTGAGCGGCTGGGAACTGTATCCGGACGGCATCGGGTATTATGCGTTTCCCGCAGGGACATCCCTTGCGGGTCATTCATTTTTGACGATTCATCTACGCGCATCCGGAACCGGCGATGCGGCGAATCATTATCATGCGTCGCCGACGACAAACATGGGCAACTCGTCCGGCTCAGTGGCATTGTTCCGGCCCGGTGGCCGCTCCGCAGATACGATCGAGGATTTTGTCCGCTACCAAAAGCCCGGCGCGAGCGAGCGAAAGACCTGGGAATCGGCCGCGGCCGAAGCCGGCCTCTGGACCGCGGGAACGTTCGTGGATACTGGTTCGCTCGCCGAAGGCGATTCGATCGGATTGGCTGCCGATGGCGTGCGTGGGTCGGCAAGCGCTTGGCGCATTATGACTTCGCCCGGCATGGCCGATCCGGGTTCGAATCCGCCGCCTACGTCGTCCGGCGGCGCGGATACCGACCAATCGACCGCAGGGGGCGGGGATATCGCCGTCGCGCCGCCGCAGGGACTCGGCGCCGACGCGGGGGACGATACAACGGTGATTGCCGGCGCGGTGGTTGAATTTCGCGGACTTGCGTACGGCCTGAACAAGGAGCTCATCCCGAACGCCCGATTCCTCTGGAATTTCGGCGACGGCTGGGTCAAAGAAGGCAAAGCCCTGACGCATATTTATTATTTCCCGGGAACGTATCACGCGCACCTTTCTGTATCATCGGGCGAACTTGCAGGCGCGGACTGGCGGATGATTATCGTATATCCGCCCAAACTCATCATCAGCGAAGTGAAGCCCGGCAACGATGGGTTCGTCGAAATTTTCAACGCCGGCGACGCGCGCATCGATCTTGCCGGCATTCGCTTGACTGATGATGCGGGAACGAATTTTGCGATTCCGGCCAATACATTGATTGCGGCAGGGGGCGTGATCGCGTTTCCGAACAGCGCCACGTGGCTCAAGCCGGCGCCCGCGATCACGCTCGCCGATGCGCGCGGCATGATTCTGGATGCGGCGGCACTGGTCGGTTCTCCAGGCAGCGGCAGCTGGGTGCGCAATGGCGATGCATTTGTCGTGGAGCGCGTTGCCACGCCCGGCCTTGTCGCACCGGCTAAACCGGCGGTTGCAGTGAACGTTGCTGCCGCACCGGCGCCGATGCCGCGTCCGGCGGCAGCTCTTCGGACGTCCGCGCCTCCGCCTGTGGAACCGCCGGTGATACTGGCCCGGGAATCTGAGCCGCCGTCGGTCCCGGCATCAGGCGAGACCGCGGCGCTATCCGCCGCATTGCCAAGCCAATCGCGCACGTGGTTATTTTTCGGGATCAGTGCTGGCGCAAGCGCCCTTCTGGCGATCGGCGTGATCGCCTTGAAGCGGAAATTCGGCTGAGCGAGTACTACTCATGATGGCTACCGAAAAGCCCGCGGTCTTGGTCTTTACCACCGCATACCATCCGTATATCGGCGGGGCGGAGATCGCAATCGAACATGTCGCGCGGCGGCTCGCTTCGGAGTACCGCTTTTTTATTATTACCGCGCGCATGAACCGCGATCTTGCGCCCATGCAGTTTCGGGAAGAGGGCGTGATCGTGCGGGTCGGCCTAGGCACCCGCTACGATAAGTTCCTCTTGCCGTTTTGGGGGACGATCAAGGTGCTCGGTATGATGCGGCGCACGAAGCCCGCGTTCTTCTGGCCGGTGATGGTGAATTGGTCCGGGCTTATTCCATATTTTATTAATACGCTGCGGTTTTGGGATCACATACCGGTTTTTCAGACGTTGCAGGAGGGCGACTCGGAAGCGCATATCCGCCATGGTCGGTTCGGCATGACTGGATTTGCATGGCGGTTCGCACTGCGCCGCGCCGACGAAGTGCAGGCGATCAGCTCATACCTCGGCGATTTCTCTCGCCAATTCGGCTATCGCGGCCGCGTGCGCGTCATACCCAACGGTATCGATTTTTCAGTATTTCAGAATCCCATGTCGGTCGAGGATCGCGAAGCGCTGAAGAAGCGCCTCGGCATCGCCTCCGATGCCCGCGTCATTGTCACCACGTCGCGCCTGGTCGAGAAAAACGCGATTGATGTTTTGATCCGTGCGTTCGCCAGGATGCATCGCGAGAGTGGCGCATCACCATCGGCGCTCGTCATCGTCGGCGATGGCCACGAGCGAGAGCGCCTCGTGACATTGGCGCGAACGCTGGGTGTGGCGGAACGCGTACAGTTTGTCGGCTCGGTTCCTAATGCGGATATTCCGCGGTATCTGGCGATTGCGGATATCTATTGTCGGCCGTCGCGTTCCGAAGGACTTGGCGTATCGTTCTTGGAAGCTATGGCTGCAGGCGTGCCCGTGGTGGCGACCGCAGTAGGCGGTATTACAGATTTTTTGCGTGACGGCGAAAACGGTATTGCCGCTAAGGTAGATGATTATCAGGATCTGGCGGCGAAATTATCGCGGCTGTTGGGCGACGGTCTTTTGCGCCAGCGGCTGGGTGCGGCGGGTCGTGAGACGGTGAAGAAATTCTATCAATGGGACGCGATCGCCGAATCATTCAGGACTGCATTCGTGCCGCTGGTCAAACAGCGCGCGGCAGCGCGCGTGCTTTTGGCAACGCCGTTTGTGCCGCCCGCACTCGGCGGCCCCGCGACCTATGCATGGCGTTTGGCTCAAGAAATGGCTGCCGCCGGCCGCTGGGTGACGGTACTAAGTTATCGGCCGCAGGGCGCAATACCGTACTCCGAAGGATTTCATCTCCGTACGGTATCCATGCGCCTGCCGCCCGGTCTGCGTCAGGGCATGTATTTTCTGAAGGCGCTTTGGCATCTGCGGCTTGCTGATGCGGTGATCGCGCTTGATCCGGTTGGGGTTGGCGTACCGGTCGCCGCAGCCGCGCGACTCTGGCGGCGGCCATTGATTCTGCGCATCGAAGGGGATCGGCTATGGGAGTCGTACATCGAGCGAACGGGTACCGATCTTACGCTGCCGAAATTTTCAGAGCACATCACCGTGTTTGAATTTACGCGCAAAGAGCGTTTGATCCGGCGCATGACGCGTCGGACCTTTACCCAAGCGCGGCAGTTCGTCTGCTCATCCGCATGGCGCCAGAAAACCCTTGCTGCCGGTTATGGCATCGCGCCCGCACGCATCGCGATTATTTCGCCGCCGGTTCCCGCCGGCGGTACCGGAGCGGAAGCGCGCGAGCCGGTACTGTTGTTTGCGGGCCGTTTCGTGCGCGTGAAGAATCTCAGCCGTTTGGTGCGCGTGTTTGCGAAAAAAGCTCCGCGTTCGATGCGGCTGGAGCTCATCGGCGAGGGACCGGAGCGCCACGCGCTTAATATTGCCATCCGCGCGGCCGGGGCCGAGGATCGCATCCGCGTGCTGCCGTCCCTCGGGCGGCAAGAATTGGCCGCGCGCATCGCGGCGGTAGCGGCCGTGGCGCTGCCGTCGCTGTCCGACGTAAGCCCGAATCTCGTTTTGGAATGTATCGCGGCCGGCACGCCCGTATTGCTCACGCGCGAGACCGGATTTGCCGAATGGATCGGGGATTTGGCAGTGCTTGTCGACCCGCTCGATGAAGCAATGATTGCGGCAGGCATCGCGGCAGTGGCGAGTCCGCGGCATCGCGCGGAACTTTCGGCGCGCATCGCCGCGTTTCCCGGGAAATCCGGCTGGCCGGAGGTTGCTCGGCGCTGGCTCGATAATATTGATCGGGTCCAGGCATGAATCCCGTTAGACATCGCGGACGCGTCCTGACTATGGACCACAGATCGAAATTGGATTTTATCAGCAATAATTCAGTCGGCCTGGCGCCTATGGCGTCTGCGTCCTATTTCTAACGGGATGAAGCTTTTAGTTATCGGCACGGACCGCGAATTGTTCCGCCCTGACTCGGCCGCGCGCCAGCGCATCGCCGGCTATGCGTCGCTGTTCGATACGCTCGATATCGTCGTCATGACGCCGCCGGGATTTTCAGAGACCGCGATCGCGGCTAATGCCCGAATTTTTCCGACCAATTCCCGCCAGCCGGCGTTCCGGCCGTTTGATGCCGCGCGGATCGCGCGCGCGTTACTGAAAAAGACGGCTATCGATTGCGTGAGCGCCCAAGATCCAGCCGAATCCGGTCTTGCCGGATGGCTTACTGTGCGGCGCACGCGCGTACCGCTGCACGTGCAGCTGCACGCGGATTTCTTCGCGCCCGCCTTCCGGCGGCAATCGATCAAAGATCGGCTTCGCTTCTGGATTGCACGGTATGTTATCCGCCGCGCCGCGCGATTTCGCGTCGTATCCGAGCGTATCAAGCGTTCGCTGGTCGCGCGGGGCATTTCGGAGGGCCGCATCCGCGTGCTGCCGATTTTCGTGGATCGCTCGGCCATTGCCGCTGCCGCGCCGGCATTCGATCTTCATGCTAAATTCCCGCAGTACGATTGGATCGTGCTCTTTGCCGCGCGCCTCGTGCGCGAGAAAAATATTCCTCTCGCACTCGAGGCCTTCACGGTGCTCTGCAAGGAATTTCCTCGGAGCGGCATGGTTGTGGTCGGCGATGGGCCGGAACGCGAACGGCTGCTCGGCGTTGAACGCGTCGAATTCCTTGGATGGCAGGATGATCTTTTACCGTACTATAAAGGAACGGACTGCTTTTTGCTTACGTCGAATCATGAAGGATATAACCGCGGCGTGATCGAGGCCGCGGCTGCCGGGTTGCCGGTAATCATGACCGACGTCGGGATCGCAGGCGAGATCATTCAAGACCAGAAAACCGGCCGCGTGGTTCTCCCGGGGAGTGCCGCGGCTCTGGGTGGCGCATTGATTGCGGCTCGCCGGGAAGGCGAGTGGACCAAGACCATGGCTGCCGAGGCCCAGCGCGTCGTGCTCGCCATGGAGCCGGGGACCGAGGCGGAATACCGGAACCGATACCGCGAATCGTTCGTATGAAATTCCCGTCCGAAATCGTATATGTGACCAACGCCCGCCTGCCGACCGAAAAAGCGCACGGCTTGGCCACCGTAAAGCTCGCCTCCGCGTTCGCCGCGGCCGGCATCCCGACTACGGTCGTGGTGCCGTGGCGTTGGAATCCGATCAAAGATGATCCATATGCGTTTTACGGCGTGCCAAAAAATTTCCGCATTGTCCGCGTGCCCAGTTTCGATTTGTTGTGGCTAGGATTCGGCCAGCGTATTTGGTTTCCGGTTCAGCTGTTTTCATTTTCTTTGGTTGCCGCGGTTTGGCTCGCGCTGCGCGTCCACCGGCTGCGCGATGCCGTCGTATTCTCGCATGATCATATTCCGTTGTTTTTCGCGAGTTTTGTCGCGCCGTATATCGCCTACGATATCCACTCCTATCCGGTCAAAAGTTTTTGGTACGCGCGCGTGCTGCGGCGCGCGCGTTGCATCGTGACTCAGACCCGCGCGAAGGTGGCA
Source organism: Candidatus Parcubacteria bacterium (assembly GCA_003599755.1). Lineage (GTDB taxonomy): Bacteria > Patescibacteriota > Minisyncoccia > Sungbacterales > SURF-37 > SURF-37. The sequence continues at coordinate 193,212 of QZJO01000009.1, read as the reverse complement.
ATGTTGCAAAGAGATTTTTCCATTTCTGCGGAGCGTATCGTATCCTGGCCGAATGGCACGGATGTTGGACAATTCCAAAGCACGCTCGCCGCGGACGAGGCGCGCGCGGAACTCGGTCTGCCGCAGGACAAAAAGATCGTCTGCTATACGGGGCAACTTTTCCGCTGGAAGGGCGTCGAGACCTTGCTCCGGGCATCGCGCCTGCTGCCCGCCGATTATCTGATATGCATTGTGGGCGGGGATGAAGCCGCGATCGGGGCGGTGCGGCAATGGGCCGGAGGCGACCCGTTTGATCGGGTGCGGTTTTTCGGCCAGCGGCCATGGAGTGAGATGCCGATATGGCTGCGAGCCGCGGACGTTTTAGTACTGCCCAACACGGCCAAGGACGAAGAGTCGCGGTTGCATACCTCGCCCATGAAATTATTCGAATACATGGCATCGGGCCGGCCGATCGTGGCATCAGATTTGCCCTCGATCCGCGAAATCGTGGACAAGACCACTGTCGCGCTTGCAGAGCCGGATAATGCGGCGGCACTCGCTGATGCGATTCGTGCCGGTATTGAACATCCCCAGGAAGCGGCGCATCGCGCCGCACGCGCCCAACAGGCGGTCCAGCGGTATACCTGGGCTGCGCGCGCCGAGCGGATTCTGGGGGGCCTGGCGCGGGTGTAGTTGTGTGGTAGCATCGTTGGGTATGCCGCGGCGTAATCGTACCGACGTATGACCGGATTGATATCGACATTGCAACGCCATGGGGCGGCATTTGGTTTGGCATTTTTCGTGAGCGCCATGCTCGTCACTACGCCGCTTTGGCATTGGCTTCGGTACGATATTCCGTTGAATAGTCCGGCGCATATGCGAGCCGATGACGAAGCATTATATTTCGCGCGCATCCGAGAAGTTGTAGACGGCCATGTCACCATCGGGAATCCGTATCTGGCCGAACATAAATCGAAACCGCCCGCGCCCATATTCCTGGGCGAATTCCTGATCGCGCTTCCACTGTTCGTGATCGGCCCGTACGTCATCGCGCAAAGTATTATCCTTGATTTCGTGTTGCCCGCGCTTGCAGTGCTTGCCGCATATCTTTTGTTTCTGCGTCTGGCATGGAGCCGCGCGATCGCTATTGCTGCGGCGCTGATTTTTTTTGTTGGAATGTTCCCTCACGAATTCGGCCGTAGCGTAAGTCCGCAATTACATATACCGGTCTTGCTCGCGGCGATCATAGCGCTTCTGGCTATAGCGCAAGCGCTGCCGGCGCGGCGCGGCGCCCTCGCTATTGCCGCGGCAAGCATTGGCTTGCTTCCGTATCTCTATACGTATTATGCGGTGTTCGCGTTTATCTGCACGGCGCTCTTGGCGGCCGTATTTTGGCTCTCGAATAAGCGCGAGCAAGCGCGGCAGTTTTCGATGGTGTTCGGGGGTGCACTGCTGGTAGCGCTGCCGTATCTTTGGTTTTTCATTCAGGCAATCCGATTGCCTGAATACGCAGAAACGCTGCACCGCATCGGCATGATCGAGACGCGATTCCCCTCGGGTATCGCCATCGTTATTCCTGCGGTGCTTTTGTTCGCCGTACTCGCAGGGATATGGTTGCGGAAGCGGTCGACGACAAGGCCTGAGGCGTTGGTTCTTATCAGCGGTATCGCGGCAATAGTGATTAGTGTTAATCAGCATCTCATCACGGGTAAAAATCTAGAGTTCTCAAGCCATTATCTATTGCCCGCCGGACTATGGTTCGTCGCGACAGCTGCATTTCTCGCGGGACGGATCATGGCGCGCTTGCCGATGCAGCGCCGGTGGGTGGCCGCCGGAGCGTTGGGTGCCGCGATCGTGTTGGCTGCGCCGGCCGTGCGCGATATTCCCGAATTATTCGAACCGCCGAAAGCTCGGCGCGCGGCCTGGGTGCGCTATGAACCATTGTTCCGCTGGATCGATCGGGAGGTTCCCCGGGATGCGGTCGTATACGCGTCCGGGGATCTTTCCGGTTTGATTCCCATAGCGACACATGCGAACGTATACTTCGATCAGCTGGCGCGGCTCTTTTTTGTGTCCGATGCGGAGCTTGCCGACCGGTTCATCATCCAGAATTTTTTTGCGGATCCGTTTGATGCGGCGTTCGTGGCGGCGCACGAGCGGGCGCTGGTCGGCGTTTACGGCATTGACCTGCGGGCGCATATCGCGCAAGGCAATCGGCTGCGTCGGTTACTGGGATTCGAGCCGCGTCCGCTGCCGGCGGCGGATGAATACATTGTGACAACGCTTCTCGGCGCGGCTGAATTGCGCGCGATGGGATTCCGCGAGGCGCTGAGGCGGTACCGCGTCGATTATATCGTATGGGATGTTGTCCGCGATCCTGAGCTGCCGTTCGAACAATTTCCGTTTTTGGAACCGGCGGCCCAAATTGGCGAATTCAAACTGTATCGCGTACGCCTCTGATATGTCCGGACCGCTGGTGATGCATGCCGATACCGTCCAGACCCCGCTGCAGTGCCCGGTATGCCAAGCGTCGGCAGTATTCGCGTTCACAAAACGGGAATGGCGCATTTGGCGGTGTCCGGCCTGCGACTTTCGATTCGTATGGCCCGCGCCTCCGTCTACCGAGGCAATCTACGATGAAGATTATTTTCGCGGCGCGGCCGCAGGATTCGGCTATGCCGACTACGATGAAGATAAGATCGCCATGGAATCGTTCTTCGCGTCCGTTCTCGCGACGATTCGTTCGTTTCGTTCGCCGCCCGGCGCGCTCTTGGACATAGGCGCGGCAACCGGATTTTTTCTGCGCATGGCGCAGATGGAGGGTTGGCGCGGTACGGGGGTCGAAATTTCGTCCTTTGCGTGCAGGCGAGCTCACGCGGCAGGGCTCGACGTACGATGCGGCACGCTGGAAACGGTTTCTTTGCCGCCCGGCGCATTTGATGCCATTACGCTCATGGACGTTCTGGAGCATGTCAGCGATCCGGCGAGCATGCTCGCGCGCTGCCGTGCGCTCTTGCGGCCGGGCGGCATCATCGCGATCAATACGCCCGATGCATCGAGCGCTTGGGCGCGCGTGTTCGGTACCCGATGGCACGCCTACTGTCCGCCCGAGCATCTTTCGTATTTTAATGCGACAAACGCCGCTGCGTTATTGCGCAGCACCGGATTCCGACCGCTTGCCGTGCGTAAATTCGGCAAGCGCTTCACGCCGGCCTACGTATTTTCCATGCTCGCGCGCTGGCAAGGAATCGGCTTCTGGGATGCGGCAAGCCGCTGGATCGGGCGCACGCCCCTGAATCGGCTCGCGCTCCCCGTGAATATTCGCGATAATTTCTGCATATTCGCCGAACGGTCGCCGGATATGGCGCAACGGGAAGGCGCGAAAACCGGTATTACCTAAGGAATTCGCATTGATCCATGCAGCAATCCTTCCCGGCATTGATACTTTCGGGCGGCCGCGGCACGCGGCTGCCGAATTCCGCGCGCGATATTCCGAAGGCGCTTGTCGAAATCGGGGGGCAGGCGATCTTGGAGCGGCAGCTCCGGGCGCTCGCGGACGCCGGATTCACCCGCGTGCGGCTCGCGCTCGGTTTTCGTGCGGATCAGATCATTCGCTTCGTGACCGATCGCGGTCTCGCGTGCGATTGGATGATAGAGCCCGAGGCATTGGGAACCGGCGGCGCGGTCCGGTTTGCGGCCGCGGATTTTCGAGAACCGTTCGCGGTGCTCAACGGCGACACGATCGCGGATTTCGATTTTCTCGCGCTCGCGCGCTCGCATGTGCCCGGCCACGCGCTCATGGCCGCTCATTGGCGGGATGATGCGCGCGACTTTGGTCTTTTGCACATCGAGGACGGCTTGATCAAGGAGTTTCGGGAAAAGCCGAGCGAACCGACGGCTGGGCATATCAATGCGGGGCTGTATGTATTGGAGCCCGAGCATCGCGACCGTCTACCGCAGGGATTTTCCATGCTTGAACAGCATTTGTTTCCCGTACTTGCCGCGGAAGGAAAACTTCGCGCGTTCGAGCACCGCGGCCGGTGGGAGGATCTGGGGACTGAGCTCCGCCTCGCGCGCATGCGCGAAGAACTCAATCGCTGAATTATGACTTCTTACCGGCCGCGGGCGGTCTTCATACTGCCGGAATACGACGCTGCCACGGGCAGCCATTTTTCATATATCTACGCATTACTCGGCGATGCCGCATCGGCGCTTGATCTTCTGGTCATTGCCGAGCGGGCGCGGGGCGCGATTCCCGAGGCCGCATACCGCATCCGCGCGCAGCGCTTCGCGTTCGGTCCGCTTCGGCTCCTCGAACTCTTCGTTCTGCTTCTTGCGGCGCGCATCAGCGGGGTGCGGCATGCATACGTTCATTATTCGATCTACGGCGGACTTGCCGCGTGGCTCGTATTCGGCTGCACCGGCGGCCGAGCGTATTATTGGAATTGCGGCATGCCGTGGCTGTATCGCCGAAACCGATTCGCCGAAGCGGCATTTCGATTCGTATTGCGCCATGCGATCCTCGTGACCGGCACGCCGGGTCTTGCCGTGACCTATGCGCGCATATACGGATTGCGGCCGGATCGCATCCGCGTGTTGCCCAATGGGATCGACGTCGATCTCTTTGGCGCCGCGGCGCGGGACAGCGATATCCGCCAAAATTTCGGCATCGCGGCCAATGCCCCCGTGGTGTTCTTCGCGCACCGCTTGTCGCGCCGCAAAGGCGCGGATCTTTTGCCCGATATCGCCGCGCGGATACTGGCCCGCATGCCTCGTGCTATGGTATTGATTGCAGGCGACGGTCCGGAGCGGGAAGCAATCCGAGCGGATATGGAGCGGCGCGGCATTGCATCCGGCGCACGGCTGCTCGGCAGCGTGCCGCAGCGGGATATTGCCGCATATTTCGGAGCCGCGGATGCATTCTTGATGCCGTCTGAAGAGGAGGGATTTCCCCACGTACTGCTGGAAGCGATGGCTGCCCGTACGCCCTATGTCGCGACCGATGTCGGCGGCGTGCGCGAAATCACCCCGCCTGCGCTCACGCCATACCTTGCGCCGAGCGGGAACAGCGAGCGCATCGCTGAGGCCCTGATCGATCTTTTGGAGCGCTCGGCGAACGAGCGGCGGGCCATCGGCGAGATCGAAGCGGCCTGGGTGCGCCGATATGATCGAGTAATCGTGCGCGATCAATTTATTGCCCTGTTTACGAAGTAATCATTCGCGATGGCGACGCGCATCATTATCCCGACGTACAACGAGCGCGAGAATATCCTCTCGCTGATCGCAGAACTGTTGGCGGCCGCACCAAACGGCACGCGGATTTTAGTCGTGGACGATCAATCACCCGACGGCACGGCCGAGCTCGTGCGGGAGTTTGCCGCCAAGGAGCCGCGCGTTGCGCTCATGACGCGCTCGGGTCCGCGGGGATTTCGCGCCGCGTATCAGGACGCGCTCGCGCGCGTGCTTGCCGACGGTACCGACGAATTCGTGATAACGATTGACGCGGATTTCTCCCATAATCCGCGCTACATTCCGGCGCTGATCCGCGCGGCTGAAGGAGCTGATCTCGTGGTGGGTTCGCGCTACGTGCGCGGCGGTCGGATCGAGAACTGGAGCATTGGGCGGCGCTTGCTATCATGGGGCGGCAACTGGTACGTGCGTACGATCACCGGCCTGCCGCTTGCGGATTGCACCTCCGGATTTTCCTGCATGCGCACGGAGTTCTTGCGCCGCGTACCGTTTGCCGACGTTCGCGCCAACGGATACGCATGGTGGTTTACGTTGCGCATGATGTTTTGGCGGCGCGGCGCGCGCATGGCGGAAGTTCCCATAACGTTCACCGAGCGGCGCCTCGGCACGTCCAAAATTTCACGGAGCATCATCTCCGAGGGACTCGTGGAGCCGTGGCGGATACGGCTGTTGCCCGAAGGATCGAACGCGTCGTTGGCCCGGTGGTTTTTGGCTCCGGCGCGCTGGAAAAGTCCACTGCCCTGGATTTTATTGGTCGCGGTTTTGCTGCGGCTGCCGGCGATCGGATACGGCTTCCCGTTGTTTTTGGTGAATGATGAACCGGCGTTTATCTACGGCGCGCTGAAAATGCTCGAAGAGCGCACGCTGATTCCGGCGCTGCATGCAGAATCATTCCGCGCGGTGCTGAACTATCCGCCGTTGCTTTCCTATTTTTATTTGCTGGTTATCGCGCCCGCGCTGGCAGTTCATTTCGTTTTGGCCGGATTCCCGCAGCTTGCGGCATGGCGCGATATGCTGGCGCTCGATCCGACGTTTCTCTGGTGGGCGGGCCGGCTTGCGAACCTTGGACTCAGCATCATATTGATTGCGTTGGTCGCGCGCATGACTCAGGCCGTTTCCGGGTCTCGGCGTGCCGGATGGTTTGCCGCCGCATTTCTCGCTCTCTCGTTCTATCATATTCAGCTATCCCATGTGGTGCGCCATTGGATGCCGGCTGCGCTTCTCTTGTATCTCGCGTGGTACGCGAGTTTCGGTATCGGCACGAGCGATCGATGGCGTCCGTACATACTTACCGGCGTATTCGCGGGTCTTGCAACCGCGGTCAATACGTCAGCCGCAATCGCGCTTATACCCGGACTTTTCGCGCATTATCTGTTCGGATGCGAATCTTGGCGAACAAGGATCCGTTCCGTACGACCGCTCGCGATGGTCGGTATCGCCGTGCTCATGGTCGGCATGACGATTCTTTTGTATCCCTATGGATTCACGCGCGGCGAAGGAGGCGAAACCGTAGGCGGGGATCTCGGCCGTCGCTTCGGCATTCTGGCGGGAAAAGGCATGGGGGAATGGCTCGCATTCTTGGGCGGATATGCCGGACTTCTCCTGCGGTATGAGTTGCCGTTGCTTGCGGCCGCGGTTGTCGGCGCAGCGATACTTTGGCGGCGCAAAGCGTCGTTTGTCATACCGGCGGTTGTCGTAGCTGTTGCCTATATTTCGTTTCTTTATGCGTTTTTCAATGCGATTCCCCGCGCACTGGTGTTCATCGTACCGGTTCTCGCTATCCTTGCGGGCGCGGGCTTGGATGCCCTGCTGCAGCTTGTAAGCACGCGCGTTTTCGTCATGCGGCGCGGTATAACCGCGATGTCACTCCTCGCGGTATTCGGTTTTCCGCTGGTTCTTGCGCTTCGATACGATATGCTCGCGATCCGCACGGAAACCCGCCTTATGGCGCGGGATTGGATTGCAGAATATATCTCCGCGGGCGAAAAGATCGTGGGTGACACGCCGTACCTGCGGCTTATCAATACGCCCGACGGTATCCGTGCGCTTGAAGCCGCCGATGCGGCCGGCGTGCGCGCCGCGGATCGTGCGCTGCTGCGCCATTCGTCCGACGCGTATCCGAGCCCGGCATACGAATTCCTGAATCTTCATTTCATCGCGCGCGGAAAGCCGGAGCGCGATGCGCGGGATGCCGCATTTTTCCGCGAGCGCGGGTATCGTTACTTGGTTGTGGAGTACAATTATCGAGATCAATCCGATCTTGAGCCGGAGACCCGATCGCTTATTAGCGAGTTGAAGCTCGTTCAGCGGTTTTCGCCGTATCCTGCCGGAGCGGAATTTGATCAGGCGATTGAACTCTCCGGCGAGATCGCGGGCGTGCCGATCCGCGAGCTCTGGCGCATGGAACGGTTCGGCTCGATCGTGGATATTTATGCGCTTTGACGCGGCGCTGACGGAGCGCTCTTCGGAGCGGTAGTACTGATATGGCACGAGCTCCAACGTATTCGTTTCGCGAAACGCTCCTCTGGGGCGAATCGCGCGGGCAAATTATTCATCTGATTCTCCGTGGCCTCGGCATCGCGAGCTCTTTTTTTATTCTCGCGACAGTATCGGTATATCTCTACGGCCTCTACCAGCTTATTCTTACCGCCGTTGCGGTTGCCGTGCACCTTACCAGCGGCTTGTTTGATGAGGCGGTCACGAACGACCTTGCGCGCGCCACTGCCGAGGGTAAGCGGAAGGACGCGAAGCGGCTTGCGGCAGAGTATATCGGCGCCAAAACGATTATCGCGTTTGCGGTATGGGCGCTTGTGTTTTTCGGCGCGGAACTCATCGCCCGATACTATGATCAGGACATCGGCGGCTCCGTTCGCATCGCAAGCTTTCTTGTCCTGTTCCCGGCACTGCGTACGATGCAGGTGCTTTTCTTTCGCGCAACAGTTTCTTTTGCGGCATTCGGCGCCGAGATCATCGCCGAGACGACGCGGCTGGGCCTTCTTGTTGCATTATGGTGGCAAGGCGGGTTGACACTGGGCGAGGTTTTGTGGGCGGGCGCCATTGCTTCAGGCGTCACGCTTGCATATACGTCATTTTATTTTTTCCGCCGCTGGCGCGAACTCTTTACCGGCATTGCGCCCTCCGCCGGCTGGATTTTGCCCGGATTGATTCGGCGGTATGGCGTCTGGGTTCTTACGCGCTATGCCGTGTCCCGGGCGGCAAAGGGGATCGATGTTTGGTATGTGCGGGTGTTCCTGAACACGGAGGCGGTCGGCCTCTATGCATTCGCGGTCAATCTCTTGACGATTTTCCAGGGTTTCGTGCCGACGGCGATGCTCGGTGTTCTTCTGCCGTGGGAAGCGGGTGATCGCGGACGTTTGGCAATAATTTATCGGCGCATGCTAAAGTACGGCGTCTGGGTGGGCACGGCAGTGGCGCTCGGCGCGGCTCTGGTCGCGCCGCCAATCATATACTTCGCCATGCCCAAGTATGAACCGGCGCTGCCACTGGTTCTCCTGCTATTGACCACGTTGCCGCTTTACGCCGTATACAAATATCAGAAGTCGTTTCTGGTAACGCTGCGCGAGCAGGAGCTTCTGGCTAAGCGGTTTTTGTCGGAGATCGCGATTAATGCCGTCATCGCATTCACGCTTCTACCCCTCTTAAAACTCTATGCAATGGCGCTGACCTTTCTCGTGGATTATGGTGGCCGCGTGGGACTTTACACGTATTATCTTCGGCGCCGGTATCCCGAATTGACCGTTCGATTCCGTGATTTTTTTACCGTATCGCGGGAGGATCGCGATCTTTTCCGCGCCGTTGTCGCCTCGGTATTGAAGCCGCGCTGGTGGATTCGTCGACCGGCAAATCCGCGTATCCCGCAGCCATGAACCTGCCCGTATAATCATGGAAACTCATGTGAAAGAAAAAGTTGGGCGGGTGAATCTCTGTCTGCTCAACCACGATATGAAAGCAACGACGGGCGCAGGGCGGTTCGGCCGACTTTTCGTAGAGCGCATGCGCGAATATGATCCCTCGCTTGTGATTACCGTGCTGACGTCCGTCGCATCCGGCTACCCCGGGGAGCGACCTATTGTGTCCGAAAGCGGCTGGCGCATGCTGTTCGCATTGCCGCGCATCCGCAGGGCGTTTCGCGGAGCCGATGTTATTCACGCGCTCGATGGCTACCCCTATGGCGTGGTCGCCGTGCTTGCCAGCTTGGGTCTCGGCAAGCCAATCGTGATTACCGCGATTGGGACGGGCGGGGTGCAGTCGCTGTACCGTTGGTATGCGCCGCTCGTGGTCTGGGCATATCGGCGCGCCGCGGTACTCTCGGCGGTGTCGCGGAATACCCGCGATGAAATACTCCGGCGGGCGCCGGACCTTGACATAGAAGTTATTCGGCATGGCATCGACGCCGAAGAGTTCGCCCATCCGGACCAAGAGCTCAGCCCGGACGAGCACCGACTCATCGCATCGCTACGACCGTACATCTTCTCGGTTGGCGCATGGAAACCGCGCAAGGGATTCGCGTATTCGTTCGCCGCGTTCGCGGATTTAAAGCGGCAGATCCCTGCTATGCATTATGTAATCTGCGGCATCGGCCCGAAGCCGCAATTGACCGAGTCGCTTGGCATTACCGAGTCGGTCGTGACCCTCAAGGGCATCCGCTGGCCGTTGCTCAGAGCGCTTTATGCGAACGCCGAGCTTTTCATGTTGCTGCCGGTGGACGACCGCAAGGATATTGAGGGTTTCGGTCTTGCATTTCTCGAGGCAGCGGCTGCCGGCGTACCGGTAGTGGCAAGTCGCGGCAGCGGTGCGGATGATGCGATCGCGGAAGGGGAGAATGCCCTTGTCGTGCCGCCGCGCGATCCGCATGCGGCAGCCGCGGCGATGCGGCGGATTATCGGTGATCCTGGGCTCCGCGCCCAGCTTGCCGCCGGATCACGCCGATTCGCAGCGAGAATGGGCTGGGAACCCGTGATCGCTCGCTATCGCACGCTCTATGATACGATGATTCGCGCGGGCGCGCGCGGGACCGTATAGTAATGACATATGGCGGATATTGGCGCGCGATTGCGGCAATCCAGACTGGTGTGGCGGCTTAAAACTATGCCGGCGGTTATTCGGCATGCATTTCGGCGACCGGCGGTCACTGCCGAGGAATCCCGCCTTGCCGAGCTGCTGCGGCGCGACGGCGTCGCGCTTACGCATCTGGATGATCTTTTCGGGCCTGATCTGAAGCCGGCGCTGCGGGCCTGGGTTGCCGACCAACGGATCCGTCTTGGCATAGACGAGCGTATTCGCGCGGTACGCGACAGCCCTATCGATGGCAAGAAGGACTCTTTTTTAGTAGATCTCTGGGGTGGACCGCATATATTGGATTTCAATCATCCGCTGTTGCGGACATCACTGAGCGATCCGATGCTTAATGTCGTTTCCGCGTATTTGGGCATGTGGCCGAAGTTTCGCGAATTTTGGTTGCACGTAACGGTACCCGTGCCGACTGGCACGAATCCGTATGCTTCCCAGCGCTGGCATGCCGATCCGGACGATCGGCGCATGGTGAAAACGTTTCTCTATTTATCGGACGTAGATGAGACAGCGGGACCGTTTACGTATATTCGCGGCACGCAAGAGGGCGGGCGCTGGCGGCATCTGTTTCCGTTCGCGCCCAAGCAAAGGAGTCGCCATCCCGATCCGGCATTCATCGAGCGGACGATTCCGCCCGAAGATATTTTCATCGCAACGGGCAACGCCGGCTCACTGGTTTTCTGCGATACGAGCGGCATCCACCGCGGCGGATATGCGACGGCCAAAGAGCGCGTGATGTATACGAGCGTCTTTACGACGCCGGGTTCCGCTCGCGCCACGCAGTATGCGCCTTCGGCGCGTGCGCCGGCGGACTTAGATCCGCGAGTGCGCTATGCAGTAGCGTGAGCGATTCAGCGCATATGTCGATTGCCGCCGAATTTCGATTTCGTTACCCTGTCGCCACAGGCGCATTATGCTCTAGCCAACGATTTCGCTCAGCGCGAGCCGAAGTGGTATCGTTAATCTTGCAATGACGATCAAGTCATCGGTCAATCGCATCCTGCACCCCTTTCATTATGAAATGCGAAAGGCTGAGCCGCACGATGCCCGATATAATCTCCCGTTTACTCGGGGGAACGTCGATCGGCTTTTGTATTTCCATCGTATGTTCGAACGAATCGAGAACGTGCCCGGCGCGATCGTCGAGATGGGTGTGGGCAAGGCCAAGAGTTTCCAGATGATTACGCTCTTGGCGCTCGCGCACCAACGGCCGGAGGTGATTTGGGGATTTGATTCGTTCGAGGGATATCCGGAGGTGTCTCCAGAGGATGAGAGTCCGCGCAATCGGAAAAAGGGTCAGTGGAAAATTATTCGTGCCGACGAAGTGCGGCCGATTCTCTTGCGCGCCGGCGTGCCGGCTGAGTACTATGACGCGCGCGTCCGCATCGTACCGGGATTTTTCGAAGACGTGCTGGCATCGGTTATCGAGGAAATGGGCCCGATCGCATATCTGCATCTAGACGTAAATTTATACGCGGCATATAAACTCTGTCTCGACCAATTATTCCCGCATGTTGCGCCAGGAGGAATCATATTATTCGATGAATATGCGCGCGGCAACGAAGCTGTGAAATGTCCTGGTGCCAAAAAAGCGATTGACGAATTTTTTGCGAATACGCCCTGGCGGCCGCAAGCAGATTCGCGCTACGGGAAATATTTTTTGGTCAAAACGCCTTCATAACGCCTTTCTCAAGGAGGAGGCGTTTTGGCCTTATGCAGCCGGCGTACCGCGTGTACCGGCCGATCTTCTTTTGAAAACCGAGGTCGCATGAGGCGAGTATTCTATGGTATAGATCGGAGGTAATGAAATACGACCTTTGCATTGTCGGCGGCGCGGGACACGTCGGCCTGCCGCTCGGGGTGGCGATGGCTAACGCCGGCGTCTCGACCGTGCTGTTCGATACGAACCGCGAGGCACTGGAGGTGATTGCCGGGGGCCGTTTTCCGTTTAAAGAAAAAGACGGCGACCGCGAACTGCGCCGCGCGCTGGAGAAGCGCAAGCTCGCGACCGCGCATACTCCGGACGTCATTGGACGAAGCGCGTTCGTGTTGCTCGTGGTGGGTACGCCGGTTGATGAATATTTAAATCCGAGCATTCACGCGATCACGCGGGTTATTGATGCTTACCTACCGTATTTCAAAAACGGCCAGGTGCTTATTTTACGCAGCACCGTATATCCGGGCACGTCCGAGCGCATTCAGCGGTATTTTCGTGAACGGAGTAAGCGGGTTAACGTGGCGTTTTGTCCCGAACGGATCGTAGAGGGCAATGCGCTTGCCGAATTGATGACACTGCCCCAAATCGTTTCGGCATTCGATCCGCAGACGCTGGGGAAAGTATCGAAGCTCTTTCGGAACATAGCTCCCAAGACCGTGGCGACCGCCCAGCCGGTGGAGGCGGAGCTTGCGAAGCTATTCTCGAATGCCTGGCGCTATATCAAATTCGCGGTCGGCAATCAATTCTTCATGATCGCGGCCGATCATGGCCTGGACTACCACCGTATTTACCAAGCGATGCGCGAGGACTATCCACGCAATCGCGATCTGCCATCGCCGGGGTTCGCGGCAGGGCCGTGCCTCTTGAAGGACACGATGCAACTTGCGGCGTATCATTCGAACAATTTTTTTCTCGGGCATGCGGCGATGCTTGTCAATGAAGGCATGCCGAATTTCATCGTGAAGAAGCTCCGCCACGGCGCGTCGCCGGCCGCGGTGCCGACGGTACGGTTTGCGAACGAAAATCCGTTGCGTGAGCTTATTGGCGCCGAAGCCGCAGCTCCCGGCTGGCTCAAAACCAAGACCGTCGGAATCCTGGGTATGGCCTTCAAGGGTGAAAGCGATGATCCGCGCGATTCGTTGTCGTATAAGCTTAAAAAAATAGCCGAGGCCGAGGCCAAGCGAGTTCTCTGCACCGATGAATACATCAAAGATCCGGCGTTTCATCCGGTCCGGACCGTGCTTGCGGAATCGGATATCGTAATCCTTGCCGCGCCGCACAAGGCATACGCCGCAATTGACCCAAGGCGCTATCCGGCAAAACGTTTCATCGACATTTGGAATTTTTGGCCCCGTCACTCAAATAGGGCCGCGCGGGCGTGATTGTCGTTTCAGCCCCGGCTTGGCATGATGAATCGCATGGCAGCGCCTGAAAAAATTCTCATCACCGGAGGTGCAGGGTTCATCGGCTATCACCTCGCGCGGCATTTGCTTACCGCCACCAAGGCCGACCTCGTGAGCGCCGATAATTTGCAGCGCGGTCGGATGGATGATGCGTTCGATAAACTCATCGCCAATCCGCGCGTGCGTTTTATGGCGCTTGACTTGACCAACGCGGCTGCGTACGGAGAACTCGGTACCGGTTTTACGCATATCTATCATCTTGCAGCGATCAATGGAACGAAGAACTTTTACGAAATGCCGCATGAAGTGCTGCGCATCAATATTCTTTCGCTTTTCTTTGTCCTTGATTGGATGCGCGCCCAAAATCCCGGCGCCAAGATATGCTTTACGTCGTCGAACGAGGCGTATGCCGGCGGGCTGCACGCGTTCGGCGCGCTGCCGTTCCCTACGCCCGAAGCCGTGCCGCTCGTGATCGAAGATCCGTATAACCCCCGCTGGTCGTATGCAGGCACGAAGCTTATCGGCGAGCAGATCATGATTCATTACGCGACCAAGTACGGATTGCGCGGCCTGGTCGTACGGCCGCATAATTTCTATGGTCCGCGCGCGGGCTACGAGCACGTGATTCCGCAGCTCTCGCTTCGGATCGCGAGCCGAGAGGATCCGTTCGCGCTCATGGGTGCGGACGAGACGCGCTCGTTCTGCTATATCGAGGATGCGGTCCGCGCTATGCGCATGCTCATGGAATCTTCGGCCACCGACGGCCAGCCCATCGAGACCGTGCATATCGGTGACCGTAATGAGGTAAGTGTTGCCGCACTTGCCGATGCGCTGTTCGCAATTGCGGGTTGGACGCCGCGCGAATTGGTTCGTAAGCCCGCACCGGCCGGCAGCGTAAAGCGACGGCTGCCCGACATTACGAAACTGGAGCGTCTGGCCGGCTGGAGGCCGGAAATTCCGTTCGAGGAAGGATTGCGACGGACGTACGAGTGGTACAAGGATCATCCAAATAAGACCGAATGATCGATAGGTATGTCTACGCGAGTATCCATTGGCTGGCCGATCACGGATCGACGCGAAATTGCGGCGGTGATGCACGTTCTTAAGCAGGGTCGATTGAGCCAGGGGCCGTTCGTTCGCGCGTTCGAAGACGCATGGGCGCGCGCAGTCGGCCGGCGCACGGCGATTGCCGCGAATTCCGGCTCTTCTGCGAATCTCATCGCGCTTCTTGCGGTGAAAGAACGCTATGGCTGGAAGGATGGCGATTTTGTTGCCGTACCCGCGCTGACATTCGCGACCGCGGTCATGCCGGTGCTGCAAGCCGGTCTCCGGCCGCTCTGGGTGGACGTAGATGAGCGGGGGAATATGACGCTTGAAGCGCTTGAACACGCCGCTGCGGGCGCGAAGCGACTGCGCGGTATTGTGCTCGTACATTCGCTCGGCGTACCGTGTCTCGATGCGCCCAAGATCGTGCGCTGGGCGCGCCGCCATCGTATCCGCATCTTGGAAGACGGCTGCGAATCACACGGCGCGAAAGTCGGGAAGACGATCGTCGGTGGCTTCGGCGATGCTTCGACGACATCGTTTTATGTCGCGCACAATATGACCGCGGGCGAAGGCGGCATGATCGCGACCGATGACGCGAAGCTCGCGGATCTCTGCCGTTCCATCCGCGAATTCGGCCGCCGCATCACGAACGAGCGGTTTGTGAAGCTCGCGTCCGGCTCGCGCTATGATGTGCGCTATGCGTTCGATCGGCTCGGCTATAATCTGCGCATGACGGATCTGCATGCGGCGATCGGCATGGTGCAGCTCGAAAAACTTCCGGCTATGAACCGGAAGCGGCGCGCGATCGTCGCGGCGTACTGGCGAGCGTTCGGGAAGCTAATCCGGGATGAGAAATTATTTTTGCCAGAAGAGCCAAAGAGCTCATTCAATACGTATTACGCGCTACAGGTGACGCTCCGCCAGTTGCCGCCCGGCTGCCGCGATGCGGCCGATGTAGCCGCGGCACTGGAGCGGGTAGGTGTGGAAACGCGGCGCTTCATGGGCGGCAATTTACTTCGGCAGTATGCATTTCTCGGTCAGGATACGCCAAAGCCCGATGCATTCCCGGTAGCGGATTTTTTACATAACCGGGCGCTGCTCATCGGCTGCCATCCGGCTATCAAGAATCAAGATATCAAGCGCATTGCCCGGGTACTGGAGGAACTTTATTACCGCCGCTCAGAAAAGTGAAAATCATGAGTGGGTTACGCTATGTACTGTAATTATGCTATAGCGTGTTAATAGTACACGCATGGTGTTGCGAGATTAAAACGAACGCGCCCCGCAGAGGTCTTTCTCTGTGGGGCGCTCGATTTTCTCGAAGGTACTGCGCTCGACGGTCAGTCGAGCTTGATGCCGGGGTGTCCGATCAGTTGATCCGCCTGAGGATCTGATCGTGCAGCGCGGGGTTGGCGGCGACGATGGATTCGTCGCCGATCTGCCAGGGTTCACCGGCGATGTTCGTGACCTTTGCGCCGGCCTCGAGCAGAATGGGCACGGCTGCGGCCATATCCCAGGGCTCGAGCTTGTGGCCGACGAAGCCGTCGAGGTTGCCCGCCGCTACCGCGGCGAGCGATACCGCCGCACTGGCCCAGGTCAGCGAGATGCGCGCGCCGTCATCGGCCAGCAGTCGGCGTTCCATGTCGGCCTTGCGCTCGCGTCCCGGCGCCTTGCCGGGTTCGAGCGCGATGATGGCGCGATTGAGATTGATCTCGTCGCTGACGCGAATGGCGGTGCAGCCCCGTCCGATGATCAACGCAATCGCCGGAGTATGCGCGGCAGCCCAGTAACAGGTCTCGCGCTTCGGGCAGTAGATCACGCCGAGCACCATCTTGCCATTCACCGCGAGCCCGATGGCGACGCAGAAATTCCAGTCGCCGAGCACGAAGCCGGTCGTGCCGTCGAGCGGATCCACGATCCAGCGCCGCTGCGAACCGGTTTCCTTGGCGTCGAGTTCCTCGGAATTGATCGCATCGAGCGGGTAATACTTCTCGATGCGGCCGCGAATCAGGAGATCGGCTTCGCGATCCGCCCGCGTGCGAAAGTCGGTCCGGCTCTTCTGCTCTACTTCTTGGGCCTTGCCGAAGAAGTCGAGCAGGAGGACTCCGGCATCCAGGGCGGTTCGTTGCGCGAATTCGAGTTCATTCACGTAGTTCACACTTTCACCTCGCTGGTTGAAGTTGTCGAAGGGCAGTTTGGCTGTAAAAACTGTATATCTTTTCTGTAAATTGTCAATAGGAATATGCGCATCATTGCGATTTGGCCGCACTCCGCTATAATCAGCCCGTAAGAATTTTGTCCCAGCATTGTTATGAAGATCGCCATGGTCATCCGCCGCCTGGACGTGAAAGGCGGCACGCAGCGGCTGTTTTTGTATCTCGCGAATCAATTTCGCGCGCGGGGACACGAGGTGACCATCTATCCGTTTTTTTATTCCAAAGAAGCGTGTTACCCGGACTTACTGGAAGGATTCGACGTGATCGCGCTCGATCCTCAACAGGCGCGTGATCCGGAATATAAAACGCTGCGCTCAATTCCGCTCGGCCGCTATGCCGCGACATTGCTCACCATGGGCCACGAAACACGCTCGGCCAGAGCGATGGCAAAGCTTATTAAGCCCGACGTTGATCTCTTGAACGTGCATGACCGCGTCGCGCATCGCGCAGTGAAGTTTTTCCGCGCGCGGGTCACCCGGCGCGTGCCCGCGGTCTGGAATACGAACGACACACATTCTATGCGGCATCTGGTCGACAAACTTGCGGCCGTGGATCCGGACCGCTATGTCCAGCCGCTCTTGAAACAATGGATCTATCGCATGCGTGACGCGTACGAGAATTGGCGGTTCATCCGGCCGCTTGATGCAATCGTGGTCGTGGATAAATTCAACCAGAAAGCGGTGCGCGATTACTTTGGCCGTGAAGCGTTCGTGGCCCGCAACGGCCCGAATCTCGCGCAGTTCACGTACAAGCCGCGCACCGCGCCCAAGGATAAAAAAGTAAACTTGCTGACTAGCGGCATATTTTTTCCGCACCGCCGGTTCGAGGACGCAATTCGCGCGACCAGGATTCTCGCCGATCAGGGCTATGATGCGATCCTGCGCATCATCGGCGATCCGGCAGGGGATCCCGAGTATGCGGCGCGCCTATTCAAGCTCGTGGACGAGCTCAAGCTGGCCGAGCGCGTGATTTTTCTCAAGCGCATTTCCGAAAAAGAATTGATCGAGCGGTACCACGAGGCAGATATTTTTCTCTATCCGCATACCATGCAATCCGACGGCCTCGCGCCGACCGAAGCCATGGCCTGCGGCCTCGTGCCGGTCGTTTCGCGAGGTGCCGGCATCCACGAAATTATTGACGAAGAAAAAAACGGCCTATTGGCCAATGCCATGGATCCGGCCGATATCGCGCGCTCAGTGCGCGCGCTCGTGGATGACCCGGCGCGCTACGAGCGCATCAGCGCATATGCGGCCGAATTCGTGCGCCGGACGTTTACCTGGGAAAAATATGCTGATCGCGAGCTTGCGATCTTTGAGCATGTGCTCAAGGGAGCGCCGCTCACTGCGGACCCGGAACGGCGAGAGTAACGTACAAAGAGTTCCGAGCGCGACAGGCACGGGGAGGAAACAGGGCAGGCAGGGAAGCCGTATTATAAATGAGCGGATCCGCATTCCGCTCGTTTCCCATGACTAGCCAACCACCGACCGTTCGACCGAGGACGATACTCATGACGAGTTTTCACGTCCTTATTTCTCGTAACATCATATCGTCGCCGCTTCTGGATGCGTTGCTTGCCGATGGCGCGACGCGCGTCGTTCTGCTGGTTCCTGTAGAGAAGCAATTGTTTTTTCTTTCGGAATTTTTGCGACCCGGCCTTATTATCCATCCGGTCGCGTTCGCATCAACGCGGTTTGAGGCCGCGCTGCGCTATCTCGCGCTCGCGGCGACGGATACCCATTCGCTGGCGATTAAGCGCAAGACCGAATTGGGCGGCCGCGGCGCGCTGCTCGTCCGTCTGATCGGTAACCGGCGCTGGGCGCAGGCGTTGATCCGGCAGGTAAGCCGCTGGCTCGCGCCGCGCGAGCCATTCGGCGCTATTGTGCGCGCGTATCGGCCGGATGCGGTGTTCGCAACCGATGTCCAACAGGATGCCGATGCACGTCTTATCGAGGCGGCGCGCGATGCGGGCGTGCCGACGATCGGTATGGTGCGTTCCTGGGACAATCTGACGGCGAAAGGTCTCGTCCGTACGATTCCGGACACGCTTGTCGTCAATAACGAGCTCGTCGCGGAAGAAGCGGCGCGGTACCATGGCATTCCGCGCGGGGCGCTTCAGGTCATCGGCATCCCGCATTATGACCGGTACGGCGGCGCGCCGCCGCATGCGCGCGCTGATTTCGCCGCGCGTCTCGGCCTTCGGCCGGACGAGCGGTTCGTGCTCTACGCGCCGACCGGGGATCGGTATTTGGGCCAAAACGATCTGGACGGATTCGTCATCCGGCTGTTGGCGGATGCGCTGCCTGCGGGATGGCGGATCGTGGTGCGGCTTCCGCCGAGCGATAGCATGCGCATCGCGGCCGATCTGCCGCCCGCCGCGCTCGTGCACCGGCCCGGGCGGCAGCTGGGGACGGGCAAAGGATTCAAGCACAACGAATTGACGCTGGAGGACGATGAGGTGCTGCGCGATTCGCTCGCATTTGCGGAAGTCGTGGTTGGCGGCCCCTCAACGATTCTCATCGACGCCGCGGTCTACGATACGCCGGCGATAGCGATCGCCTTTGACCCGACCCCGAACCGTCCCTACTATGAGAGCATTCGGCGTTACTACGATTACGATCATTTTGCTTCATTGCGCGCCGCCGGCGGCATCCGCTTTGCTGAAAGCCCTGAAGAGCTTCGGAAATGGATTGGACGGTATTGCAGCGATCCGGAGCTCGATCGCGCCGGCAGGGCACGCATCGTAACCCAAGAGGCCTGGCGGCTGGACGGGGGCGCGAGCGCGCGGCTCGCGAAGATTCTTGGCGCGCGAAGCCGCCTAGCCGTCATGAACAAGAACGAATGAAAACGATCTTCATAACGAGCTTCCACCTCCTCATTTCCCGAAACATCATCGCGACCGATATCATTCCGCGCCTGCTCGCGGCAGGACATCGGATCGTCGTCGTTGTGCCGGATTATAAAGTATCCTACTTTACGGATCGGTTCGCCCGGCAGGATGTCGAAATCGTCGGCGTTGTCGCAAGCAGGCCGACGCGCACGCGCCGCGGACTGTTCTGCAAGCGTCTTGCGCGTTTGATGCTTGCGACCGAAAGCATTCGGATTCGTGAAGAATACCTCATGTACCTGGGCAAGCCGTGGTGGTATCGAGCGCTCTATTACGGTTCGCAAGCGATCGGCCGGACCAAGGCCGCGCCGCGAATCGTTCGGTGGCTTGATCGCGTGCTCGGGCCCCGCGAACTGTTCGGGGATCTGCTCGATCGGATGCGCCCGGATTTAGTGTTTGCCACGGACATATTGAACGAAAACGATATCGCGCTCATGCATGATGCCCGGCGCCGCGGCATTCCGACGATCGGCATGGTGCGATCCTGGGACAACCTTACCATCCATAGCTTATTGCGCATCTTTCCCGATGAGCTGCTCGTATGGAGCGAGCGATTGCGGCGCGAGGCGATCGAACTGGACGGCATGCCGGCCGAGCGCATTCGCGTGGTCGGTATTCCGCACTATGATCAGTATCTGAAAGGGCTGAAAATTCCGCGCGAAGAATTTTTCAGGCGCATCAACGCCGATCCCGCAAAGCCGCTGATTTTTTTCGCACCCATAGGAGACCTTTATATTCGCGAAAATGATGTCGACCGCTATGCGATGGATATTCTGGCCGAGCTCGATGCGAATGTCATCGTGCGGTTTCCGCCCGCAGACCGCGTAAGCGGCCTTGAGGGGTTTGTCCCGCCGCCGCATATGTATTTTGACCGCCCCGGCGTTACCTATGACCCGAACCGGGTGGGCGATCGGGATCTTACACCCGAAGACGACGCGATGCTGGTCAATGGCATCTGGCATGCGAATCTCGTGGTGACGGGCCCCTCAACGATCGCTATTGAGGCGGCTTTGTTCGACAAACCGACGATCATCGCCAATTTCCACCGCACGCCCAAGACCGGCTTTGAAGGCGTACGGCCGTACGGGTATATTCATTTCCGCGCTATTTTGGAAAGCGGGGGTGTTGCGCGCGCCGATACCGCCGACGAGTTTCGTGCCTGGATTCGGCGGTATCTGGCCGATCCGACGCTCGACCGCGAGGGCCGGCGGCGTATCATCCGCGAACAATACGGCAGCGACCCAGATGGAAAGGCATCCGAGCGCGTGGCCGACGCGCTTCTCGAGCATATCGGCATACGCACGCATGCCTAAGAAAGACAGAATTACGCTTCCGTATTTGACCGCGGCCGAAATCCGCGGCCCTGCCGCCGCGAAAGCCCGCGCGGCGCTCGAGGGGCATTTCGGCGACGCAGCCGGGATTGGTGCGGCATTTATTGAGCGGTGGCGGTCGGAGCTTCCCTTGTTTTCAGAGCTTCACGCTCTCGATTGCGGAACCGCAAGCGGTTACTTCGCAGAGGAACTGGGACGCATCGGCATCCGCACGATCGCCGCCGTGGACATCGACGACTATCGTGCGTCGGAAATCCGCGAGCGCGGCCTGATTCGCGATTTTCAAACTGCCGATCTTTCGAGCGATCCGCTGCCATGGCCGGATGCATCGTTTGATCTCGTTACTGCATGGTGCGTGCTGCCGCATCTGGAAAACCCGTTTCACTTCGTCCGCGAAGTCGCGCGCGTGTTGAAACCCGGAGGCATATTCTTTTGGTCTATGCCGAACGTCGCTTCACTGCTCAGTAGGAAGAATTTTCTGCGCAGCGGCGAGCTCGAACGCTACTCGACGAAGAATAACCACATCGCTATTTTTACTCCGGCGCTTGTCGAGAAGATATTCTCGCCTGCGTTCCGCATTCGCGCGCGCGAATATACGCTAGATATCGCAAAACTACGTCAGAGCCGCTTCGGCTGGCTCAAAGTCGCGGGGGCTCAACGCGTTTGGTTCGGACGGGAGCGATTCCGCGCTTGGTTCGGCACCGATATATTATACGCATGCACAAAACGCGACGCATGAGGGCGCCAACTCGTCCATCACTCGTACTGATTACCAGCACCAAGCCGCGGCATCGGTTTCTCGCGTACGCGCTGGCCGCCGTTTGCGATCTTGCGGGCGTGATCGCGGAAGGGAAGCGCGCCGGTGCCGCGCCCGCGCCCGAATCCGATCCGTTGATGCGCGAGCACGTTGAGGGATTCGCCGCGGCGGAGCAGCGGTTTTTCGGTCAGGCGCAATCCTTTCCGGTTGCTGCCGAACATACGGTGGCGCTTGCGCACGGCGAAGCGAACAGCGATGCCGCGTTTGCCTGGATTCAAGAGCGTCGGCCGACGTACGTGGTGCTCTTCGGATCGAGCATTATTCAGGATCGGCTTCTGAACGCGTTTCCCGACCGCGTCGTGAATATCCATCTCGGCCTCTCTCCATACTATCGCGGCACGGCGACCAACTTCTGGCCGCTCGTCGAGGGCGAGCCCGAATGCGTAGGCGCGACGATTCATCTTGCCAGCGCGCGCGTGGATGCCGGTCCGATTCTCCGGCAAGTGCGGCCAGCGATGGGTCCGGATGATGACTGTCATACCATCGGCTGCCGCACGATCGAGGCGGGTGCGCGAACGCTCGCGGCTACGCTTGCGGACTATGCCGCCGGGTCCGTGCTGCCCGTTTTGCAGCAACCAGGCGGCGGAAAACTATTCCGCAACCGCGATTTCAACGCCGATGCTATCCGCCGCATGCGCGAGCGATTCGCCCAGGGCATGATCCCGGCGTATCTTGCGGACCGCGCCCGGCGCGACGCGCGGTTTCCCATCGTCGCGTGATATGTCCGGCGGCGCTACTTCAAAATTTTTCACACCGATCCGCCGCCGCGTGGTTGTCGCATGCGCATAGCGGTTTTCACGGTTAGGGGATTTACTCGTTAACTTCGAAGTTGTGCCACCGGGTATGCAGTTACTTGCCGTCAATTATCATTACATCGGCGAGGCGGCGTACCCGCATCCGGCGATCTATGCGATCTCCGCCGCCGTGTTTCGCCGCCAGCTTGAGGAACTGGCGCGCGCATTCGCATTCGTAGGCCAGGCCGATATCCTCGCGGCGCTCGCGGGAGACCAACCGCTTCCCGAACGCGCCTGCGTCATCACGTTTGATGACGGCCTCGCGGACCAATATGCGATTGCGTTGCCAATACTCGATGCGCTCGGCATCCCAGCCCTGTTTTTCGCGAATGGATTGCCGTATGCCGAGAAGCGACCGCTCCATATCCATATGGTTCATTGGCTCCGCGCGCATATGCCCCCCGCGGAATTGCTTGAGCAGATCGGAACGGCATATACGCGGATAACGGGGATGCCGTTCGACCTCGCATCGCTCGGCATTGCCGACGCGATGGTCCGCGCGCAATACGCATATGACGCGCTCGAAGATGCGCGCGTGAAATACGTCCTTACCAAAGGCGTCTTGGGCCAAGAGCTTGAGGAACGTCTGGTTGCCGATGTTTTTACGGAACATCACGGCGACGATACGGGATTCGTCCGCGCGTGGTACATATCGGAAGAGGGGCTTAAGGATCTAGCCGCGCGCGGATACCTCGGTATCCATGGTTATCGGCATCGACCGCTCGGACTGCTGAAGCCGGATGACGCCGCAGCGGATATCCGGATATGCCGCGATGCCGTCGCGCGCGCGGCCGGAATCAGGCCCGAGGCCGTCAGAAGCATCTCCTATCCGTATGGCACGGCGAGTCAGGTGAATGTCGCAGTCGCCGATGCGGCGCGCGCGGCCGGCATGAAGATTGGATTTACCATGGAGCGGGCCTTCAATCGATCGTTGACCGAACCACTCTTGTTGGCGCGCATTGATGCGAATGATGCGCCGGGCGGCAGGCGAGCGCTGTTTCGGGTCGAAGGAGGCGCGCCGACGGCGATCGCGCCGCCGTTGCGGCTGTCACGACACATCTATGTTCAAGAGCATTGACACCGATCGCCGATCGGCGATACCAATATCGGAAGCAACACGTCGAAGATCTTTGAACGAAGGGAGGGCGGCCGGTGAAGCCAAAAAAAATTTGCGCCTTTTCGGGAAAGCGCGGCGGCTTCGGCGCGTATGTACCGCTCATGCGTGCGATCGAAGCCGATCCTGATCTCGAGCTCATGATCCTGCTCGGCGACATGCATCTGGCCGCCGAGTTCGGGGCGACGGTACGGGAGGCAGAAAATCTTTTTCCCGCGCGCGCCATACATCGCATCGAGATGGGGGCCGGACGCGGAGGCAGTGCGCTTGTGCGGGCAGAAAACCTCGGCCGCTGCATGAGCGAGGCCGCGCGCCTGCTCGAACGCGAGCGGCCCGATATCGTCATGGTGCATGCCGATCGCGCGGAGCATCTCATCGTGGCGCTTGCCGCAGTAACCCTCGGTATTGCGGTGACGCATACCCAGGGCGGCGAGGTGTCGGGCAACATCGACGACATCCAGCGCCACGCGATCACGAAGCTCGCCCATGTGCATTTCGCGGAGACCGAAGAAGCGGCCTCCCGCATTCGGGCGCTCGGTGAAGAATCATGGCGGGTGCACGCCGTCGGTTCGCTCTACATCGATCGTATCTTGCGCCAGATGTATACGCCGCCCGGCGAAGCGGCCGGGCGCTACGGCATCGGCCCGGGCGAGCGCTACGGTATCCTCATCCTGCATCCCGATACGTTCCTCGGAGCATCGGAGAACCGCGAAGTCGCGGAACGGGTGTGTGCGGCGGCGATCGCGAGCGGCCACACGTGGATCGCCGTATACCCGTGTTCGGATCCCGGCTATGACGAAATCATCGAGGTTCTGGAGCAGCGGCGAGGGCATCCGCGGTTCCGGCTGTTTCCGAACATCGAGAATTTCGATTTTCTCGGTCTGATGGCCGGCGCCGAGGTGATGCTCGGGAATTCGTCGGCAGCGTTCGTAGAGGCGCCGTATTTCCGTCTCCCCGCTTTGAACATCGGTGCGCGCCAGCAAGGACGCGATCGGGAAGCGAATGTTCGCGACGTTCCTCTGGCGGTACCGGCTATTCGCGAGGCGATCGAGTTCGTCGGTCGCGATCCGGGTTTCCGCGCCGCGCTCGCCTCCTGCGGCCGGCGCTACGGTGACGGGCGCGCGAGCAACAGGGTGCTCGAGATCGTCAAAGCGCTCGAGCTCAACGAAACGCTCTTTCGCAAGCGCCTCGTCATCGGGCGCTAGTGGATATGCTGTCTGTGAACCAGGCAGCATATTTTTTGCGTCAATGGTGACAATTACCGGACTTAGCGCTATAAGAGGAATAGCAGTTCCTCAATACTTTGTCCCCATAAGGAGGGCAGCATGCGGATCGACTTCCGCCCACTCCGGATCCTGGTTCTTGGCGGCGATGGGTATCTTGGCTGGCCCACGGCGCTGCACTTCTCGGCCAAGGGGCATGACGTCGCGATCGTAGACAACATGGCCAAGCGGCGGTGGGAGGAGGAAGTCGGCGCCATGCCGCTGTTCCCGATTCCATCGTTGCGGCAGCGACTCGCCGCCTGGCGCGAGTGCTCGGGTCTCCGGATCCGAAGCTCTCTGGGCGACATCGCGGGCGATTTCGAGTTTCTGAAGGACGTCTTTCAGGAGTTCCGGCCCGAGACGATCATCCACTACGCCGAACAGCCGTCGGCGCCGTACTCGATGATCGATCATCGCCGCGCGACGTTCACGCAGCGGAACAACGTCATCGGAACCCTGAATGTGCTGTACGCCATGCAGGAGGTGGTGCCGCACGCGCACCTCGTGAAGCTCGGGACCATGGGTGAGTACGGAACCCCGAACATCGACATCGAGGAGGGCTTCATCGAGATCGAACATCGGGGGCGGAAGGACACCCTTCCGTTTCCGAAGCAGGCAGGATCCTGGTACCACTGGTCCAAAGTTCACGACTCGGGGAACATTTCCTTCGCCTGCCGGATCTGGAAGTTGCGGGCGACCGATCTGAACCAGGGAGTCGTCTACGGCATCTCTACTCCCGAGACGGACATGAACGAGCGGCTCGTGACGAGTTTCCACTACGATCACGTGTTCGGAACGGCGCTGAACCGCTTCGTCGTGCAGGCGGCGACCGGCCATCCGATCACCGTGTACGGAGGAGGGAATCAGAAGCGCGGGTTCCTCAACATCCGCGACACCATTCAGTGCGTTGAGCTCGCCTCCATGAACCCTCCCGCGGCAGGCGAATTCCGGGTGTTCAATCAGTTCACCGAGGTCTTTTCCGTATTCGAGCTTGCCAAGGCCGTCTGCGACGCGGCTCGCATACTCGGATGGGATGCGACGATCCGCCGGATCGAGAACCCGCGGGTCGAAGCAGAAGACCACTACTACAACCCGCGCAACGACCACCTCCTGCGTCTCGGGCTCACGCCGACCGCGTTGTCGGATGAACTGGTGCAGTCGCTCCTGCGGCGGGTGAGCGAAGCCAAGGAAGCCATCAACCGCGAGGCGATCATGCCGACGGTGCAGTGGCGCCAGACGCGATCGCTATAGGTTCGAGGGGGTCGTCGAGGGAGCAGAGCGCTTCACGACGACCCCCGTTTTCTTTAGGATTCCGGTATGACCATGACTGTGACCAGAGACGAGCCGCAGGAAACGTTGGCGATCATTCCCGCACGCGGGGGATCGAAAATGATTCCGAAAAAGAATATTCATCCCCTCGCCGGTAAACCGTTGCTTGCGTATGTTTTGGCGGCAATACACCATGCGCACTCAGTACGGCGGGTGATCGTCGATACCGATAACGAGGAGATCGCCGCGATTGCGCGCCAATACGGCGCCGAGACGCCGTATGTGCGTCCTGCCGCATTGGCCGAGGATTCTACGCCGATGATTCCCGTCGTGGATCATGCGCTCCGGTGGCTTGAAGAGCATGAGCACTACGCACCCGAATACGTGTTGCTCGCTCAGCCCACGGAACCGTTCATCCGGTCGGACCATATCGATCGGCTATTCGAACTCGTAACGACCAAGGGCGCCGATTCGGGCATTACCTGTATCGAGGTGCCGCGCATTTTCCATCCCTATCATGTGCGCCGCATGACTGATAAGGGATTTTTGGAATTCGATCAGCCCGAAATGCATTATGCCCATCCGACGCGCCAATCGGACCCCAGGCGCTATGCGTTCGGCAACTGCTACTGGTTCAGGCGCGACGCATTTTTCCGAGAACACGGCCTTGAAGTCGGTCGGCGCGTCGGTCTCGGTATCGATGAGCTCGGCGCGTTCGATATTAATACGCCGAACGACTTGGCGCTCGCCGAATGCATAATTCGGGCAGGGCTCGTATGAAGCGCGTTATCCTTATCGCAGAACGGGAATTCAGCCCGCAGGCAATGCGTATGCTGGCGCGCGTCGGCCGCGTTATTCCGTTCGGCAGCCGCTCGGTGTTTTTTAAAAATTTGCCGCGCGCGCATGTCGTGGTCGCAGGGCTGGAGGTGAATTTCACCAAAGCCGTGCTGGATCGCGCGCCGCGCCTCGAGCTTGTCGCCTCGCGCACCACACAGCTGCGGCACATCGACCGCGCTGAAACCGCGCGGCGGGGGATCGCTGTCGTGCATATCAAAGGCGACTCCCCGGTATTGCGCCAAATTCCGTCCACGGCCGAAGAGACGTTCGCGCTCGTACTCGCGCTCGTGCGCAATATTCCCTGGGCCATGCGCTCGCTGGAGGCGGGGCGCTGGGAACGGCGCCGGTACGGTGGCCATGAGCTCGCCGGCAAGACCTTCGGCGTCATCGGCTTCGGGCGGCTCGGTTCGTATGTCGCGCGCTATGCGCGCGCGT
Organism: Candidatus Parcubacteria bacterium; assembly: GCA_003599755.1. Classification (GTDB taxonomy): domain Bacteria; phylum Patescibacteriota; class Minisyncoccia; order Sungbacterales; family SURF-37; genus SURF-37. The sequence goes on along the minus strand of QZJO01000009.1, from coordinate 165,766 downwards.
TCGGCATGCGCGTGATCGCCTATGATCCGTATGTTTCGGCAAGCGCAATGGCTCGCGGCGGCGCGCGCCGCGCTGGGCTTAACGCGCTGTTGCGCGCCGCCGATGTCGTTTCGGTGCATTGCGTGTACAGCGATAGAACTGCCGGTATGCTCGGTGCCCGGCATTTCCGCCTGATGAAACCGACGGCAGTGTTCATCAATACCGCGCGGGGCGAGATCGCGGACGAATCCGCGCTCTTGGCTGCACTCAAGGCCAAGCGCATTGCCGGTGCGGCAGTGGATACGCTGGCCGGCGAGACGCCCGATGGCGCGCACGTCAAAACGCATCCGCTGGTTGACTATGCCCGGACTCATGAGAATATGATTATCGTCCCGCATCTGGGCGGCGCTACGAGAGAAGCCACGGAAAAATCGATGCTTCATATCGCCGAGCTTACCGTGCAATGGTGCCGCCGACATCCGCTATGAATCAATCCCAGCCGCCATTTCGCGCCGGCAGTCGGATTATCAGCCCCGGCCAACCCGTTTTCGTTATTTGCGAAGGCGGCGTTACCAATTATGGAGATCTGGAACTCGCCAAACGCCAGGTAGATGCCGCAGCGGCCGCGCGTGCGGATATCGTGAAGTTTCAGGTGACGAACACCGAGGCATTAATCAGCAGGAAAGTCGCCAAGCGCCTTGCGCCGGAGCTTGGCTTCGATTGGTTCGAACGCGTGAAATACAAGGAACTATCACTCGAGGCGCTCGCCGATCTCGCGCGTTACGCGCGCACGGCGGGCTACCCGTTTTTCGCAACGGCGCATGAGGAAGAGAGTTTGGATCTTTTGCTCCGCGAATTCGATCCGCCGTTTCTGAAGATCGGGTCCGGGGAGGCGGGCAACATAGATTTTCTCAAGCGGGTCGGCGCGGCGAAAAAGCCCATCATGATATCGTTCGGCTTACAGTCGGATGACGAGGTCGTGCGCGCGATCGACACACTCAGCCAGGCGGGCGCGGGGCCGATGATCGCGCTGCATTGTACGACGCTGTATCCCACGCCGTACGATGCAATCGACCTTACGCGGATGCGGCGCATCGGCGAATTGACGGGCCTGCCGGTCGGCATCTCGGATCATTCGGTGGGCTGGCAGGTTGTCCTTGCTGCCGTGGCGCTCGGCGCATGCGTCGTCGAAAAACACCTTACCTTTGATAAGGACGATCCGCGTTCGCTCGATAACCCGGGGGCGCTTTTGCCCGCGGAGTTCAAGCTCATGGTGCGCCAGATCCGCGATGTGGAAGCGGCTTTGCGGCCGGTGCCGGATGCAGAGCGGCTGCGGCGACTCGAGACCGGCCGCAACTGGGCGAGCCAGGCTATCGTGGCGCGCAGGGATATCGCGGCGGGTATGGCTATTACGCGGGATATGATCGCGTTCAAACGGCCGGGCAAAGGCGGATTGGCGCCGGCGATGGCCGACCGAATCGTCGGAAAGACCGCCCGCGTCATGATCGAAGCCGACGAGCAAATTCTGGAGTCCCACGTGCACTAAGCTCCATGCCGAATTCCGATGCCAATGCAATCGCGCGACTCGACCTTTCGGTCGTGGTACCGTTTTTCAATGAAGAAGAATCGCTGCCGCGGCTGCATGCGCGCCTGTGCAAAGCGCTCGGGCGCATGCCGATGACCTGGGAGCTTATTTTCGTCGACGACGGCTCGACCGATGGAACGGCCGCCGCGGCCGAACGATGCGCGCCGCTCCATTTCATTCGCTTGCGCGAGAACTATGGCCAGACCGCCGCGCTCGCGGCCGGCATCCATGCTTCGCGCGGTCGCATTATCGTGACGCTTGACGGCGATCTGGAGAACGATCCGGATGATATTCCATCGCTTCTGGAAAAGTTTGCCGAAGGATACGACGTGGTATCGGGCTGGCGCCGCGATCGCTGGCGGGATCATCTGTTCACGCGGCGCATTCCCTCGATGCTCGCCAATACGCTTATTTCATGGGTCAGCGGCGTTCGGCTGCATGATCACGGCTGTCCGCTGAAGGTCTACCGCCGCGATCGGATCGTATCGCTCGCGTTCATTGGCGACATGCACCGCATGATGGCCGTGCATGCCGGCGGGCGCATCGCCGAGGTGCCGATTCGATTTTCGCCGCGGCAGTTCGGTACGTCCAAATACGGCTTTTCCCGGACCTTCAAGGTCGTACTCGACGTGTTCGCGCATTATTTTTTTCGGAGATTCCGTTCGCGGCCGATGCATTTCTTCGGCTGGTTTGGCTTCTGGAGTTTGGCGGCAAGCGCTTTGACCTTCGCCGTTATGGTCTGGCTGAAGTACGGCGAGGGAAAATCGTTTGTGGCCACGCCGCTGCCGGCGGTCGCGGTCCTGTTCGCCATCATCGGCGTGCAGTTCATTCTTATGGGATTGTTCGCCGAGATGCTCATCCGCACGCAATACGCCGCGACTCAGAAGCCGTTTTATGTCGTCGAGAGCGTGCACGAGCGAAGCGCGCCCTAATGCCATGTGCGGCATCGCGGGATTCGTCGGTGCGGGCGGGCGGGATGATCTGGAACAAATGATCGGCGCCATTCGGTACCGCGGACCGGACGGCGGCGGTATTTGGACGGGAGAGGGCGCGGGGCTTGCGCACGCGCGCCTCGCGATTTTCGACCTGAGCCCGGCCGGACACCAACCCATGCCGAACGCCGACCGGACGGTTTGGATCACGTTTAACGGCGAAATCTATAATTTCCGGGAACTGCGCGCCGAACTTGCCGCGCGCGGGCGAACATTCCGTTCGGAATCAGACACCGAGGTCATTCTGGCGCTCTGGGACGAATTCGGCACCGGCGCATTCGCCCGGCTGAATGGCATGTTCGCACTCGCGCTCTTCGACACCAAGACCGGCGAACTTACGCTCGCGCGCGATCGCTTCGGCAAAAAGCCGCTTTTCTGGGGCGCGTTCGGCAATACGCTGGTATTCGGTTCCGAATTGAAAGCGCTCGTAGCGCATCCGGCGGTGACGCGCGAATTGGATCTGGTCGCGCTCAACAAGTATCTCGCATACGAATACGTTCCCGCCCCGCGGACGATCTTCAAGCATATCCAAAAGTTGTCGCCGGCATCATATCTGGTCTGGAAGGACGGCGTGAAGCGCACCGGCGCGTATTGGCGCCTTCCGGATGCGCCGGCCGAGCCGATCGGCCTCGCGCATGCGACGGTCGAGCTCGATCGTTTGCTCGCGGCAAGCGTGACTCCGCGCCTCGCGGCCGACGTGCCGGTCGGCGTGCTGCTCTCCGGAGGCCTGGACAGCTCGACCGTGGCCTACTACGCGGTCCAGGCGAGTCGTACGCCGGTCGAGACGTTTTCGATCTCCTTCCACGAGGAGAGTTTTGACGAGGCGCCGTATGCGCGGCGCGTAGCCGAATATCTCGGAACCACGCACCATGAGACGGCGTTCGTTGCCGGCGACGTACTGAAGCTTGTGCCGGAAATTGCCGATCTTGCCGATGAGCCGTTGGCCGACGCGTCGCTGTTGCCCAGCGCTTTGCTCGCGAAGTTTGCCCGCCGCCGCGTGACCGTCGCGCTCGGCGGCGACGGCAGCGACGAACTTTTCGCCGGCTATCCGACGTTCCCCGCGGAACGACTCGCGGCGTTCGTACGCCGGCTGCCCGCTGCGGTGCGCGGATTAGCCGAGTCCTGGGTGTCGCGCCTGCCGGTGCGCGACACCAATTTCAGCTTCGGATTCAAGGCGACGCGATTTCTGCGCGGGCTTCGCGGACCGGAACGCTATCGTCACGCGCGGTGGCTTGCCGCGTTCGATCGCGACGAGCGCGCGCGCCTGTTCCGGCCGGATGCGTGGCGCGCGCTCGCGGCCGAAAACGAATTCGACGACGTGGACCGCTGGCGCGCCGAGCTTGCGCATGCCGACCCGATGCAGCGAGTGCTGTATGAATATCTGCGCGCGTATCTGATGGATGGCGTGCTCGTGAAAGTGGATCGCGCGAGCATGCGTTCAGCCCTTGAAGTGCGCGCGCCGTTTCTCGATTACCGCGTCGTGGAGTTTGCGCACCGGCTGCCGTACCATTGGAAATGCCGGGGCCTTACGACCAAATACATTTTGAAGGCGCTCATGCGGTCCCGACTGCCGGCAGGCATCGCGGATCGGCCGAAAAAGGGTTTCGGCATCCCGTTGACGCGCTGGCTGAACGGCGAACTTCGAGAATTTGCGACGGATCTTTTGTCGCCTCGCTCGGTTGCGTCCGTCGGCCTGTTCGACGCGGCTGAAGTCCAGCGGCTGCTCGATGACCATCGCGCCCGCCGGCGGGACAACCGCAAGCAGCTTTGGACGTTGATGGTGTTCTTGCTATGGCATCGGCGGTGGCTCGGGAGGGGGCGATAGCAGCGTATGCTCAGCATTATTTTCTTTATCGGACTGCTCGGGGTCGCGGCCGCGTTCGGCGGCCTTGTTGCCGTGGGTATATTGGGCGAGCGGCGCGTCTGGGCCGTTGCGCCGATAGCGATCATTGCCGGGTTCGGAACGCTCGGCGCGGCGGTCAACGCTGCGGGATTTTTCCTCCCGTTCGACGCCGCGGTTTGGCTCATACTCGGCCTCATGGCGCTTTCAGCCGCGTTCGGCTGGCAATGGCTTGCCGCGCGGCAGGCGGCATCGCTTGAGCGCGGCGATATTTCGCGGCACGAGGCCTTCGTGCTGTTCGGCATCGCGCTTGGCATCGCGGCGCTGGCCGGTATTGTCGCGCTCCGCACGTTGCAGGATTCAGACGTGAAGCTCGGCCATCTGCCGCTCGCAGCTACGATCGCTGAAGGCAATCTGCCGGTGTCGGATCCGTCCGCGCCCGATCATCCGGTCGCGTACCACTACGCGCCCGAAATGCTCTCTGCGATATTTTCCCGCGTAGCCGGTACGCCGCTGTGGATCGGTTACGATCTGCAGACGTTCCTCTTCGTTTTTGCCGGATTGCTCATGGCGTTTGCGCTCGCGCGCGAGCTCGGCTTCGGTACGCACGCGGCGGTATGGGGCGCGGTATTTTTCGGCATCGGCGGAGGACTCGCTTGGCTCGCGGTGGTCCCCGGCATAGTCGGCCTTTGGCAGACATTCATACTCGGCGAGGCGCGCGATGCGCCATGGGCGTTTTTGGCGGCCATGACAACGCCGCGGTTCGATTCGAGCTTCGTGATGGCATCCAATCACACCACGGCGCTCGGATTGCCAGTACTGCTCGTGGCTCTCTACGCCTATCTGCGCGCGCTCGCGACCGGTACGCGCTGGTTCGCGTTCGCGCTTGTGGCAGGCATCGCGTACGGCTACGCTGCGCTCGCGCTCGAGACGCATGTTGCCGTACTGTTTGCGGCATTTGTCGCCGCGGGGATCGCCGCCGGGCCGCTCGGCCGCATCTGGCCTACTCGGTTCGCGCGCGCGATACCCGGGACGCCGGGGCGCGCGATTGCCGTCACGGCAATCATACTCGGTGTGGGTACCGCGATGGCGTTTTGGCAGGGCGGGATTCTCTCCACGCTCGGACAATCCGAGGAACCGCAAGCATTCGCATTCGTGGAGGATTTTTGGAATACCGAAATTACGGACAAGGGCGTGTTGCCGTTTCGTCCGTCATTCTTTCTTGAGTTCGGCCTGCCGCTCGCGCTGTTTCCGTTCGCGGCATGGCGCTTCCGCGGTAATCCGAGGGCCCTGTTCATAGCTATGATCCCGGCCATCGCGTTTCTTGTACCGCTGGCGGTTCGCTACGAAACCCGCCCGCGGGAAATGGAACGGTTCTTCGCGTTTTCGACCCAACTCTTTTCGTTTCTTGCCGGCATGTTGCTCGCCGAAATCGTTGAGCGATCCGGCGCGTGGCGGCGGTTTTCCTGGCGGACGGCCGCGGTCGGCGTCGCGGCGTTCGCCATGGGCGGAACCGCGCTGGCGTTTCTCGTTATCTATACGTTGACGCCGCTCGGATTCGTCGGCGATTTTTCCCGGCCGTTTCTCGGCATACCCGACGCGCCGGTACCCGAAGCGGCGCGTCTTTATGCGTGGGTACGGGGCAACTCGGCGCATACCGACCGGTTCTATCCGTTCAGCGAGGAATTCATCCGCGAGACTGGACGCTTCGCGCCCGGCCCGTTCATCGTCGGCTGGGGCTACGCGGAAGAGCTGGCCGCATACGAGGCATTTCAGTCCGCATGCGATCCCAATGGTCTGCGCCGCCTCGGCATCGCCTACGTAGTCGCGCGGCCGGGCGTCGAGCCCATGCGGAGCGATCCGGATTGCCTGTTGCGGCTCGGTGCCGAGCCGGTCTATAGTGATGCGGAATCACCGGATGCCTGGCGCGTCTGGCGGCTATCATGGAACTGAAACAACTCAACCTCGGCTGCGGCGAAGACCGCAAAGACGGCTACGTCAACGTGGATTGGCAGGCCGGCGTGCATCCCGACGTGGTGCACGATCTGAACGTCCTGCCGTATCCGTTTCCGGACCGGTCGTTCGACCGGATCGAGGCATTCCACGTTCTCGAGCATCTGGATCGGCCGTTTGCGGTGATGGCCGAGCTCAATCGTATTCTCCGGCCCGGCGGCGTGCTGCATGTCAAAGTGCCGCACTTTAGCCGTGGATTTACGCATGCCGAGCACGCGCACGGATTCGACGTGACGTTTCCGTTATATTTCAATGCTGCGTTCACGAAGTCCGGGTATACCGGCACCGAATTTCTCCTGCGGCGCATGCGCCTGAGCTACATTGCCCATTTCCATCTCTTACCGCACATGGGGTACGGCGCGGTCCGCATCGCGGCCGCGCGCGCCGTCAATGCCGTGGTTTCGGCATTCGCGAATGCCGCGCCGGCGCTTGCCAGCCGCCTCTGGTGTTATTGGGTCGGCGGGTTCGACGAGATCGAATTCATTTTTGAAAAACCATCACGCGCCTGATCCATGGCTTCCGCCGACCGTTTCGCCTTCGAGTGGCAGACCTATGCAGCGGTACTCCCGGAATACGAGGAGCAGTTTCGGCGTTGGATGGCGCCGCTCGGGCCGGCCGATATCGCGGGCAAGCGCGTATTGGACGCCGGCTGCGGCATGGGCCGCAACAGCGTATGGGCGCTTCGGTGGGGTGCGGCCGAAGTTGTAGCGTTCGATGCGGACGGGCGTTCCGTTGCCGCGGCCCAAGCAAACCTGGCCTCGTATCCGAATGTCCGCGTCCAGACCCTGAGCGTTTACGACGCGCCATGGACGAACGAGTTCGATCTCGCGTTCTCGATCGGCGTGATCCATCATCTTGCCGATCCGGCCGCGGCGGTGCGGAAACTCGCCGATGCGGTCAGGCCCGGCGGCCGGGTGCATATCTGGGTCTATGGATATGAGGGGAATGAATGGATCGAGCGGTTCGTCTCGCCGGTGCGTCGAGCCATCACGAGCCATCTGCCGCCGCCGCTATTGCACGTCCTGACGTACGGTTGCTCGGCGCCGCTGTACGTATTCCTCCGCGTCTGGCCGGTGAAGCATCCGTACCTGCGTCAAATTCGGAATTTCCGCTTTTCGCATTTGCACAGCATCGCGTTTGATCAGCTCCTGCCGGCGATCGCGCGCTATTATCGCCGATCCGAAGCCGAAGAACTTTTGCGCCAGGCGGGTTTGGAACATGTTTCGGTAGTTCATGTTAATGGCAACAGCTGGGCCGTCGACGGTCGGAAGCCCGTCGCGTGATTGCCGGTCAATCCGATTGTCAATCGAGTCGGGATCGTGGTACCGCTCAAATACGAACCGCTGGAGGTTGGGGATGAATGTGCATATCGTGCTCAAGAAAAATGTCGCGGCTAATCCGGCGACAAAGCAGGAAGTTCTCAACCGCCTCGCGGCGCTCGGCATGACGGCTATCAATCAGCAACGCCTCGAGCGCTATGGCATCGTGAGCGGCGATCTTCCCGAGGAGCAGCTCGACGCCCTTCAGAACGTGGGAGGCATCGAGGCGTTTCGGCGAGACGGAACGAAACATGCCTCGAACCCGAGCAGGCGCCCGGATCTGGGCCCGAACCCGACCGAGGGCGACGAGTTCTTCCAACGCCTGTCCGAGGGAGCAAAGCGGGCCTACGAGTAGGCGTTTTCTGCATCACGGCGGAGCCGCAGCCAGTGCGCTGCGGCTTCTCTCTTTAGCATGATTTCCGCGGAAACGAAGTGTGCTACGTTGGGGTCATATAAGCGTATCTACTCTCAGCCTCCATGGCCAAACTAATCGCCGAGGTTTGCCAGAACCACAAAGGGGACCGCCGGGTCCTTCGCGATATGATTCAGCGCGCGGCCGAGGCCGGCGCGGATATTGTGAAGGGCCAGATTATTTTTTCCGAAGATCTGCATCCCCGCGAGCGGTTTGAAACCGGCGTCGTGGAATCCAACGGCGTGCGTAAAGCCATCCAGCGTCCGTTCGAGCCGGAGAAGGCGCGGCTTGCGTCGCTGGATTTGGCCGAAGACGACTATCATTTTTTCATCGAAGAAGCGCATCGGGCGGGCGTGGCGCCGATGATGACCGTGTTCGCGAAGAAGCGCATCCCATTCGCGGCGTCGTTGCCGTGGAAGGAGAAATTGGTGAAGGTCGCGAGCTACGACTGCGCGAGCTTTCCCATGCTGCGGGATCTTACCGGATCGTTTGACCGCTTGGTCGTCTCGACCGGCGCGACGCTCGATGACGAGATCGCCAAGGCATCGGAAATCTTGAAGGCGTCCGGCAAGCCCTATGCGATGCTCCATTGCGTGACGAGCTATCCGAATACGCTTGCCATGTCGAATTTGGCGCGCATGGATTGGCTCCGCCAATTCGCGCCCGAAGTCGGCTGGTCCGACCATACGCTCGTCGCCCGCGACGGGATCAAAGCGGCAAAGGCGGCGTTGGCCCTGGGCGCCGATTATATCGAGCGGCATTTCACGATTCTTCCGGCCGATGCTACCAAGGATGGCCCGGTATCCATCAATCCCGATCAATTGCGCGAGCTCGCGGATTTTGCCAAGCGGTCGCGCGAGGAACGCATGACGCTGCTGGAACGCGAAATTCCGGATTGGCGCGTGATGCTCGGTTCGGCGACGCGCGACATGACGCATACCGAGATGCTGAACCGCGACTATTACCGCGGCCGCTTCGCCAGTAATATAGGCGGAGAATGGGTTCAAAATTGGGACGAGCGCTCGCTCGCGGCATAATTCGATGCGCTTGAGTCGGCGGTATATTTGTGATATTGCTGATCCGGGTAGTTCACTGACGCGTCGAAAGGAGCAGCCATGCGCTACGCAGTTGTAAATTTCGCCTACGGGCGGGGGCCGTACCTCCGAACCGTGGAACTCGCGCTGGCGCTCAATGCCGCGCGGGAAGGCCGGCGCCAAGAGCGCCTCGGAATCATCGTCCCCTGGGTGTACGGCGAAGACCAGAGGCGGGTCATGCTCGAAGAATTCGCGCAGCACGACATAAAGCATCCGGGCGAGATCCTCCTGGATGCGACGCTGGGCGCCATCCTGAAGCGGGTGTTCTACGGTGAGAGCGACTACGAGACCGCGCTCAAGAGCTTCGTGACCGAAGGCGCCGATGCGAGCCGGGATGCGCAGATGTATCTTGCTGGCCAGCTCGCGGTCCAGAACCTGTCCGGCGAATCGAACGCCGTGCCGGGAAGCGACATCGTCTTGCAGCTTGCTCGTTCGCCGCGGGTCGACTTCGGCATCTCGCCGCGCTACGACGTCACGTTCGCTCATATCTCCGAGATTCTCGAGCACGTGCTCGGGGAATCATCCGAGATGGTCAAGGTCGACCGCAATCTCGTGCGCGAAGCGATCCCGATGCTCCGCGTTCTGGAAGAAAAGGCCAAGTTCGTTGGCCTCGCCGAGCCGGGCACGTTCTCGTATCTGGAGGGCCGCATGCGCCGGTATCGAACGGAGCGCGCGATCCCGCCGACGATCACGCCGCCGGCGCCTAACGACGACCCGCTCGATGTCGGTATCTTCGTGACCGTAACCGGGATTCCCGGGCTCGAGCGCCTCTTTCAGGAAGCCAAGGCGCTCGGCATGCATCTGTATACCAACGATCCCGACGCGGTGCCCGGGGGCGAGCGTATGCTGCCCCATGTGGTGCCGAATCCGGCGATCCTGTTCCAATTCGCGCGGGCCGGCTGGGGGTCGGTGTGGTTGTCGCAGCTCTCGGGTACGCCGCTCGTGGTGCCCGACTTCGACCCGGCTGATGATCCGGAGATCCTCTACAACAACCGCTGCATCGAGGTCTTGGGTCTTGGCATCGTATGGCGCGGCGAGTCCCTTCAAGAGCTGATCTCCGACAGCGATGCATTGCGGCCGGGCATTCGGGCCCGCAATGAAGAGTTGCGGCGGCGCTTCGGGATGTTGGACGGAAACCGGTACGCCGCCGCCATCATCGCCAATAGTGCCGGTCATGCATCGGTCGGGATGATTCCCGTCGAGAAGAGAAGGGGAGGTAGTTAGCACCGGGGCGGGTTCTCTGCAACCCGCCCCGTTCCATTCTGGTAGTAAACAGTATAGGTTTTATGTATGCCCGGTAGTGAAATTTCAATTGGGCCGACTGGCCATTTTGCATGCCAGGTAATCTCGAAAAGATTCAAGAGGGATAGCAAGGGAAAACGTCATTATATTTGAAATTCTACTACCGGGTATGTATAGGAATGCATCCGTTCTCGCTCTGATCCCGGCCCGCGGCGGTTCCAAGGGCGTGCCGAAAAAGAATCTGCGGCTTTTGGCGGGCAAGCCGCTGATTGCCTACAGCATCATCGCCGCCAAGGCCTCGCCGGCGATCGACCGCGTAATCGTATCGACCGATTCGGAGGAGATTGCCGACGTTGCCAAACGCTATGGCGCCGAAGTCCCGTTTTTGCGGCCGGCGGAATTGGCCGAGGACCTGACGCCGGATTATCCGGTATTCGAGCATTGCCTTGATTGGCTCGAGGCACATGAGAAATGGAAGCCGGATATCGTCGTGCATCTGCGGCCGACCGGACCTATCCGCGCTCCGAAGGAAATCGAAGAAGCGCTCGATCTTCTATCGCGGTTTCCCGAAGCGGATTCGGTTCGCTCGGTGCACGAGCCAGACAAGACGCCGCACAAAATGTGGAAGCTGGAAGGGGCGTTCATGGTGCCGTTCCTTTCGCAAAGCGCCATTCCCGAACATTTCAATATGCCGCGCCAACTCTTGCCGAAGGTCTACGCGACGAACGCCAATATCGGTGTGGTCCGCTACCAGACGCTCCGCGAGAAAAAATCAGTGATCGGTGACAAAGTATTGCCGTATTTTGTGGACCATCCGCAGGTGGATCTTGATACCGATTTTGATTTTGACGTTGCCGAGTTGATTCTCAAAAAAGGCGGCTTCCCGAATCTGGCTGCATGATGCCGACGGTTTTTGTCGCACTCGCGCAATTCAGCCACTATTCCGATGTCTTGCGCACCGGCTGCATTGAGCTTTTGGCCGAACGCTTCCGCGTCGTCGTGCTCACGCCGGCTATCGACGCGGCTGTGGCCGAGCGCGACCGCTATCCGCGCGGCCCCACCATCAGCTACGCGCGCGTGCCGCTCGCGCGGCCTCGCCTCTGGAATGTTTTCGATAAATATTTGCGCGTGCCGCTCACCCGGGCGTTCGACCATTTGTCGTACATGCGCCATTTCTACGAGCGGCCGCATGCGTCATTCCGGAAACTATTGATGCGCGCGCGGATTCTGTTTCCGCGCTGGCTCTTTACGACCGATCGCTTGACCCGTTGGGAGATGCGCTTCGCGGGCGTACCCGATACGCTCAAGCCGCTGTTCCAACGCGAGCATCCCGTGCTGGTTATCACGGCGACTCCCGGTTTTACGCCGTTCGAGGCCGAGGTGATTGTCGCGGCCAAAGCGCTGGGAATCCGCACCGCTGCCATCAATATCAATCACGACAATCTCACCTCAAACGGCAAGATGATGCGCAAAACGGATTTCTTGGCCGTATGGAATAGCGTCATGATCGAGGATGCCAAATCGCTGCACGGCTACCGCGACGAAGAGCTTGCGATTGCCGGTTGCCTGCGGTTCGACCACTACTTCGCCGATCCGAAAGATCCGGCATTCCCGTCTCGCGAAACATTCTTACGGTCTAAAGGATTGGATCCACAAAAGTCCCTGATCGTGCTTGCCGGGCCCACGCCGTCGAACTATCCGCCGCGGCGCGAACTCGTGGAAGGGCTTGTAAAGATGCGCCGCGCTGGTCACATTGCCGGCGAGCCGAATATCCTTATCCGTATCCATCCGAACGACGCGCTCGATACGTATGCAGGCCTGCATGCGCCGTGGCTGCATTTCGAACGGGCCGGCCGGCAAACCAGGCCCGATTCTGCCGGGGGACAAAAAATCGAAATGGGAGAAGATGATCTTATGAATCTTTCGGCAACGCTTCGGTATGCCGACGTGGTGATCAATTTCGTCTCGACCATTATCATCGAGGCCGCGATTTTCGACCGCCCGGTTATTACGATCGGGTTCCCGTCGCACCGACGCGTCGTGTATGAGTATGAATATAATCGCGGCATGGTCGAGGCAGGCGGCGTGCGGCGTGCGGATGATATCGAATCGCTCGCCGCCGAGGTGAATGCCTATCTGGCCGATCCGGCGCGCGACCATGACGGCCGCCGCCGCTGCCTCGCCAAATACGTGCCGTTCCGCGACGGCAAGAGTGCCGAGCGCACGGTCGCATTCATAGAACGGATCATCACTGCGTCATGAAAACGGTCTTCGTAACGCTTTTTCAAGGCGTGGAGGCAAAGAACCTTTTGCGTACCGGCGTCGTACGGTATCTGCTCGCCGGGGACGATACCGAAGTGGTGCTGCTCGTTACGAGCGAAAGTCGCAAGGAACATTACGCAAAGGAATTTTCGGATCCGCGGCTGCGTTACGAAGTGGTGCGCTGGCAGCCGCGCGGGTTTTGGGAGCGGCTTTTGGCACGGCTCAAATTTTTCACGCTCAAGACCGCGACGACGGATCTGCGCCGCCGCATGATCTGGGAGCGTCGCGAGCGCGCGGTGGGATACCGCATCGGCAAACGCATCAACGGCTGGCTCGCGCGACCGCGCGTGCGGGCGTGGCTGCGCCGCATCGACGAGCGGTTCGCGCGCGACCATACCTTTGCGCCGTTGTTCGAGCGCTATCAGCCGCGGGCGGTATTGGCGGCGCATCTGTTCGATGATGCTGAAAACGCGCTCGTGCGCGAGGCGAAGCGCCGCAGGGTGCCGGTTATCGGCTTCATCAACTCGTGGGACAAACTCACGGCGCGCTCCGCGCTGCGCCTACTTCCCGATACGCTTCTGGTGTTCAATGCGATCGTGCGCGACGAGGCGATCCAATACGCGGATATGCCGGCCGAACGGATTGCGATTGCGGGCATTCCGCAGTATGACCGCTATGTAGGGTATCGGCCGACGTTTCGCTCCGATTTTTTAAAAAAAATCGGTCTTGCGCCGAACGAGCGATTCGTGCTGTACGCCCCGATGGGCGAGGCGTTTTCCACGTCGGACTGGGACATCATCGATCTTTTGCATCGCTGGGAGACGAACGGTTCGTTCGGGCCGGAGGTAAAACTCTTTGTGCGCTTCCAGCCCAACGACACGTTCGCGAAACAGGAGATGGAACGACGGCCGTGGCTCCGCTACGATCGTCCTGGGACGCGCTTCTCGGCCGCGCGCGGCGTGGATTGGGACATGGGAGAAGATGAGCTCACGCACCTTGCCGATACGCTCGCGCATATGGAGATGCTCATCTGCTATGCATCGAGCATGAGCGTGGACGCGGCCTGCTTCGATAAGCCGATCATTAACATCGATTTTGAAATGCACGTGAACGAGCGCCTGTTGAAGTCGCCGACGCAGTTTTACCAGATGGCACACTACAAAAATGCCCTCGCCACCGGCGCGATCCGCATGCCCAAAAGTCCTGACGAATTATTGGGGATGATCCAGGCATACCTGGCGGATCCTGCCCAAGATCGCGAGGCGCGCTCACGTCTTGTCGCGGAACAGTGCGGCCCGTTCGACGGCCACGCGGCCGAACGTCTTGCCGCTGCAATCCTTCGTGCGGCGAAATGAGCGGCATTGACTTCCCTATATTTTTGAATTCAAATAGCGTTCATTAGCCCCGCCAAACCGCATCTGTCCCTATGAAGAAATTTTGGAACCATCGAAGGGTGCTCGTCGCCGGCGGTGCGGGGTTTATTGGCTCGCATACGGTTGATGCGCTCGTCGCTCAAGGGGCGCGCGTGGCCGTGGTGGACGATCTGTCCAGCGGACGGCGCGAAAACGTGCACCCCAACGTCCGGTTCTACCGGATGCCGACGGCTTCGCGGGCGCTCGGCAATGTATTCCGCCGGGAGAAGCCCGAGTATGTTTTTGCGTTCGCCGCGGTATCCAACCCTCCGGTTTCCATAGTCGAGCCGCTGCGCGACGTCGCAGGACTCGCCGGCCTCCTCAATCTCCTCGAGTTCTCTCGCGCGCACACGGCGAAACGAGTGCTCTACGCTTCGTCGGGGTATATTTACGGGAACGCCGGGCGATTTCCTACGCCCGAAACCGAGCCATTCCAGCCGCTTGCCCCGTACAATATCTCAAAATTCGCGGGTGAGCAGTATCTGAAATTTTACCGCGAGCATCACGGCCTCGATTCTGTCATTCTCCGCTACAGCACGGTCTACGGGCCGCGGCAGGTATCTCGGGTTATTGAAGATTACATACTGAAAATTTCAAACGGCCGGCGCGCGGCGATATACGGCGCAAAGACCCGCGATTATGTCCACGTCACCGATATTGTCCGGGCCAATCTCGCGGCCATGGAGATCCGCGGGTATCGGGGCGATCCCGTCTTCAATATCGGCTCCGGCAAAGAGACTGATATGGCGGATTTATACGCCGCGCTCGCAGCGATTCTTGGCCGCCCGAACAATCGACCGATCCGCAAGCCGCCGAAACCAGCCGAAGTAGATCGGTTCTGGGTTGATATTCGCCGGGCGCGCCGCATCCTCGGCTACCGCCCCACGGTAAAGCTCACCGACGGCTTGAGCGAAACTGTCGCATGGTTTAAGGCGACGCACCGCATATGAATGTCAGCTTGCTCATTCCGACGCTCAATGAAATCGAGGGCATGCGCCGTACGATGCCGCAGATTCGGCGCGAGTGGGTGGACCAGATTGTGGTCGTGGACGGGGGATCGACAGACGGCACGGTGGAGTACGCCGAGTCCCTCGGCCTCGTGGTCGTCCGTCAAAAAAAGCGCGGACTCCGCCAAGGATATCTCGAGGCGCTGCCGCATATTACGGGAGACGCCATCATTACCTTCAGCCCCGACGGGAATTCGCTGCCGGAGCGAATCCCGGCGCTGGTGGAGAAAATTCGGGAAGGGCATGACTTGGTTATCGTTTCGCGCTACCGCGACGGGGCCAAAAGCGAGGACGATAGTTGGTATACGGCCCTCGGGAATTGGGTCTTCACGAAAATCGCGAATGTTCTTTTCGGCGGGCGCTATACGGACATGATCGTGATTTTTCGCGCGTTCAAGAAACAGCTCGTCTACGATCTCGATCTTCACAAAGAGGAAAGCTACGCGTATGCTGAGCGTTGGGTCGGCGGCATGAATATTCCCTGGGAAGCGCTGATGTCCGTGCGCGCGGCGAAGCGCAAACTCGACGTCGTCGAGATTCCCGGAGACGAGCCGAAGCGCCTCGACCCGGAGCGGCGCCTCAAACTCTTCCGTATCGGGTTTGCGCATCTCATCCAGTTCGCGTACGAATTTTTTTTCTGGCGCTGATCATGGCCAACACGAGCGCGTGGCTTTCAGATAGGAAGTATCGTTCGATCTATCGGAAGGTGCCGCGTTTGTGCGTGGATCTGGTGATCCGGGACGCGCGGGGCATCATACTCTCGCGGCGTGATATTCAGCCGGATAAAGGCATGTGGCATCTTCCCGGCGGGCGAGTCCGGATGCAGGAACAATTACCGGCTGCAATCCGGAGGATCGCCCGCGAAGAGACTGGTTTGAAGCTTGCCGTGCAACGGATCGTCGGCGTCATTGAGTACCGTTATCTCGGGCGATGGCAGCATAGTGTGAGCGTTGTGTATCTCGCGCGGCCGATCGGCGGTCGCCTTCGTGGAAGCGCCCAAGCCCAGAAGATCGCATTTTTTAAATCGTTCCCGCGCGGCACAATGTCTGAAGTACGAAGCTTCCTTGGTGCGCAGCGCATCATGTAATGCTCGTGTATGGCTAAAACCGTCCTCCTCACCACCACGATCCGCGTACCGACCTTCATTGATGAAGTGTGCGCGAATATTGCGGCGCATCGGCATACTGATTTGGCGTGGTACATCATCGGCGACCGCAAGACGCCGCCGGAAACGAAAGCGCATTGCGAGACGGTATCGGTGAAGTACAACATCCCGATTACTTATGTGGATCTCGATGATCAGCGCAAGCGCCTTGCCGAGTTCCCCGAGCTTTGGGCGATGGTGCCGGAAAACACGCCCGTGCGGCGGCTTCTCTGGCATCTTGTCGCGTACCAGGAAGGATGCGAAACGCTAATTTCGGTCGACGATGATAATTTCGTCACTGATATTGATTTCGTCGGCGCGCATAAGATCGCCGGTACGTCTCCGACGCTTCCGCTCGTTTCGACCGAAACCGGCTGGTGGAATGTCTACGAGACGCTTCGCGAGGAGAAAGGAATTCCGATTTTTCCGCGGGGATTCCCGTGGGGCCAGCGCCAGTACAAACTCCAGCAGAAATCAGTGGCGAAGCAGGCGGGCACCGTTATCGTCAACAACGGGCTCGTGCTGGAAGATCCCGATCAAGACGCGATTTCGCGCCTCTTTTGGCCGGTGCGCATTGTCGGGATGGACGAGGCGTTCCAGCCGAATTTCGGGCTCGCGCCCGGCACGTGGTGCGCGTTCAACAACCAAAACACGGCCTTTGCGCGCGAAATCATACCGGCATATTACACGCCTGTTTCCACCGGTCGGAATGCCGACATCTGGACGAGTTTTTTCGTCTGCAAACTGGCGGAGCACCTCGGCGGTATCATCTCGTACGGCTATCCGCTGGTGAAGCAGTTTCGGAATCCTCATGATTTCTGGAAGGATTTAGAGGACGAACTGGTAAACGACCGGGGAGCGGACCGATTCGTAAAACTCCTTCGGTCAATACCGCTTGCCGAGAAGTCGTATCGCGCGGCAACGGCCGAGCTCGCCGCCCAAGGTCTTGAGCGCGCCAAAGCACTCACGAATCTTCCGCAGGCGGAAAAGGAGATGATGGAAGGGTTTTTCCGCGAATACCTCGTGTGGCACAAGCACTTCGCCGGCCTGCCGGCTTGATCGATCCGCATCCGATGAAATCCATATCTCATGAGACGCTCTACCGCTCGCTCTATCGAATACGGCGCGTAGAAGAGGAAATTGCGCGGGTGTATCCCACGGACAAAATTCAAAGTCCCGTGCATCTTTCTATTGGCCAGGAGGCCGTGTCGGTCGGGGTTGCCGAGGCCCTAAAGCCACAGGACGCTGTTTTCGGTACATATCGGTCGCACGCGCTTTATCTCGCCAAGGGGGGTGATCTGAAAAAAATGATCGCCGAGCTTTACGGCAAGCATACTGGCTCGAACAAAGGCAAGGGCGGTTCCATGCATTTGATTGACGTTCGCGTCGGCGTCATGGGTGCGTCAGCAATCGTCGGAACCACGATTCCGCAAGCTGTGGGTTTTGCGCTCGCGATCCGCTACCGCGGCGACCGGGATCGGATCGCGGTGAGCTTTTTCGGAGACGGCGGCGTTGACGAGGGGGTATGGCACGAGAGTATGAATTTCGCCGCGCTAAGAAAACTCCCGGTTATCTTTATTTGCGAAAACAATTTTTACGCGATCCATTCCCATGAGCGCGCGCGCCACGCCCGCGCGAATATCGTAGAACGGGCGCGGGCCTATGGGATGCCGGCGGAGCGCATCGAGGGCAATGACGTGCTGAAGATCTACGAGCGCGCGCGGCGCGCGCGCCAAGCCATCACGGCAGGGAAATCCGGACCAATATTTTTCGAGTGTATGACGTATCGCTGGCGCCAGCACGTGGGTCCCGGTGATGACTACGACCAGGGATATCGCACGAAGAAGGAACTCGAGCCATGGGTGAAGAATGATCAGCTCCCGCGCATCGGGAACCTTCTCGCTCCGAAAAAACGCGCCGCAATCGAGCGCGCGGTTGAGCGTGAAATCAAAGCAGCATTCGCATACGCCGAGAAAAGTCCTTTTCCGAAGGTAGAGGAGCTTTTCACCGATGTCTTTGCCTAGTATGAAGGAGCGCATTCTCACCTATGCTGAGGCAATTCGGGAGGCGCAGGAACAAGAAATGGCCCGCGACTCCTCGGTGTTCATGTTTGGGATGGGAGTGGACGATCATATCGCCATGTGGGGAACTACTGCCGGCCTTCAAAAAAGATTCGGCGCGTCGCGCATATTCGATACGCCGCTTTCCGAAGATGCGATGACGGGCGTCGCGATCGGAGCCGCGCTCGCGGGCCTGCGTCCGATCCACGCCCATATCCGCATGGATTTTTTGCTGCTCGCGATGAACCAGATCGTAAATATCGCGGCAAAGGCCCGCTACATGTACGGCGGTTCGGTGAACATTCCCGCCGTATTTCGCTCGGTGATCGGCCGCTCTTGGGGGCAGGGCGCGCAGCACTCGCAAGCCCTTTATTCGTTCTTCATGCACGTACCGGGACTGAAGGTAGTAATCCCCTCTACGCCGTATGACGCGAAAGGGACGCTTATCCAAAGCATTCGCGACAACAACCCCGTGGTATTCATCGAACACCGCATGCTGCACACGATGAAGGGACATGTGCCGGCCAAACCCTACACCGTGCCGTTCGGCAGGGCGCGCGTGCTGAAACAAGGGAGCGACGTAACCATCGTCGGGATATCCTACATGGTGCCCGAATCGCTCCGGGCAGCCCATCTGCTCGAGGATGCCGGCATCCGGGTGGAGGTGATCGACCCGGTGACGCTGGCCCCGCTCGACATGGATACCATTCTCCGTTCGGTCAAAAAGACGAAACACCTTCTTATCGCGGACAACGCATGGCCTACCTGCGGCGCGGGTGCGGAGATTATCGCGCGAATCGTCGAGTATTTTCAGAAAGAAAAACTCGCGCTGCCGAAACTCGAACGCCTCGGATTCGCCGCGACTACCTGCCCGCCTTCGCGTCCGCTCGAGGACCGTTTCTATCCAAATCCGCGCACGATCGCCGAAGCCGCGCATCGGCTGCTTCACGGCCGCCGTCCCTGGACGGCCAAAGGCGAGATTTCAAAAGAGATCGCCGAATTCCGCGGGCCGTTTTAGCATCCAGACTCTTTGAAATAGCAAATTTGCTCGCCCGCGGGTTTCCTTGACTTTTTATTGGATTTCATTTACAGCTTGTTTCGACTGTTCATTCCAAACTGGGAGGAGAATCAGCGTGGAGACAATCTATGACCTCCGTGTGGTGAACGCGAAGAGCGTCTACGACGTGCTTCGCGAGATGGGCATCGACAACTGGTCGCTCGTCGAGGAAGTCCCGGTCGCCGACTACCAGGCGCGGGACCTTGCCGAGGCGCAACGAAAGGAGCTCCGCTTCGTCCCGCCGATGGCCGCCGCGATCTACCAGGGACCCGATGGGAAGCCGACCACGTACTTCCACATCAGCCCCGGCCGCGCCTACTCAATCACCTTCGCGGTCGTGCCCTCGCCGATCGGCCGTCTCGTGCCGGTGACGGCGTCCTACCGACCCGCGGTCAAGCGCGTCATCCTGCAGCTCCCCTCCGGCGGCTTCAAGAAGGGCGAGGATCTGGCCGAAGGTGCTGCCCGGGAGTTCGAAGAGGAGACGCGGATCGCGCTTGACCGGGTCGAGTTCCTGCGCCGCTCGGCCATTCCCGTGCACGTCGGCGCGACCGGGGATCTGATCTTCCCGTGCCTCGGGATTCCCAGGAACCCGGTCGAGAAGTCGAGCCGCAACCTCGATGCGGGCGAGTTTATCGGTACGGTCCTGTTCCCGGTGTACGAGTGGCTTGCGCTCCTCGACGGCGGAGATCAGGAGCACATCCAGATCGGCGATACGCAAGCTGCAGGGCCGGACATGGTCACCGTCGGCACGACGTATCTCGGGCTTCGACAGCTTCGCCCCCCGGGAGTAGAGGATCGTTGACAGTTGCACCCTCGGCGCGACGCATGCGCCGGGGGCTTTTCTTTTGTTACAGCACGGTATGTGCAATGGTAGTAAGGATTAAGGATTGTCCCATGGCCGACTCATTGCTCAAAAATCAAACCGTGCTCGTCACCGGCGCATCCGGCCTGATCGGCTCGAATCTTGCCAAGCGCCTGGTCGAAGCGGGCGCGGTAGTGCGCGCGACGTTCAACCGGACGGAGCCGAAGGATCGCGCAGCGGGCGCATCGTACGTACAAGCCGATCTTGCCAGGCCGGAGGAGTGCAAAAAGGCGCTTGAAGGCGTTATCTACGTATTTCACTGCGCGGCCTACACCCCGGGCGCGGGCGCCACTGCGCGCGATCCGCTGCAGAGCGTCACATCGAACATCGCCATTGACGCGAACGTTTTCGATGCGGCGTACCGCGCAGGCGTCCGAAAACTCGTGTGGCTCGGAAGTACCACCGCCTATCCGCCGACCGGCCAGCGGCCGGTGCGCGAAGAGGAGATGTTTTCAGGCGATCCGTTCGAGAAATACTTTTTCGTCGGATGGTCCAAGCGCATCACCGAAGTGCTCGCGCGGATGTACGGAGAAAAGCTTGCCAAGCCGATGACCACGATTGTTCTCCGGCTTTCCTATGTTTACGGCCCCGGCGATAATTTCGATCCCGCGGTCTCGCACGTCATCCCCGCGCTCATCCGCAAAGTCGTCGAACGCCAAGACCCGCTTGAAGTATGGGGGACGGGGGAGGATGTACGGGACCCGATTTTCGTAGACGACGTAGTGGATGCGATGCTGCTGGCTGCAGAGAAAATCGATCGATACGATGTATTCAATATCGGGCTCGGCAAAGGATATCGGGTTAAAGACATGCTCGACAAAATTCTCGAGCTCGACGGGTTTACTGGCGCCCGGATTCAATTCAATGCTTCAAAACCATCCATGATCCCGGTGCGGTTGGTCGACGTTTCGAAAGCCGAGCGCTTGCTCGGGTTTCGGGCGAAGACGGATCTCGACGAGGGACTCCAAAAGACCATTGATTGGTATCGCGCCCGTAGCGGATGACCCGTATGTAGTTCAATTTTTCGGCCCCGTCTGCTAGTATTATCGAATCCATGCGATTGTTCGGACTCGGCAGGGAAGGGGGCGGAATCTTCGGACTCGTATCCCCGCGATTCATCCGCTACGTGGTTGTCGGCGTCCTCAACACGCTCCTTTTTTTCGCGCTCGTGAATTTGCTGGGCGCGTTTTTTGACGTCTACGCCGGTATCGCGTTCATGGTTATCAGTGCGTTTTCGACGGCGGTGGTGATCGTACATAGCTACGCGTGGAACAGTCGCTGGGTGTTTCGCGCGCGCGGAGGGGCCTGGCAGTTTTTCAAATTCGTGCTCGTCAACGGAGGCGCGGTCGCGCTCAACGCCGGCGTCGTCTATGTGGTAACCACGCTCATTCCACCCGCGCCACAGCTTGCGGCATTCGAGGATCTTGCCGAAGTCGTTTGGGCGAACTTCGCCGAGGCGCTTTCGATTGTGGCCATTATCGCGTGGAACTACTGCGGGTTTAGATTTTTCGTCTTCCGTGACAGATCCGCGGCTATGCGCGATGGTATCGGAGCGGCGCTCCCGGGCGTTTCCCAGACGCCGGTACGGCCGGTATTCCCGATGCTGGTTGCCGCGTGTTCGCTTATCGTCGGCCTGCTCCATGTTGGGCCGTTGTGGGCGATCGCGGAATATTTAGAGACGAACGACGGCCAGCCGTTCGTATTCTCTTATGAAAATTACCGGAACGATCTTACCTATCTTGCTCGCGCGCGGGAAGTATACGACGGCCATTCACCCTCCTCTGATCCCTTCGCCGACGACTCGCCGACGACGTTGCGCAATCCGATTCCTTCGCTCGTGTTCGCCGCATTCCTCGTTCCCGCCGAAGGAAAGATATATCCCGCATACCTTGCCGCGCTCTTCGTGTTTTCCCAGGTGAATTTTCTGTTGTTCTTCCTCGTGGGCAAGAAACTCTTTCATAGAAACCTCTGGGCGCTCGCCTTCGCCCTGGTCGCGGCGCTTACGCCGATTCCCCTCCGGATGCTCAACTTTTATGGCACTGCCTAATCTCGAGCAATTCTTTTTCACGCCGCGTTCAAGCGACCTCGCGACGATTTGGCGGGAATTTTTAGGCTATTTCGTCAAGCAATTTTGGCCCGGCGTCAATACGCAGATCGACAAGCTTCCGCTGACGCGCCTCGATTTTCCTCTGTTGACCTTGCCGTTTTTCCTCATCGCATTCTTGGCGCTTCTGGCATTTTGGGAGCGACCCCGTCCGCGCAACGCCATCTTCGCCGGAGTCGCGGGCGGCCTTCTTGGTTACGTCTACTTTCATACGTGGATCTACTGGATGGCGGTGTTGGGAATGACAGCCGTTGCCGCTGCCTTCTCCTATATTCGCGAGGGCGATCGTGCGCGTCTTCGGGGCGCGGCGATCATGCTGGGGAGTGCTGCGGTAACGCTTGCCCCCTACGCGATGAACTTTGTGCGCTTCACGCGCGCGGAAGGGCAAGAGGATTTTCTTCTTCGCTTGTCGCTTGCCGAAGGGCGCGAATTTTTCTGGGTCGGGCTTGGCTTTGATTATCTCGCATATATAGTCCTTGGGGCGTTCGCCTGGCTTATCTATGGCAAGCGGGACCGCATGCGCGCGATATTTCTCATAATTCTTATCGCGGCAATGCCCGTCATATGGAACGTCCAGCTCGTCACCGGTTTTGTGCCCGCGCCCGACCACTGGCCGAAGGCGACGAGCGTTACGATCTTCATTATCGTATCCCTCATGGTTTTTGAACTCGCGCGGAGAATCTCCGAGCGCTCTCGGCGCGCGGCAATCCTCATTACCGCGCTCATCGCGCTCGGATCTCTGGCAGTGGTTGCCAAAAAGGCGGTGAACGTCGCAATGCTTGCGCGAGAGCCCCAGCAATGGATCATCAACAAACATTTTTTCCCGAAAGACATTGCCGCATCATGGGAATGGATTAACGAACACATCCCGGGGGAGCCGCGGATCATCTCTTCGTCGTTCTTGACCTCGCAATATCTCGCCGTGTATACGTCTGCGCGCCCGTATCTGCCGCAGAGTATCATTTCACCGCTCCCGCAGGATGAGCTCGAGGCGCGGTATCTTACGGCGAGCAAGCTCTTCGCCGTCGCGCCCGAAACCCTTGCGGCTCAGCTCGCATCGGAACCTCCGGCCATCGCGTGCGTGGGACCGCTCTGTTACTATCGCGATGAGAATTTCCGCAAACTTACGGACGATTTGTATGCTTGCTACTTCAGCCGCGGCGCGGTGAATGAGTATTTCCGGCAAGGATGCGGGCGGGTACCGGACGATCGCCGCGAAGAGCTCATCCGTCGCTATGAGACGCTCCAAGTGCAGTGGAGCGATGTCGCGGCGGAGTACGTATATTACGGGCCTTGGGAATTGCAGTTTGGTAATCCGGATTTTGATCGCGATCCCGCGCTTCGACGCGTATACGAGAATCCGATAGTGAAGATTTATCAAATTGTCGCCCCAGCTCCGCGGGAACGCGCTGCATCGCTTCCATGAAATCCGAGTTCGACGATTACATAGAGTTTTATCGCCAGGCACAGGCGCATGCGATCGCCATTTCTGGGGAAGGCGAGGATTATTTCGCTCGGCTTCGCATGGAGCTCCTGGCGCGCTGGTTTCCCAACCTCGGGAGCGGTGATGCGGCGATTCTTGATTTCGGCGCGAGCGACGGCCATATGGCCGGGATCGCGCACGCGCGTTTTGGCCGTGCGCGCGTGGTGGGCGTTGATCCTTCGGCGCGTTCGATCGAGTACGCGAAGCGCCATCACCCGGAGATTGAATTTTTCGTTACGGATGGGGCGCAACTGCCGTTCAATGACGCGACTTTCGATCTCGCGTATGCGGTGGGCGTGTTTCATCATATCCCGTTCGATGCGCACGATGTGGCGTACCGCGAAATTATTCGGACGCTCAAGCCCGGCGGCGCATTTGTCCTGTTCGAAATGAATCCGTGGAATCCCGTGACGCGCTTGGTATTCGCGCGAAGCGCGGTTGATAAACATGCTACGATGTTTTCCTCGCGCCGGGCTGCAAACCGTCTCCGCTCTTACGGGACCGTGGATATTCGGTACTACGCGTATTTTCCGCGCATCCTCAAGTTTCTCCGTCCGCTCGAACCGTATCTTGAAAGGGTGCCGTTGGGTGCGCTCTATGCGGTGATTACGCGCCCGGGACGGTGAAAACAATTTCCATCACGCGCATGCGAGGCATTGCGCTGGCTCGCTCTTGCATGCCATATTCGATTACTAAACCATGGCGATCAAGACCATACTTATTGTGCCGGCGGCGGGGATCCGCAACGATGCGTTAGAGCGGCCGATCATCAGCCGCCTTACTGCCGCGCGGCGCTATCTTTCGCCGGCTAGCGGGTATGACGCCGAGATTCAATTCTACGGCGATATCCCGGCGATTCTCGGGGCGGAGCGCACGTTCGTGCTCGGCGGTTTTCTTCCGCACTTGCATGCCGCTCGCGTTCCCGCGCATGCGCCGTATCCGTCCTGCCACGGCGTGCCGCCGATCACTGCCGTGCGTGCGGCAGCACTTGAGACCGTACTCTCAGCCGTGGACGCAGTGCTGGTGTCAACGCGCGCCGGCGGGGCGGGCGAGCGGGCGATCCGTGCCGCGCGGAAGCGTGATATTCCCGTGGTATTGCTCGACTTTCCGGACCACTGGGAATTATATGGCGCACCGGATGCCCGCGCGCGACTGGCGGGGTCATTTCAAGCGGGACGCGATTTCGATCTTTTGTTCATGAAGGATCTGCCGCGCGGGGAGCAGACCGATGCCGTATTACCGCTCGCACCGAGCCCCGTCCGGCCGTCGTCGTACGTACTGCCCACCGCGTTAAAATCGAGCGATATTTTTTTCAGCGGTCGCACGCGCACGGAGTGTCAGGACGACCGTCCCGAAGTCGTGGATCTGATCCGCGGCGCATTCAAAAAAGCGCGCATCATCGAGCATGACGTGAAGCGCCAGAGTTTTACGCTTATCCAGGATTACTGGACGTATCTGGCCGAAGCGCGCATGGCGCTTTCGCCGTCCGGAAAGTCATGGGATTCGTTTCGACACGCGGAAGTCGGCCTCGCGCCCCTAACCGCGCTCATCGCGCCCAAGCCATACATCGAGACCACGGGCCCCGCGCTGGAAGACGGCAGAAACGCGATCCTCTATGATATAGAGTTTCGCGGCGGCAGATTCCATTTGAAAAACGGCGCCGAACTCGTGGAGAAAATCCGCTCATATCTCGCGCGGCCCCAAGCCATCGAGTCGCTTGCGCGCGCATGGGCGCGCGACGTGCGCGCGGGCCACACGATTCTTGCTCGGTCGCGTTACATTCTTAACGAAATGGAGCGGGTATTCGCATGAGCCGTCCGAATGTCCCGAATTTCAAAACGGTATTTATTACCTGCGCACGGGGCATCATCGCGCGCAATATTCTCGCGACCGATGCGCTCGCGAAGCTCTTGGAGCGGGACGTCCGGGTGGTGATTCTCGCGCCCGAAGGCCGTGCTGATGCGTTGCGTCAGGAATACGGCGGGGAACGGGTGTTTATCGAGCCCGTCCCGGCACCTCCAGAATCCGGCAAAGACCGGATACTCTGGGTCTTGGCGACCAATCTCTTGCCGACAAAAACCCGCCGCGTCCAACGGCTCGCGAAGTTCGAACGCGACTGCAATCGGTTTGACTATTGGCTTTCCGGATTCACCGCGTTTCTCGGAAGATTCCGTCCGGTGCGCACGCTTTTCCGCGCTGCATCCATGCGGCTGGCAACCGCCGGATCGTACGGCGCATTATTTGATCGATGGAAACCCGATCTTTTATTCGCCACGGATGTATACGCGCCGGAGGATGTGAGCTTAATGCGATTTGCGCGTCGGCGCGGCGTGCGCGTGCTTGGCATGGTGCGCTCGTGGGACAACGTCACGTCAAAAACCCTCCTGCAATATATTCCGGAGGACCTCGTGGTGAATGCCGAGCGCGTGCGGGATGAGATCATTCGTTACGGTGACATGCCGGCCGAGCGGATCGCGATCGTCGGCATTCCGCATTACGACCACTATACGAATACCGTCGAGCGGACGCCGCGCGAAGAATTTTTGCGGCGTCTTGGCCTGGATCCAACCAAGAAAACGATTTTGTTCACGCCGCCGGCAGACCGGTATCTGCAGGGCGACCCGGTCGCGCCGATTATTCTGGATGCATTGGCCGATCTTCCGGCGCAAGTACTCGTGCGCATGCCGGTCGTGGGTAAATCGGATTTTGCCGGGAAAGCGCCGCCGGCCAATGCCGTGTTCGACGCGCCGGCCAACTCTGCGGACTTCGTGGACGTGCATCTGGACCGCGCCGCCGACCGGCACTTGGCTGACTCGCTTGCCGCGAGCGATCTGGTTATCACGTGGGCCTCGACCATGATTATTGACGCTGCCGTATTTAACAAACCAATAATCCTCGTCGGCTTCGATGCATCGCCCCGGCCGTACGGCCGAAGCATCCGGCAATATTACGATTACGAACATCAGCGCCATATCATCGATACCGGTGGCGTACGCCTTGTGCAAAAGCCCGAAGAATTGCGCGCATGGGTGCGCCGCTATCTCACTGATCCGCGCGAGGATGAAGCGGCGCGCCAGGTGATCATTCGCGAGCACTGCTACCGACTCGATGGGCGTGCGGGAGAGCGCCTGGCCGAGCGCATCGCAACGGCGTTGGATCCGCGGTAGTATCCTTTAGTATGCATAGGCCGTAAAGAAGATATCTAAAATTATCGAATTCTACTACCGGGTATGGAAGTCCGTAAACAGGCAGACGCTCAACTTGCCGAATTGATTCGGAACGCGCCGCTCGAATCGGCTGCATGCAATCTCTGCCAAGGGAGCGATTTTGCCGTACTTGCCCAAATCGACGGCCACGGGCTGCCGGTGAAAACAGTGCTCTGCCGGCGGTGCGGCCTGGTCGCGATCAATCCGCGGCCGGCCAAGGACTGGTACGCCGAATACTACCGCTACATGGACGGCCGCAGGCGCGTGTATAAGCACGGCGAAGCGAATCCCAAAGAAGCGCAAGGTGCGGGGTTCGATGCTGCGCGGCGCCACGGCCGCGCGCTTGCCGCGCGTTTGAGCGCGTTTATCGAGCCCGGCCTTACGATTGATGTGGGTTCGGCCGAAGGCGGCCTGCTTGCCGGGATGCAGGAGATCGCGCCCATCGAGCCGATCGGCATCGAGCCGACGGTGGCGCGAGCCGAATACGCAACGAGTCGCGGCATTAAAACCTACGCCGGGCTCATCGAGGACGTAGCGACGATCGCGCCGGATCTGCCGGCCGCCGCCAATATCGTGTGCACGAAATCCTTGAACCATTTGCTCGACCCGCAATTTTTCTTCCGCTGGGCGTACGACACGCTTCGTCCCGGCGGCAAGCTGATCTTGGAAGTAAAAAACTTCCGCCAGCAGGCGCGCATGTCGGGCAGAGCCCATTTCGCGATCCAATTGGATCATCCGTTCATGTTTACACCCGAGAATCTTGGCGCGTTCGTGCGCTCGGCCGGCTTCGACGTTCTCCATTCCGAAGTGGATGAAGAAAAATCCATTGCCGAGCGCCGGCTGCAGCGCCAGACCGGCCTCCCGATCGGGCATATGCGGGTTGCGGCGATTAAAGCCGATCGCGCGCCGTTCGCCGTGCTCGTGCTGCCGCCCGAAGGCTCGGTACGCGCGCTCGCGCGCGACTTGTCGCGCTTTCCGCTGTACCTTCACTACCTGACGCGCTATGCGCGCATCGTCACGAACATGAAGCAGCGAATCGGTTTTGCCGTATAACTATCCGCTATGCCGCGCCCGATCATCGCGCTTACCGAACCGAAAGGATATTCGCCGGATGCCATCCGGACGCTTTCACGCGTCGGCGAAGTGCTTGCGTGGGATGCGGTGCGCCGCGATCCCGAGCGACGCCGGCGTACGGTCGCGCTCGCGGTAAAGCTTGGCGTGCGTGTCTCAAGCGGCATGATCGATTCGCTGCCGAATTTAGGCGTCATCGGCACCTCGACCACGGGCCTCAACCACATTGATATGGCCGCTGCGGCGCGGCGGAGGATTACGGTCGCATCGCTCCGCGGGGAGACGAAGTTTTTGCGCTCTATTTTTCCGACCGCGGAGGAAACCATCGGTCTTGTGATCATGCTCATGCGCAACCTCGCGGCCGGCTACGATGCGGTGCGCCGCGGCCGCTGGGACAAGGAGGAGCTGTACGGCCATGAGCTGGCGGGCAAAACGATCGGCGTCATCGGCTTCGGTCGTCTCGGGTCCATGGTGGCGCGCTTTGCGCGGGCATTGGGCATGCGCGTGTTGGCTAACGACCCATATGTTTCTGCAGCTACTGTTCGTCGCGGCGGAGGAGTAAAGGTGTCGCTGGAGCGGCTGCTCAAGGAATCTGATGTCGTAAGCGTGCATGTGTTGTATACGGATGCCGTGAAAAATCTTATTGGCCGAAAACATTTCCGCCTCATGCGGCCCCAGGCGATCTATATCAACACGGCGCGGGGCGAGCTGAACGACGAGCGGGCGTTGTTGGAAGCGCTGCAGAAAAAATGGATTGCCGGCGCGGCCCTGGACGTGCTTGCCAACGAAGATCCCAAAGGTGGCCATGTGAAGAACCATCCGCTCGTCCGCTACGCCCGGAATCATCGGAATTTGATTATCGTGCCGCACCTGGGAGGTGCGACGTTTGAATCTATGGCCAAGACCGAAGATTTCATCGCCCAAAAAATCGTGCGAACGCTCAAGCGTTTTTGAAGAGAGGAGTGGCCAGTTGACTTTTTAATCCTGCGTGGTACGAATGCCACGGGTTTTAGGTTCGTCGAGAGTAAGGAGGCAGTCGGATGGATGAGATTGGCGTTGGCATCGTGGGCCTCGGAGATGGTGGTATGACCAATGCCCGCGTGATCGCGGGTCTGTGTAGGGAGGGTGTCATGCGAAAGCATCCGGTCGGCGTAGGGGTTGTTGATCTGAATCTGGATGAGGGTCTGCCGAACGCGCGAGCGCTCGCCGGTATCCCCGGCGTGCGTATCGCGGCGCTCTGCGATCCGGATGAAGGGCGGCGGTATCAAGCGTCCAAAGAATTCCCGTTTCCCGGGACGCTATATGTTCCCAGCGTCCAGGAGCTGGTTTCCTTGCCTGCCGTGCAGCTGGTCGTCGTGGCAACGCCTGACCATCTGCATCTCGAGCCGGCCAGAATGGCTCTGGCTGCCGGCAAGCTCGTTTTCGTCGAGAAGCCGATCGGCGTCGCTCATCAGCTGGCCGAGTTCGCCATGCTCAATGAGGAGTATCCGGGAAAACTCTTCGTCGGCGAGAAGTACAGCCACGCGCGACCGATCGAAGCGCTGCTGCGATGCCGGAAGGATCTCGGCGAGTTCCTCTGGGGCGATACGGCCTACACGATGTGGCAATGCGATCGGATCATGGGCGGCGGCAAGTGGCGCACCGAGACGCGCTACAATCCGGCCGCCGGCGGCCTCTCGCACAATTTCATGACCGCTTTACTCGTCGCCGACTCGGCTATCGCGGCCATTCAGGCGAAGGGCGAGGTGCTGACGTATCACACGAACCTCGATCGCCATGGCGGCTACGACACCATGATCGGTACGCTTCGGTTCATGAGCGGCCGCTTGCTGAACTGGGCCGTGTGTCTGGCGGTGCAAGACGCGAGCAGTCCGTACGCGCACCGGACCGTGGCGCATACCTTCCAGTTTCGAAACGGCGTGCTCACCTACGGTCCTCAGCCCGCGGCGGACACGCTCATCGCGGAGGGCATGCCCGTGCCATTCGAGCCCGAACCCGAGGCAGCTGCTTGGGCAGAGTACAACCTCACGATCTACCGGCGGATGTGGCTCGACATTCTGGCCGCAATCGACGGTCAGAAGGTGCCGCGCCATTCGGTTCGCCAAGCGCTCAACGTCGCGCACGCTTGCGCCAAGGCCTTTGATTCAGCTGCGGCGAACGGCGCATGGCGGGAGGTCGGCTACCGGTTCTGAAGCACGGAGAGTCATCGAAACGCGCATTCCGCCGCAGGGGTAGTACTGATGTACCCTGCGGCGTTTCCTTTTGAGCCGGCTCAAGGCCGGTTTTCTCGCGATACGGTCATGGCTATAATGGACGAATCTATGGATTCCCAATCACCGTCACAAAGCATGTTCGGCAAAGGGGTGTTTGTCATTGCCGAGATCGGCAAGAATTTTATCCAGACCGAGGACGAACGGCCGGTCGCCGAGTATCTCGCCAACGCGAAGGCCCTCGCGCTTGCCGCGAAAGAGGCCGGCGCGGACGCGGTAAAGTTCCAGACGCATAACGTCGAGGACGAACAACTCAATCTGCCCGAGGTCGTCTCGCCGCATTTCAAAGGAGCAGACCGTTACTCGTGGGTCACGCGCAATACGAACGCCACGCCGTTCGAGGAATTTTGGAAGCCGCTGAAGGCGTACTGCGACCAGATCAATATCGTATTCCATTCGACGCCGATGTCCCGAGGTGCCGCCGAAAAGCTCCAGAAGCTCGGCGTGGAACTTTGGAAAGTTGGCTCGGGCGATATTCTGGACTTCGTGACGCTCGACTACATTGCGGGGACGAAAAAGCCGATCATTATATCCACGGGCATGTCTACGCTCGAAGAGCTCGATCGCGCGGTGGACTTTTTGAAGCGCCGTAACGCTTCGTTCACGCTTCTGCACTGCGTGTCGCGCTATCCCTGCCCGCCCGAAGATCTGCATTTGGCCTCAATCGAATTTCTGCGCGAGCGTTATGGCGTGCCGGTCGGCTTTTCCGACCACTCCATCGGCATCGATTCGGCGCTCGCGGCCGTTGCGCTGGGTGCGACCGTAGTAGAAAAGCATTTTTCGTTCGATCGCGGCCTCTGGGGCGCGGACCACAAGGTCTCAATGACGCCTGATGAAATGACCGCGCTGGTCGCGGGCATTCGCGCGATCGAGGCCGATCCCAATCTTCGCGAGCAGTATCTTTCCAACGACATCGTGCGCCGCGGCATGGGCGAGAAAGGTAAAGTGCTGCAGGAGGACGAAGCCGTATTCCGGCCGTATTTCCGAAAGTCGCTCATGGCGGGCGCCGACATTCCGGCCGGCACGGTTATCACGGCCGGGAT
Organism: Candidatus Parcubacteria bacterium; assembly: GCA_003599755.1. Lineage (GTDB taxonomy): Bacteria > Patescibacteriota > Minisyncoccia > Sungbacterales > SURF-37 > SURF-37. The sequence continues at coordinate 134,309 of QZJO01000009.1, read as the reverse complement.
GCTCTATGCCATGCGGCCGCAGGCCCACGCGGGCGGGATGCCGTCGGAAGAATATGAGAATGTGGTGGGGAAGACGGCCGCGCGCATACTGCGGAAGTACGATCCTGTTACTCCCGATGCGATGATCTGACGCATGAACGCTGAAACCAAAAAGAAAATAAAAACCTTTGTAAAAGGCATCCCCGAAACCGTGGGATTCCGCGAACCGCGTGCCAAGCGCAAGGTGTGCTTTGTTATTACGAATCGCATCCATTACGCGCGCCAAGAAGGGCTGTTGCGCGAGCTCCAGGGCGATCCGGATTTTGAGCTTCAGCTTGTCGTCGGCAGCTCGGCGCTACTCGCAAAATATTCGAACGTCATGCCGACGCTCGAGCGGCGCGGATTTGTCGTGCACGAGCAGATGCTGAATCTTATTGAGGGCGGCAATCACGCGGCCATGGCCAAGACCGCGGGTCTTGCCGTATTAGAATTGACGAATACATTCCAAAAACTGAACCCCGACATCGTCTTGATCCGCGGTGATCGGTTTGAACAGCTGGCAGCCGCTATGACCGCGGCATATCTCAACAAAACCGTGGCGCACATCGAAGGGGGCGATGTGTCGGGTACCATTGATGAAAGCGTGCGCCACGCGATCACCAAACTCGCGCACATTCATTTCGTCACCAACGACGACGCGTACCGCCGGGTACTGCAAATGGGCGAGCGGCCCGAATACGTGTTCAACGTCGGTTCGCCGGACCTTGAGTTTGCCGCCGGCGTGAAGCGCCAGCCGGACGAGGCAATGACCAACCGCATCGGCGTGGGCGGGGCGATCGACTTTACCAAGCCCTACGCGATGGTGATCCAGCACCCGGTCACGAGCGAGGCGGATAATTTGCGAAACGTCATGGCTACGCTCGAGGCCATTCATGACCTTGGCATCCAGGCGCTCTGGTTCTGGCCGAATCCCGATGCGGGCACGGACGAGATTTCGGGCGGCATCCGGCGCTTTCGCGAACACCATGATACGCCGCATATCCGGTTCGTGATCGATATCAACCCGCGTGATTTCGTGTCGCTGCTGCGTAATGCCGCGGCGCTCGTCGGCAATTCATCTTCGGGCATCAAGGAGGCCTCATTCTTCGGCGTGCCGGTAGTGAACGTCGGCACGCGCCAGCAGGGCCGGCTGCGGGGCGAAAACGTGGTGGACGTCGGCTATGACCGCGACGCGATCCGCCAAGCCGTGCAGTATCAAGTGGCGCACGGGCCATATGCCCCGTCGCATGCGTATTACAAACCCGATACCTCCAAGCGCATTCGCGGCGCGCTGAAGCAGGTGCCGCTATACACCCAAAAGAAGTTCAACGACATCCAGATCGGTTAACAAAAACAGCGGCGCCCGTCTGGGCGCCGCTTGATTCGCGCGGTGTTGTGCCGGCGCCTTATCGGCGCTCTTCGAGGAAGTCGAGGATCTGTTCCGCGACCGGCCAGGCGAGTTCTTCCTCGCTCGGGCGGGGGTAGAGTTCTCCCTGATGCGCGGCGAGCCGGATGAGCTCGTGGCGGTTCTGGAGGCGGGCGATCGCGCGCGCGACGTCATCGCCGGTTGCGATCTTTACGAGTGCGCCGGCTTCGGCCGGCAGCCATTCCTCGCGGCCGAGCTGCCGGAGATTGCGCTGTCGAACCTCATCGGTCTCCCAGAACAGGGGAATGCGCCGGTGCATGGCCGCGACGATACCGTCCGTACCGCCGCCCGTGGAGCAGGCATACGTCGTGCTGATCGCGATGCGCGCCGACTCAACGGCCGGATCCGGCCAGAGGAGCGATACGCCGTCCAGGATCCCGCTCTGCTCGGCGAGCTTGGCCGCGCGGATCTTGGCCCATTCCTGCTTCGGGACTTCGCGCGGCTTGCCGTCCTCGCTTGGATGGATGCCGAGGATGATATCGAAGTTGCCCGCGCCGAAGGCCCGTTCGGCGCCGAAAACGATCGTCTCGATGAACCGGTCGGTCAGCGCCGGATCCTTGGCGCAGCCGATGTAGAACGACGGCAGATGCGGATTGCCCGGCAGGCGTACGGGCGCGTAGGTCCAGAAGATCTGCCACATCGGCGGTCCGCCCAGGTACTGGATGCTGCCGCGCGGATAGCCGAACACTTCGTACTCGGGGATCTCGGCCCGGGTCGCGGGCGCTACGTAAGCGCCGCTGACGTGCCCCCTCGCCGGCGGACGCAAGCCCGCGTAGTGCGTATCCGCGACGATGAGCCAGAGCGCGCTTTGGCGCAAAGCGCGCTGGCCGAGCGCGATCTCCTCATCCACGCGCGATCCGGAGATGCCCGATGACAGGCCGGTGATCACGGCGTCAGGTCCGAATGCGAGCAGCGCTTCCAGCTGGTCGCCGAGCGGCGGGTCATGGGACATGACTTCCCAGCCACGGCCCCTGGCGGCGGTACCGATCATCGCGAGGTTGCTCCGCGGTCCGACATCGTGCGAGTAGAGCGCGAGCTTCATGATGCCTCCTGAGACGGGTAGTGGTGGAAGGAACGTTTTATAAGCCATTCGTAAATATCATTTCTTGTCTGTTTTGTCAATAACCGCTACACTGAGCATGGTATGAAAATTCTCGGCATCATCCCCGCGCGCGGCGGGTCAAAATCCATTCCGCGCAAAAACATCAAGGACCTCGGCGGCAAGCCACTGATCGCCTGGACTATCGAGGCGGCAAAACAAGCCGGCGTCTTTGATCGCATTATTTTGACAACTGACGATGACGAGATCGCCGCGGTCGGGAAACAATGGGGGATCGAAGTACCATTCATGCGGCCAAAAGAATTTGCCGAAGATAAAACGCCTACGCTGCCCGTGCTCCAACACGCGGTGCAGTGGCTCAAAGACCAGGAGCGCTATGAGCCCGATGCCATTATGCTGCTGCAGCCAACCGCGCCGTTCCGTCAGGCAGCGCATATTCGGGATGCGGTGAAAGTTTTTTCCGAAAGCGGCGCGGATTCGCTCGTCTCGGTCGTGGAAATCCCCGGGCATTATAGTCCTTACTGGGCTGAGATCATCGATGAAGAGGGATGGGGGTCGCTGTTTATCGGCGGACCGATCAAGAGCCGTATCCCGCGGCGCCAGGACTTCCCGCAAAAAACATATACCCATAACGGCGCAATCTACCTCTTCAGGGCCGGTCTTTTGTTCGATTCAAACGAGCCGTCGCTGTACGGTAACAGGGTAAAGTTGTATCCGGTTGAAGAACGATACAGCGTGAACATCGACAGCCCCGAGGATTGGCATCTGGCCGAGCGCGCTGCCGAGAGTTTCAAATCCTAATCATGGGACCATTCGTCGCTGTCGCGAACGCGCTGACGGTCTCGTTCTCGGACGTTTTCATTAAGAAACTGAAGGGCGAGGATACGTTCTTTTTGATTTGGCTGCGCCTGGCCTCCGCATTGCCGATTCTCGCGCTTGCGGTAACTATTTTTTCCGAATGGCACGTGCCGGAACTGTCGTTTTGGCTGATTATCGCCGTGATCAACACGCCCCTGGAGATTTTTCAATTCTATGTCGGATATCATGCCATCCAGCGCTCGCCGCTTTCGCTCATGGCGCCGCTGCACGCGTCGACAAGTATATTTTTAATTCCGGTGGGGTACGTCATTCTTGGCGAGCAGCCGACCATGATCGGTCTCGTCGGTATTTTCACGATCGTTGCGGGCGCATTCGTACTCGGCTGGCGTATCGGCCAGACGCATTCGCTCAGCCAAAGCATCGCCAATGTGTTCGCCGAACCGGGAACGGTGCTGATTCTGACCGGCTCTTTCCTGGTTTCGATATCGATCGTGACGACGCGCTATGTCGTCACGAATCTCGCCTCGCCGTTTCTGACGGCATTTTATTTGACCGCAGCCATTGCGCTCGCGTTGACGCCGATAGCGTTCCGGCGCGGCACCGGCGTTTCGATTGCCGGGCACGGGGGCATGCTCGGCGGTCTTTCGATTCTCTCGGGGTTTTCGTTCGGCCTCCATTATTTCGGACTCTCGCTCATGCCCGCAGCATATTTCATATCCATCAAGCGCGTCAGTATGTTGTTCAACGTGATCGGCGGCCGCGTATTCTTTCACGAAGATCATATCCGGGAGCGATTTGCCGGCGCATTACTCATGATTGCCGGCGTCATGCTCATTGCATTGGGATAACATGGCATCCGTGCTGGCGCAGTGCGCCGTGATTCGCAAATCAGCCATCGACGAAACGCTCGGCACGGAGCCGAGCGCAGGCAAGCGTTTGCTTGAGCCGTTGAAATCGCTCGCGCTGCGGCACGGCTTGCCGATCAACATTCTCGAAGATTACGCGGTCGTCAATGAAGCCGAAGTGCATCGGCACGAGAGTGATTTGTGGCAATGCCTCGAGGGTGAGGTGACGTTTGTATATGGTGGCGAGCTCGTCGAACCGTGGGCAAAGAAATTGCTGGACGGCGGCGTGGATGACCGCGAGATCAAAGCGAGTGAAATCAGAAATGGAACCGAAGTGGCGCTGCGGCCGGGGGATTGGCTCTGGATTCCCGCTGGCCAGCCGCATGCGCATCGCGCCGAGGGGACCGCGCGCCTCGTCATTATCAAAATTCCGGCGAAGGATCTGGTGGCGTTGGAAGCAGTGCCGGGGTGGAAATAAGCACTGTCAGAGTATTGACAGAAGCCGTAGTTATGCTACGGTTATCACTGTTTTTGAAGCAGCACCATCACGTCGATCGGCGCACGCGCGCCAGAAAGAGGTAAGCGATGCAGGCGTTGCATCTGGGCTACCACTATATTCGTGATAGCGCAGCCCCCGGCCCCAACTGCGCGCCGAGCCGCCTTCGGAAGCAGATCGAAGCGCTGAAGGGCGACGGCTACCAGTTCTTGACGTGCGGGGAGGTAGCCGGGCGGCTGGATGCCAAGGAGCCCCTCCCCGACAAGCACGTCACGCTCTCGTTCGACGATGGTCTTCGTGATCAGTTCACTACGGCCTTCCCGATCCTCCAGGAGTGCGGCGTTCCGGCCACGTTCTTCGTCATTACGTGCGCCTTCGAGCGTAAGCTGCCGCCAGTCATCGGTTTCCAGATCCTCATCGCCGAGCTCGGCGCCGAACGTCTGGAGCGTGAGATCTTGCCCAAGGTCTTCGCCGGCACGCCGTACCTCGATCTCCTGGACCCGAAGCGCTACGACACCAGCGGCCGCAAGATGGGTGAGGCGCCGGAGATGCGGCGCATAAAGTGGATGTTCAACCACTGGCCATCGCAGTCGTTCAAGGTGGAGAAGCTTGACGAGATGTTCGATGGGTGGCTCGGCAGCGGCTCGCAGGAGCGCTTCGCCTGCGAGTATTTCATGAGCGCCGATCAACTCCAGGCCATGGCTGACAGCGGCATGGAGATCGCCTCGCACACCGTGACGCATCCGGCGCTCGATGTCACTGGACTCGATGAGATCGAACAGGAGCTCTCTCGCTCTCGGCGCATGTTGTACCAGCTCGACATCCGAGCCAGTTCGTTCGCCTGGACGTTCGGCGGCAAGTTCCGGCCCAGAGCGCGCATGATTGCGGGCAACACCTACATGGGTTCCTGGAACTTTCTCTCGGAGCTGAAGACGATGCCGGAGCATCCATACGCCGACCTCACCGACATCCCGCGGCTGCACGAGCAGGTTTTCCTGCCGGGCGTCGGCTGATTCTCGTTCTTTCCGGCTTCGCGCCGCCCCGATGCGCATCGGGGTGGCGCTTTCTTTTTTGGCGGGCGGTGCTACACTGGATTTTGCCATGTCAGATACTGAAAAAACGCTTTCGTGGACCCTGAAGATCGGCCTCTTGGTGACGCCGTTTTTAGTTTTCGTCGTTACGCGTTCGCTTTATTTTCCGTTCATCACGGGAAAGAACTTTTTGTTTCGGGTCCTGATCGAACTGCTCGCGGTCGTGTGGGTATACGCGGCATTCCGGTTTCCGCGATTCCGACCGCGTTCGTCGACAATCGCCTGGGCCGTGCTCGCATTTCTTATTGTCATGGGCGCGGCTACGGCATTCGGTATCTCGCCATATCACAGCTTTTGGTCCAACTTCGAGCGAATGGAAGGGTACCTTGGTATCTTGCATCTCGGTCTTTTCTTTTTCCTGTTGGCCGCGGCGTTTCGCACTGAATGGGATTGGCGACTGTTTTTCGGCACGAGCGTCGTCGTAAGCATAGCCACAGCGATCTATGGCCTCCTGCAGCTTGCGGGCGTATTTGAAATTCATCAAGGCGGCACGCGCGTGGACGCGACGTTCGGCAACGCCACGTATTATGCGGCGTATTTGGTATTCAATCTGTTCTTCATTCTTTGGTTCGTACTCGATACCAAGAATTGGTATTTGCGCGCCGCGCTCACAGCGGCGTTTGCGCTGGAGCTCGTGATGCTCTACTTCACCGCGACCCGCGGCGCGATGCTCGGGTTTTTGGGCGGATTGTTCGTGTTCGGCCTCCTCTTTGCCTGGTCTGCCCGCGGCGCGGCCCGGCGATTGGCATTCGGCGCGATCGGCGCGGCAATCGCGCTGCCGGTGTTGTTTTTCCTCGTGAGAGATACGGCATTCGTGCGCCAAAGCGACGTCCTATCGCGCTTCGCCGCCATATCGCTTTCCGAAACCACGACGCAATCCCGCTTCATCATCTGGCGGATGGCCTTCGAGGGCTGGCAGGAGCGGCCGATCATCGGCTGGGGACAGGATTCGTTCGTCTACGTGTTTTCGAAATATTACGACCCGGCGCTCTGGCGCCAGGAGCCGTGGTTCGATCGCGCACATAACGTATTCCTGGATTGGCTGATCGCCGGCGGCATATTCGGCCTGGTCGCGTATCTGAGCATGTACGCCGCCGCGGCCTGGCTGCTTTGGACACTGCATCGCGGCGGCAGCATGAACGCGGCGACATTTGCCGTGTTCGGAGCGCTTATTGCGGCGCATATGTTCCAGAATGTATTCGTTTTCGATAACCTCACGAGTTATCTTCTATTCTTCGCCGTGCTTGCGTACATCCATAGCTTCGCGACGGCCGCGCGCGGCGAGGCGCGGTCATCGGTTCGCGCATTCGGGCTCATACCCGCTGCGGGCGCGGCCGGCGCTGCCGCGATCGTAGTCGTTGCCGCGCTATGGTTTGCGAATATCCAGCCGATGCTTGCCGCCAAATCGATTTTGGACGGCTTGAGAATCAACGGCATCGCGCCCGCAGCAGGCAAGGTAGATTCGCTCATCGCGACGTTCCAAGGCGGACTCGATCGCAATACGTTCGGCGCGACCGAAATTCGCGAGCAGGCCGCGCAGATCGCCACTGCGCTCGCGGCGGATCAATCGCTCGCGGAGCAAGACCGCCTTAAATTCCTCCAATTCGCGATCGCCGAGCATGAAGCGCAGCGCGAGGAATTCCCGACGGACGTGCGATCCAAGGTGTTTTCCGCGTCCCTGTACCTCGCGGTGGGGCAAACGGCTCAAGCCCTTGCCGTGCTCGATGAATTATTCCAGCTTTCCGATCAGCGGCCGCAGTTTTACTTTATCGCCGCCGAAGCGTATCTGAACGCGAATGACGCCGAAGGCGCGGTCCGTTCATTGCAGCGCGCCTACGAGCTTGCGCCCGATTATCCCGAGGCGGCGCGGAACTACGCGATGATTCTCATTCTTGCCGGCCGCGCGGCCGACGCCGAGCAGATCATGGAGGATTTCTACGGCACGCGAACGCCTGCCGAGCCCCGCCTTGCCGAGGCATATGCGCGCGCGGGGGACTTTGCCAAGGCGGTCGCTCTCTCAGAGGCCGCGGTCGCGGCTTCGCCCCAGAGCGCCGAAGCGCATGCGAATCTCGGCGCCATGTATTATCGGGCTGGCCGCAATCAAGAGGCGATCGCCGCGCTCGAAGAAGCGATCCGCCTTGAGCCGCTGTTCAAAGAGCGCGGCGAGCAGCTGATCGACCAGATCCGGCAGGGATTATGAAGCTTTGCAAGCGTTCTGGCGCGAGGTAAAACGGAAGCGCGCGACTGGCGGTATCACTCATAGTGCAATAATTCTGAATATTTTTGCCATGAGCCGAATTCCCGTTGCGGTGATCGGGGTAGGGATGGTGGGCACGCCGCTTGCCCGCTATTTCCAAGAAATGCGCGGCTATGAGCGCGGCAAGGATCTCTTTTTGTACGATACCGATCCGGCCAAAGCCATGTCCGACGACCCGGACAAGGCCGCGGTGGTGTTCATTTGCGTGCCGACGCCGCGGATGCCGGACGGCCGGGCGAATCTTGCCGCGGTAGAATCCGCGTTCCGGCTCGTGCATTCGCCAAAAATCATGGTGATCAAATCCACGGTACCGCCCGGGACGACCGAAGCGTTTCAGGAAAAATTTCCCGAGCACAAAGTTCTTTTCAATCCCGAGAATCTGACTGAAAAATTCGCCTGGGAGGATTTTGTCCGGCCCGATGCCCAGATTGTGGGCTTCACGAGCCAAAGCCAGGATGCCGCACACGCCGTGTTATCGCTTCTGCCCAAGGCTCCGTTCATGTCGCCCTGGGGGATCAACACCTATCGGCGAACGGCGATCACGGCGACCGAAGCCGAGATCATCAAGTACGCGCGCAACGTTCATTTTTACCGCAAGGTGATGTTCGCGAATGCTCTTGCCAAACTCGCCGAGCGCATGGGCGCGGATTATGAAAACGTGCGCATCGGCATGGCCGCCGATCACCGCATCGGCGATTCGCATATCGACGTGCTCTACGGCGGGTATCGCGGCGTTGGGGGTTTTTGTTTTCCCAAAGATATGGACGCGTTTATCACGCATGCCGCGGATATCGGCCTTAGCGCGGTGGCCGATCTCTTGCGCGCCGATCGCGCGTTCAACGATGCGCTCTTGGCCGAACAAGGCCTGGCGCTTGAGGACGTGATCGGCCACGACAAGGAACATCTCGAACGGGTAAAGAAAAAACTGGAAATGCGAAACGCGAAGTAAAGAAACGGGCGTCATTGAGACGCCCGTTTCTTTACGCTCCTGCCGCGGCAGCAGGAATGATCAGCGTCCGCTCCGGCGTAAAAGCGCCAACGCGGTCTTCAAGAGGATATTGAGATCAAGTGCGAGCGAACGGTTCTTGATGTAATACAGATCGTACTGGAGTTTTTCGGGCGCGTCGGACACCGAGGCGTCGTTTTCCATGTTGATCTGCGCCCAGCCCGTGATGCCGGGCAGCACGAGTTCCCGGGTCCGGTAGAAGGGGATGGTTCGTTCCAGCTCGCGCACGAATTCCGGCCGCTCGGGCCGCGGGCCGACGAACGACATGTCGCCCTTGAGCACATTCCAAACCTGCGGCAATTCATCAAGATACGTTTTGCGGAGGAACGTACCGAACGGATACGTGCGTGGATCATGACCTGCCCGTCCGGCAGGCGGACTGCCCGCGAATTTTTCGCTGCCGTAGCGCTCCGCGCCGAGGCGCTGGCTGCGGAATTTCACGAACTGGAATACGCGGCCATCGCGCCCGACGCGCCGCTGGCGGAAAAAGATGATGCCATCGCCCGGCCGGGCGCGGCGCGCGCGCCAGGAGCGGATGTCGCGCGGCGTCGAGAGCACGATGCCGAGCGCAATCGGCGCGAAGAGTATGAGCATCGCGATACCCCACGGGACGGCGAATCCAAGATCAAGTATCCGCTTGCCGAATTCATAGCGCGGCCGCCGCTGGCCGATGAGATTTTCAAAAAACCACGCCTCGTTGATATGCGCCACGGGAATTTTACCTTCGACCAGTTCGTAGAATTTGTCGAATTCCATGACGGTCACGCCGAGCGGCACGACGCGAAAGAGCGCTTTGGCCAGTGTCGCCGACTGCTGAACGGCGGGGGAGAGAACGATATGGGTTATTCGCTCGCGCGCGACAATATCGGTGAGGGGATGTTCGGCCGGAAAGACCGGCTCGCTGAAACTTGTCGCGTGCAGGCGTAGGTCGTCTTCGCCATGCATGCGTAAAAATGCCGCCGGTGCGAAGCCAAGCTGGGGGTTTGCCCGCAGGAACCGGACGATGGCCAGCACGTCGGGCGTGATGCCGATCCAAAGGATCCGATCCTTGCGCTGTTGGGCGAGGATGATATTCGCGAGCCCTCGCCAGCCGAGCGTAAGAACGGCAAGAACGCCGGTGAGAATAACCAGAGAACCGAGCGGTCGCAAGCCGAAGCGTGGAATCGCATAAAAGAAAAACGCGGTGACCGCGCCGTTGAAGAGTACCGCGCGCAGCAGGCGATCGAAAAATTGCGGATCGTTTTTGACGAACCGGATATCGTACAGGCCGAAGATCGTAAAACCGGCCGCCCAGAGCGCGATGAGAAACGGAGCGGCGAATCGATAAAGTTCGACGATCGACGCATCGGGAGCGCCACCGTGACGGATGACGAGCGTGATCGTGATGGCTGCCAGGAATACGGCGATATCGCCGACCAGGATCAAGAGCGTCGCGGGCGAGAGTGAGCGGCGCATGGAGTTATGCGTTCAAATACAGAGCCGCGGTCTGGTGAACCATGGTGTCGATGGGAAATGCGGACCGAATGCGCTGACGGGCGCTTTCACCTATCATACGCCGCCGACCGGGATGTTCGATCAGTTCGCCGATGGCTTCGGCAAGAGCTGTCGTATCGCCGGCCGGCACGAGCTTGCCGCTCACGTTGTCTTCAATAAGATCCGGCACGCCGCCCACGCGGCTGCCGACCGCGGCCACGCCAACGCTCATGGCTTCCATAAGCGCATAGGGCAGGCCTTCCTTGCGCGAGGGCAGAACGAATATGTCGAATGCGGAAAGCAGGGTTGCGGCATCGGGAATAAATCCGGCCAGCGCCACGGCATTCGTCAGGCCGCGCTCGGCAATACGCGCGGCAAGTTTGGCGCGATCCTCGCCCTCACCGATGATAACGATGCGCCATGACTCCCGTCCCGCGCGGTTTTTGAGCGCCTCGGCGGCCTCGAGCAGGATATCCAGGCCTTTGGTGCGCGTCAGTTCCGCGATCGCGCCGATGAGCACGGTATCAATGGCGAACGGCCAGCCGGTGCGCACGGCCAGCGCTCGGCGGGCTTCGTCGCGCGGCAGCGCGGCAAGCGGTTTAATGCCGTGGAATACGAGCGCGAGTTTTTTGTGCGAGATAAAACGCGCGGCTGAACGGTGATCCGCCGTATTGATGAGAATGACGCGATCGCAGAGCAGCCCCGTTGCCCATGAAGCGGTCATGATGATCCAGCGCTGCCAACGGGGACGGGGTTCATAAAACGCCCAGCCGTGCACGGTAAAGATCGCGCGCGGGCGGGTGGAAAGCCGGCCGAGCCGGGCGATGGCGGCAGCAACCGCACCGAGCCCTCCGACTTTTGAACTATTGAGATGGACGACGTCCGGTCGCTCGCGGAAAAACAGCGCCACGAGCGCTCCGAGTGCGGCAAGCTCCCGCACGATGCCGATATCTCGTTCGAGCCAGGGCAAGGGAATGGTGCGGATGCCGCGCTCTCGGAGCTTTTCGAGAAGCGGACCGTTTCCGCCGCAGGCAACGGCAATATCAAATGGCCCCGCGTCATCCAATCGGGTGGCGAGGTCATAGACATAGCGGCCCGCGCCGCCCCAGACCGATTTTGTTATCACGAATAGGATTTTTTGCTTCCGCTGCATGGCGTCATATGGATTCGCTGCCGGATAGGCCCAGTATGGCAGATCAAAACGGCGATCGTGACCCGTTGTAAAGAAGCAGTTACATAATCAGCGGTTATCCACAACCGCGGTATTGAACGTTTTTTTTCCTGGTATAGTAATGCAAGCAGGGCGATAGGTAGTCGCCTATCCCTAATACTCAGCCGGAAGCGGTTTCGTTCCGGTCGCATACGGTGTTTATTTGTATAGAACGGGAGAACATATGCGGACCACGTTCAGTTCACTGGTGTCGAAGCGGGATATCATTATGGTCGGTCTTTTGGCTGCCATATTCGTACTCGCGGTTTCTTATAGCGTCTTATCGGCCACGACGATCAGCACGAATATCAACACGGACGGCACGCTGACCGTAACGGGCGCGTCTACCCTTACGGGCGCGGTATATGCCTCCTCAACGCTGCAGGCAACGGGCGTCGGCCTGTTTTATAGCACGCTATCCGCCGGCGCTTCGACGAACTCGCCGGTAACGACGTTCAACGTGAGCGGCTCGGGATACTTCAGCGTTGCACTCGGCGTGGGCCAAGCGACGACCGGGCAAGGCAACCTGGTCGTTGATGAACTTGGCGTCTTTAATTCACGCCTGGGCGTGTCCGGCACCACCAGTCCATATCAGGAACTGGGCGTAACAGGAGACGCGGCATTGGGATCTGCCGCAACGACTACGCTCTCGGTCGAGTCAACGTCGGCGAGCCAGGGCGGATGCATTGAATTGAGAGGAGAGAACAACAGTTGGGTGCGCGTCTACGTGGGAAACGGCGGCGGAACGTCGACAACCGCATTCCAGATGTCTACTTCCAACCTGACAAACGGCGGCACCGCACTGCTCGTCGTTGAACAAGGTCGCTGCCAGTAATCTGCGGTAATTCCTTTTGCGGTTGCCGGCCGGCATCTCTCGTGTCCGGCATCCGCGCATAGTATGAAGCGATATCTTCTTATCGGCATTGCCGCAGGACTGGTTTTGGCACCAGCGATTGCCGCCGCTGCGGTGGTGGACATCGGTATTACCGCGCCGGTCGGCGGCAAGAATTATACGGTCGGCGGGAACGTGAATTCTATTACGGTGTCCGACCAGAATATCCAGGTAACCATGGGTGAGGGCGAGACCTTGACGGTCACGTCGCCGGATACGACCAAACTTACATACTCGGATGCCCCGACCGCGACGGAAACCTGCGGGGAAACCTGGTCTGTCCGCTTCGAGCGCAATATTTCGCCTTCAGTAACGTTCACGCTGACGCCTACGGCTACTGAGTGCACCTCATCAAGTTCGGGTGGCGGCGGAGGCGGAGGCATCATCAGTGGTGGCGGTGGTGGTGGAGGAGGGGGCGGCGGCGGAGGCGGCTCGCCCGCACCGGTTCCGGCACCTGCGCCAACGCCTACTCCGGCGCCGACCCCGGCACCTGCGCCTGCGTCGGTCCCGAATCTTCTCGATATCTTCTCCCGTGATTTGGATCCGGGCGATGACGGCAACGATGTCGCGCAACTCCAGGCCTTACTCGCGACGGATTCCGCGCTTTATCCCGAGGGCCTCGTGACCGGTTACTTCGGTCCCGCGACCGCGGCGGCAGTGCGGCGGTTCCAAGCCAGCCAAGGCCTGCCGCAAGTCGGTCGTGTTGGTCCGCAGACCCGCGCCAAACTGATCGAGGTATTTGGCGGCGCCACCGTTCCGGCTCCTGCGCCGACCCCGACTCCGGCGACACCGCCTGCGGCGGCATCCACAGGATTCGTGTTCACGGCAATGCTCGCTCAGGGCAGCCAAAGCGATGCGGTAACCGCATTACAGCAGTTTCTCGCTCAAGACACGGAACTCTATCCGGAGGGGTTAGTCACCGGTTACTTCGGTTCGCTAACGACGCGCGCGATTCAGCGTTTCCAAGAACGGCATGGCATCGCCGGACCGGATGATCCCGGCTACGGCATCGTGGGTCCGAAGACCCGCGCCAAGCTGAACGAGCTCATGGGATCCGCGGCGCCGACGCCGACTCCGGCAGCAAGCTCTGAGACGCCGTCCAGCACGCCGGATCCTGCGATGGTTCAACAATTGCAAGCGCAAATCCAGGCACTGCAGGATCAGATTAAGCTTCTCCAGGGCCAATGACCGGTGCTTGTGGAAGGAGAGGCCTTGACAGCGGCATAGCGGTCTGCTACGGATAAGTATGTGAGTGTACCTTCCGGTTCGCCGGAAGATCCATCTATTTGTCGGTATAAAGCCCCGGTTCTCCGGGGCTTTATACGTTTGTATTTCGGCTCGGGCGTTCCCTGGCCCCTTTCGGGAGTATACCCGGCAGTACAATGCGGCGCGCTGTAAAGGTTATTCGTATGGAAACATTGGAAAATAGTTTACAGAGGGTTTATAAAGGGTTGTACTGCCGGGTATAGGGTAGGAAGACGAGGACGGATCTTGCGTCGTATGATGGACACGCTTGCCGCATGGGTCATAGGGACAGGCACTTTCAACCTCCCGCCATTCCGCCTTGAGGTGGGTTGCAGAGCTGGCACTCACAAATGACAAATAGAATTGGAGTTCACCCTCTGCAGCCCTCGTGAACGCGGAATGGTGGGAGGGCAAGCAAATGCCCAGCACTATGGGCTTCGCCTAAGTGCTGGGCAGGCAAACAGCAATCCGCCGAATACGCCGCGCGGAGCAGGCGGAGAGTCTACCCCTGCATAGCCCTTGTGAGGAAACGTGCAAGGCCTCCGTTTTTGCATGCACATGTCTGATTTGCATATCAAGGAGCACGAGCCGCTGGCGAAGCATACGGTGTTTCGCATCGGCGGTCCGGCCCGGTTCTACGCCGACGTTGATTCCCGCGACCAATGGATCGCGGCTTTTTCCTTTGCTGAGGATCACGGCGTGCCGTGGATGGTTCTCGGCGCGGGATCGAATGTTTTGGTCTCCGATGCCGGATTTCCGGGTCTGGTCATCCATCCGGTCGGCGGCGGCGTTCGCCACGAGAATGGCGTTGTCGAGGCCGATGCCGGTGTTTCGATGGCGCGCGTCGTCGCCGATACGTTGGTGCATGGCCTCCGCGGGTTTGAATGGGCGATCGGCGTGCCCGGAACCATCGGCGGATCGGTCGTGGGGAATGCCGGCTGCTTCGGCTCCGAGATGAAAGATGTCGTGGTATCGATTCTCGCATACGACACCGAAGCCCGCGCGGCGCGCGATGTGCCGGCCGCGGCATGCGCATTCGGATACCGGGACAGTATGTTCAAGCGCGCGCCGCAGCTGGTCGTGCTTGCGGCGCGCCTGGCGTTGCAGCCGGGTGATGCCGCTCGGGGCCAAGAGCTTGTGCGCGCCTACACGTTCAAGCGCCATGCGGGCCAAGATATCGGCGCGCAGACGGCCGGCTGTGCATTCAAAAATATTCCATGGACGCGCCGCGATATCGACAAGGATGCCGTGCTGCGGCAATTTCCGGATGTAGGACGCTCCGGAACCGTTCCCGGCATTGCAGCAGGGCTCTTGATCGATCGCGCGGGGCTCAAAGGATACCAAATTGGCGGCGCAAAAATTTCAGAGCGCCACGGCAACTTTATTATCAATGTCGGGAATGCGCGCGCCGAAGACGTCGTCATGCTCATCGCGCTTGCAAAGGAGCGCGTGCATCGCATGTTCGGCATTTTCTTGGAAGAAGAAATTCGATATATCGGATTTGAAGATTCTGCCACCGAGCGCGAGCCGCTGGCGAAACGGGGGTGATATAGGATTTCCACCCGCCTAACGTTTTTCAAAAATTTAGGCGGGTTTCATTCGCTCGGCCGCCTGCACGGCCTGCAGATGAAATAAAAGTTATCCACAGTTGTCAACGACTTGTCATGTACTACAATTTATGGAGTGAGTGAACATTGGTTCGCTCGCGCCGTCCGCAGTGCGGGCGCGCATCACGCGAGTACACGGTCGGTACCCGCATCAATGAACGGTTCGCGGATTCGCGATCGTTCGGTTAACTCGTTTTGACCTATGGCACGACGCCGCAAAGCAGCGAAGAAGGCGAAGAAAGGCGGGAAGAAGCGCCGCCGCTAACCGCGATTCGCCATTACGCATAAACGCCCCTCGATGAGGGGCGTTTATGTTTGCCGCGCGCCGCCTCGTCGAGTACGGACGCGTGCGACGTACGGATATTTGGACGGCCGCCGATCCGGCTCTATACGGTCAAATTGAGTTATCCACACTTGTGGGTTGCACAAAAATTCCTATAATCAGGCGATGAAGCTCGTGGTAAAGGGTGTAGGCCTTACCGTGACGCCGAGTATTCGCCGCTACGTCGGCGAAAAGATCGTCGAACCGGTGGCCAAACTTCTCGGCCGCGATCCGGCGTATGCCGCTGCCGTACTCGAACTCGAGTTGATACGCGACACGCGCCATCATCGCAAGGGAATCGTGTGGTCCGCGGCCGCGAACTGCAAGTTGCCGCAGAAACAACTTTGGCAGCGGGCTGACGCCGAAGATATCCATGCGGCGATCGATGGGCTCGCGGATATCTTGAAGCGGGATATTACCAAGGTGAAAGAGCGCTCACGATCGCGGTTGCTCCGCGGAGCGCGGCGCGCGAAGAAGGATCTCCATCTTTCTCGCGCGGCGCGCCTCTACCGAGAAGGACGGATACGGGACGAGAGTATCTGACGAGCGCGTTCATTCTCAGTTGAAACGAAACGGCCTGAAGCGTCGGGCAGACAATCGGAAAACCACGAAGAATTTCGGACTCCATCTGACCCTGGATGGCTATTTTTGTGATTTCAAGAAACTTAATGACTTTGCGCTGGTGGCGCGTTCGCTGGCCGAATTGCCGTTGCGCATGCGCATGCATCCGCTCTGCCCGCCCTACGTCGTCGAGGCGGCCGGGAACGATAAGAAAGATCCCGGGGGATTCTCGGGATTCGTGATGATCCAAGAATCGCACATCAGCGTACATACGTTTCCGCGCCGGCGGTTCGTCAGCATCGATGTCTATTCCTGCCGGAATTTCAACACCACACCCGTGATCAGCTACTTCCGGAAGGTATTCGGCATCCGGAAGGTTGAAACCAATATCGTGGTCCGAGGGACCGAATACCCGCACGCGAATATCGCGTGACCTGAGCCGCGGGGGCGCGGCAAGCTCTTTCGTAACGGCGCCACGCGGTGCCGAAGGGAGGTGTGAAGGGTGAACGCACTGGGACGGCACCTGTTGCTGGAACTGTTCGACTGCGATCGCGGGGCGATCACGGACCTCGAGGGCGTGAAAGGTGCCCTCGTCGAAGCGGCCAAGCGCGCACAGGCCACCATCGTGGATGTCGTGTTCCACGAGTTCAACCCCTTCGGCATCAGCGGGGTAGTGGTAATCGCCGAGTCGCATCTGGCGATCCATACATGGCCCGAGTACTGCTACGCCGCGGTGGATGTCTTCTCTTGCGGCGACGTGCTGCAGCCGGAGATCGCAGCAAACTTCCTTATCGAGCAGTTCGGCGCCGAACGCACGTCTGTCGTCGAACTGCGGCGCGGCATGTTCATGGGACCTCCACGGCCCCACAAGCAGCCGCCGGCTGATCCTTCGCCGGTGCCGGCGAATCCGGTGGCCCCATCGCCCACGCTTCAGCGGGGTCAAACCGCTGCCACGCCGTCGTAGCGAGCACGGATCGTCGCCACGGTGGTTGACTCAAGATCGGCGAGGCCGATCCAGCGCCGCGAGAGTGAGTTTCCTCTCGCGGCGTTTTCTTAATTAAAAACAACAGCGCCGCTCCCGGGCTCGGGAGCGGCGCGCATCGGCTATTTTAGGAGGCGAGGCCGAGCCACCGCTGAAACTCCAGCGGAACGGCAAAGGCGCGGGCTGCGATCTCGGCGTTCAGAAACGGACGGTCGCTCTTGAGCTCGGTGACGCTGCAGCGGCGCCAGATCGTCTGGGCAGTCGGACATGCGGGCAGCATCCGCTGCTCCTTCCAGGCCTGCACAAAGGCCTGGGGGTAGCTGAACGACTCGATTGGCCACCAGAGCACCTCCACGCGGCCACCGTTTTTCGTACCCACGCGGAACGCTTTCTTGAGCGCTGCGATGCCGTCGCGGAGGCCGTGGGTGGATCCCGGCGCAACCGACAGGGATCCGGCCTGCGTGGAGAATACGCCGCCGGGCTTCAGGATGCGAAAGACATGCTCGGCGAAGTCAGGCACGAGCGTGTTCATTGCCGTCAGGTCCGTGAGGTCGCCGATGATCACGTCCCATTGCTCGTCCTGGTTGCGGGGCAGGAATTTCCGCACGTCGACCGGCTCGCCCCATTCCACGCGCTTGTGCGTGCCGGTCGCTTCGACCCACGGCTGATGCTTGAGCACAAGCTCACTGAGGCGCGGATCCCAGTCGGCGATCTTCGCGTGTTCGACGGACTTGACCATGGTCGCGCGCCACGCGGCGAGAAAGTCCCCACCGCCGAGAATGAGGACGCGCTTGGGCCGCCGGTGCTGGAGGCAGGGCAGCAGCGCCTGGAGCTGGTGGAAGTGGTGCTCGTCGGCCCAGGCGTACTGGGGCCAGAGGTGGTCTTTGCCGTCCAGCGTGCGCAGCCACAGGGAATCGCCGAAGCGGGCGAGCCGGAGGAGCACGATCTCCTGCATCCGGCTCATCTCATGCGCGTAGATGGCGATGTAGCGGTGGCCGGTCTCGCGGCCCTCATCGCAGCGGTCCCAGATGATTCCCTTCTTGTAGTCGATATCATTGTGTTTCCGGCCGATGTCGTTGATCGCCACCGTATCCTCCTTCGGGGTTGAATGAACGCTTCGCTGGTGCTTACCCTCGCGCGCCCGTTTGCCGTTGTCAATACGGATTTGCTGCGCTACAATGGCGTGGCTTTTTGCGAATCAATGGGATTTTTCTCAAAACTGTTCGGCGACCCCAATAGCCGAGCGATCGGCTCATTTCAGCCGATCGTGGACCGCATCAATGCCCTGGAACCCGCGTTCCAGAATCTTTCCGACGGCGATCTTTCGAAAAAAACCGAGGAATTTCGCAGCCGGCTCGCGAACGGCGAGACGCTCGACCAATTACTTCCCGAAGCATTTGCCGCGGTGCGCGAAGCGGCGCGCCGCGCCATCGGCCAGCGGCATTTCGACGTGCAGCTTTTGGGCGGCATTGCGCTGCACCGGGGCGCGATCGCAGAGATGCGTACCGGAGAAGGGAAGACTTTGGTCGCCACGTTACCGCTCTATCTGAACGCGTTGGCCGGCAACGGCGCGCACCTGGTGACGCCCAACGACTATCTTTCCCGGGTCGGCGCGGGGTGGATGGGGCCGGTGTACGCGCGTCTGGGCATGACGACGGGCGTGATCGCGCACGATTTTTCCGGCATCTATGACGCGTCGTTCACCGAGGCGCCGTCACACGGCGATGACCGCCTGGACCATTTTCGGCCGGTCAGCCGGCGCGACGCGTATGCCGCCGACATCACCTATGGCACGAACAACGAATTCGGGTTTGATTATTTACGCGACAATATGGCGCCGGACTTGGATCGGGTCGTGCAGCGCGCGCACTATTACGCGATCGTGGACGAAGTGGACTCGATCCTCATCGACGAGGCGCGCACGCCGCTGATCATATCCGCGCCCGATATCGAAGCTGCCGACTCCTACCATACGTTCGCTCGCCTGACCCCTGCGCTGGTCGAGAGCGAGGACTATAACGTGGACGAGAAGTTCAAGGCCGTGACCATCACCGAGGCCGGTATCGACAAGATCGAAAAGCTCCTTGGTGTCGCGAACATTTACGAAGAAAAAGGATTCCGCTACGTTCGCTACCTCGAGCAGGCGCTACGGGCCCAAGCCCTGTTTAAGCGCGATCGCGATTACGTCGTCAAAGAGGGCGAGGTGATCATTGTGGATGAATTCACCGGCCGTCTCATGCCCGGCCGGCGCTGGTCCGACGGCCTGCATCAGGCCATCGAAGCCAAGGAAGGCGTGCGCGTGCAGCAGGAATCGCGCACGCTCGCGACGATCACGTTCCAGAACTATTTCCGGCTTTATCGGAAGCTCGGCGGCATGACCGGCACCGCCATGACCTCGGCCGAGGAGTTCCATAAGGTCTACAGAATGGAAGTGATGCCGATTCCGACGAATCGGCCGATGGTCCGCGAAGATCGGGCTGATCTCATTTTCAAGACCGAGCACGGCAAATTCTCGGCAATCGCCCGCGAAGTCAAAGCGCGTCACGAGCGCGGCCAGCCCGTGTTGATTGGCACCGTATCCATCGCAAAAAACGAGCGGCTCGCCGAGTACTTGCGGCGCGAGGGAATTGCGCACCAGGTGCTCAACGCCAAGAATCACGAGCAAGAGGCGTTGATCATCGCGCAGGCCGGCCGCAGGGGCGCGGTTACCATCGCGACGAACATGGCGGGTCGCGGGGTGGATATCATTCTCGGCGGCAATCCGCCCGAGTCCCGCGAAGCGGACGAAGTCCGCGCGGCGGGAGGATTGCATGTTATCGGCACCGAGCGGCACGAGGCGCGGCGCATCGACAACCAGCTCCGGGGGCGCGCGGGGCGCCAGGGCGATCCGGGTTCGTCCCAGTTCTTCCTTTCTTTGGAAGACGACCTTATGCGCATCTTCGGTTCGGATCGCATCAAATCGCTCATGGAGACGCTCGGCATTCCTGAAGATCAGCCCATCGAACATCGTCTGGTCTCCAAGTCGATCGAATCCGCGCAAGCCAAGATCGAAGGATTCCATTTCGACGCGCGCAAGCACATCCTCGAATTCGACGACGTGATGACGAAGCAGCGCGAGTACGCGTATCGCTTGCGCCGCGGCGTGCTCGAAGCCGCCGCGGACTCGTCCGGCAAGCTCGTGGCGGATCTTTTTGAGATGGTGCATGAAGAAATCGAGCGGCTGGTTTCTTTTCACGCGGCTGATGACGATGCGGCATCCTGGAATATCACCGAGATCGTCGAAAGCGTTCGTGCTATGGGTGCGACCGCCGACACGATCGCCGAAGAGCTTACCCGTATTGCCGGACAAAATTTGCCGGCCACTGACCGCCGCGCGGAGATGATCCGCTTTCTAGCCGAGACGTTTCGTTTGCTGTTCGAGACCGAAGAAAAACGCCTCGGCCAGGCCGAGGCGCGCCAGATCGCGAAGATCGTGACGCTCCAGTCCATCGACATGCTTTGGATGGATCACTTGGACCAAATGGAGCATCTGCGCGACTCGGTGCGGCTGCGGGCCTATGGCCAGCGCGATCCGCTCGTGGAATACAAGCACGAGGGCGTGCGATTGTTCCGCGAGCTGCAGGCAAGCATCCGCGCGCAGATCGCGGCAACGTTGTTCAAGGCGCTGCAGTCCCGCCAGGCGCCGGGCGTGATTCGTCTTGCGGCGGCCGATCAGCCGGCGCATTTGGAGTTTCATTCGGCCAAAGACGCAGAGCAAGCACCCGCGGCCGTTGCCGTTCCGAAAACGCGGGCCGGACGGGCAAGGCGCGCGGTTGCCCATGCGTCGGTGCCGAAAAAAGCGCCCGTGGGCCGCAATGATCTTTGTCCGTGCGGCAGCGGGAAGAAATATAAAAAATGCGGAGATCTGAGTACCGAGGAGCATCAGCGGCTGATGGCGGTGAAATAGGACAGTGATTTCCTGTTAGGATTGCGCCCTAAGAAATGTCATGGAGCCGGGCAATGACAATCCGAATCCGCCGCCGCGCTCGAAAATCAGGCCGGGCGATGCGGTCTGGATCATAGAAAAGGAGCACTACGGCACGAACAACTATACGCAAGGGTTCGTGCAGGATATTCTCACCCCGCGCGAATTTCATCCGCGCGGTATCAAAGTACGCCTGAAAACTGGCGAGGTCGGGCGCGTCCAATGGTTGATGCGGGAATTGCCCGGATAATTCTCGTTATCCTCAGTTGATGAAGCACTCAGAACTCGGTAGCGTACAATCGACTACTTCCATGCCAACGGCGTATCATCCGCGGGTCATCGTGACCATCTTGGCGTTTGCCGCGCTCAGCGGGCTTTGGTTCGGCGCATGGCGCCTCGGCCAGTGGTCGGTCGTGGACGCGCGGCCGGATTTCGGAGAACCGCCGGCGACAACAAACGAGCCGCAGTACCAGACGCTCGAAGACGGGGCGGTGATTTTTGCCAACGGCGAAGCGGTACTTGTCGAGCGGGAAAAACTCGCTGCCGCGGGTGAAGATTTTGTATTCGCCGATCTTGCCGCGATGGAGATTGTCGTATGGCGGGAAGGCGCTCCGGCAAAAGCATTTCCCATCAAGGCGCGCGGCGAAGAAGGCAGTTTTTTCGAGACGCCCAACGGTGTCTATAAGATCCGCTCCCGGGAAGAGAACCATTTTTCTTCCATTGGTGAGGTATGGATGCCCTGGAGCATGCATTTTTACGGCAATTATTTCATCCACGGCTGGCCGTATTACCCGAGCGGCGCGCCGGTCGCGGATACGTATTCGGGCGGCTGCATTCGCCTTTCTACGGCCGATTCGGAAGAACTTTTCCGCGAAACGAAAAACGGCATGCCGGTCCTGGTCTATGCCGGCCACGCGACGCCGGCTGATGCAGGGGCATATTTCCGGCGCGTCGGAACCGACGGCCGGCCGGCTCCTGCGCCCGCGATCAGCGCGCCATCCGTCCTGGCCGTGGATTTCGAGACCGGCAGAGTGCTGTTTGAGCGCGAGCGCGAGGCCGTGCGGCCGATCGCAAGCGTTACCAAGCTCATGACTGCGCTCGTGGCGATAGAGTCCATCAATCGCTTCAAGGAGATCCGCATTCCAGCCAATGCTTTGGATTATCCGGGCCACGTCCAGGGCATCGAAGCGGGTGAGATATTCCGCTCGCAGGATCTTTTGTATCCATTGCTGCTCGAGTCCTCCAATGACGTTGCGGAGCTGTATCCGCGCCACGGCTGGCGGTTCGTAGATACCATGAACCAAAAGGCCGCTGCCATCGGCATGCATCGTACGACGTTCGCGGATGCCAGCGGCATTGGCGCCCAAAACGTTTCTACGGCCGAGGATATCTTCAAACTACTCCGGTTTTTGAGCCAGCATAAAAAACCTATTTTCGATATCGCGGCGCTCCGCGAAAAATCGATTACTTCGGTCAACGGCGAGCGTTACACCTGGATCAACGGGAATTGGCGCGACGACGAACGATTCCTCGGCGGCAAAGCTGGCCAATCATCGGCCGCGGGCCAGACCCTGGCCGGCGTATTTCGCGTGCGTCTTTCCGAAGGCGGAACGCGATCGGTAGCGATCATCGTACTCGGTTCGCAGGATCGGACGCGCGATGTCGAGCATGTGATCGACTACTTGGAAGAGAATTACGTCTACGGAACCGTGTTCGCCGGCGATGAACCAGCGGCCGCACCAGTGAGGACGGGCGCGGCGATCTACCAGTCGATCGGTAATGGAGAGAACATCATCGAGGAGCAGCCGGCGGATTGATCCGTGATTTTAGTTGTGCTAGACACGCGATAGCGGAAAGGAGGGCGCATGCTTACCATCGTCGCGCGCGTGGACGGCAGGGAGATCCGGGACACAATGGCGTATCACTGGGGCGTGCGACCGCGCGATTGCCTGATTCGGTTGCTGAACCAAGGGCTGATCGCGGTACGCCAGGATCCCTTGTGGTGCGCGTCGCTGCCGTTCGAGGATGCGCGGCACCGGGTTCTTCTCCGGGCGCCGCAGCCGCTGCCCTTGGACAAGTTCATTCCGCGCGACAACCTCGTCATCGAGATGAGCTGGGCCGCTGGCCCGTCGCGCTGATGCCGCCCGAGCTTATATCGAGCTGCCCGCAAGCCGCGGGCAGCTCGATCCATTTTTGGCTATACTGCGTGTGCCATGCGCATTATTTTACATATAGACATGGATGCGTTTTTCGCCGCCGTGGAGGAGCGGGAGAATCCGCAGTTTTCCCATAAGCCCGTTGTGGTCGGCGCTGATCCGCAGGGCGGCAGCGGGCGCGGCGTGGTCTCGACTGCGAACTACGCGGCGCGGCGTTATGGCATTCGTTCAGCCATGCCGATTTCCCGGGCCTGGCGGCTTGCCGAGGACGCACGGCGCCGGGGCGAATTAGCGACGATTTTCGTTACGCCCAATTTTCACGCATACGAGGACGCGTCGGAGCGCATTATGGCCATCATCGCGCCGCTCGGGGATCGGTTCGAACAAGCGAGCATCGACGAGGCGTATGTGGATGTTTCGTCAGCCGGTTCATTCGCGAAGGCGCGCGTGCTCGCTGAACGGATCAAGCGCGCGATCCGCGAGAATGAGCGGTTGACCGCATCGATCGGCGTCGGACCAAACAAGCTTGTCGCAAAAATCGCGTCGGACTTCAAAAAACCCGACGGCCTCACCGTGGTGGAGCCGGACGGCGTTCTCGAATTTCTTGCACCGCTCGCGATCCGTGCGCTGCCCGGCATCGGCCCGAAGACCGAGACAGAGCTTGCCAAGCGCGGCGTCCGTACGATCGGCGATCTGCACAATATTTCGCGGACCGTACTTGTCGAGGCATTCGGGAAATGGGGCGACGGCCTTTGGCGCCATGCCCGCGGCCAGTCCGAAGATCCTGTTTCGAACGACGGGGAGCCCAAATCCGTAGGGGAGCAAGAAACGTTCGAGCGCGACACGCTTGCCGCGTCGTTCATACTCGAGCGCATGCGGGATCTGGGCGCGGCGGTTGTGCGGCGACTCCACAACGAAGGGTTCGCCACGTTTCGCACTGTGGTGATTACCGTCCGATTCGCGGATTTCGCAACCGCTACCCGGTCGCATACGAGCCGAACGCCGCTGACATCGGCCGACGATCTGTACGCCGAATCGCTCCGGATGTTGTTGCCGTTTTTGGATGCGCGGGAAAACCCTCGAAGGAAAGCGATTCGGCTCATCGGCGTGCGTGTTGAAAAACTTGCGCGTGCCCAATCACGGGCGGACAGAGTATACTAATCGGCAGCACACTTGATTCCGATCGCCAGGAGGGGCGCATGTACGCGAAGTTCACGTTGGTGTATCGAGGGCACCCCGACGCACCGGCAGCTCACAACATCGATCGCGCAATGCGCGGCGCATTCCCGATTCGTATGGTGGCGATGCCGGCGCGGGTCTTCATCATCGAGTTCAATCTGGAAGACCTGCCTGCATGTACCTGCCACTATGCGGAAGGGGATGCCATCGTCCGGACGCGCTTGCTCCATCAAATCGAGGTGCTCCTTTCGGGGCGCCAGCGTCGGTGGCAGCTCGTTGGGAATCCCGAGATTATTCCTGACACTGCGGCGCATGCCGAGCTCGAGCGTGTGACCGCGGAAAGTCGGCGCATGTTGGCGAGTTTCGTGCCGCCGCGCGACCGGCCCGGCTGCGACGATTGACGCCTCCATAACCTCGAGGACCCGTCGCGCGCCAGCAAGCGCGTGACGGGTTTCTTTTTTCCGATCGATCACTATACTGAGATGGTGTGCCCCGTTAGAAATCGCCAATGATGGCGGAAGCGGGCTGATGGTTTGCAGAGCCCATGGTGCGCTGTGCGATATGCCGGTAAAGGCGATCTCCAACGGAATATGCAAATGAGTATGCCGCTGAACGAAAACGCGAAATCCGTGCCGGCCGCCAAGCCTGCGGCTAACGGACGCAACGGCCGAAAGATCTGGCTCTCGCATACGGGTCTCGGCGGCCTGGACCGCTGCCCGCGCTGTTTTTGGCTGCAGTATCGGCAAGGGATTTACCAGCCCGAAGGCATTGTCTCGCGGCTTGCGAACCGCTTTGACGTACTGGTAAAGCATTATTTCGACCGCTTTCGCGGCACAGACGAGTTGCCGCCGATCGTGGCCGGCCACGTCGAGGGCCGGCTCGAATCGCCGTTCCAAGAGGAGTATTTCTATCGCGTGGACGATCAATACGGATTTAAGGGAAAACTCGACGAATGCCTGGTTCGCGCCGACGGCACGTATACGCCCGTAGACCACAAGACCTCGAGTTCCGATCCGCGCATCGAGCGGGCAATGTACGCTTCCTATCAAGAGCAGCTCGATGCGTATGCGTTTTTGCTCGAATCCAACGGCAAGCCGACTTCGGGCATCGGCCACCTGATCTATTACTATCCGGATTCCACGGAGGATCTGCACAATGGCGTGCAAATGGCCGTGGTGGTCAAAACATTGAAGACCGATCCACTCTCAGTCCTGCCGCGCATCAAGCGGGGGATCACCGTCCTCGAACAGCCGATTCCCGACCCGAGCCCGGAATGCGTGTTTTGCATCTGGCGGGAACGCGTAGGCAATTTTATCCCGGCCAAGCTCTGAATCGGTTCGGCTGATTTGCCTTATCGGGCCGTTTTCCGTAGAGTAGAAATCCATTGACTCTTCGTTCGCATGAACGGAACGTTTCGCCTGCGCATCGCGGCAATCCTGATTTTGGTCGTCGGCATGATCGCCGGCGCCGTTGCGGTCGCTGATTTCGTGCCGCAGCTTGCCGCGATTCCCGGCATCGGCGCGGTCACGCGGCCGTACCGTCTTGGTCTTGATCTCCAAGGCGGGACGCATCTGCTCTATCGCGCCGATTTTTCGTCGTTTGCCGGCGCCTCGCCGGCCGAGGCCATGGATGGCCTGCGCGACGTGATCGAACGGCGGGTAAACCTTTTCGGCGTCACGGAACCCGTCGTGCAAGTAGAGCGCTCGGGCGACGAATACCGGCTGGCGGTGGAACTCGCCGGCGTGCGCGACATCAACGAGGCGATCCGTCAGATCGGCGAGACGCCGTTTCTTGAATTCAAAGAGCCGCGGCCCGAAGCCGAAACCCAGGCGCTGCTCGAACGCGCGCAAAACGGCGAAGAAGTGATTGAAGATCCGTTTTTCCAGCCCACGGAACTGACTGGCCGGTATCTTGAGCGCGCGGATTTGCAGTTCGATCCTACGACCAACGCTCCGCTCATCAGCGTGCAGTTTACCGATGAAGGCGCGGCATTGTTCGAGGTCATCACCGCACGCAACGTCGGCCGGCCTATCGGGATTTATTTGGACGGCGCGCCGCTTTCGACCCCGGTGGTGAGCGAGACGATCACCGGCGGCCGCGCGCAGATCACGGGTCAATTTACGGTCGCCGAAGCGCGGGAACTGGTACGGCGGCTGAACGCCGGCGCGCTGCCCGTTCCGATCACGCTCGTCAACCAGCAGACGGTGGAAGCGTCGCTCGGCAAAGATTCGCTCCAGAAGAGCTTGGCCGCGGTCGTGGTCGGGTTTCTTGCGGTCGCGGTTTTCATGCTTTTCTGGTACCGGCTGCCCGGCCTCATCGCGGTCCTCGCGTTGGTCATCTATGCCGCGATTATGCTCTTGTTGTTCAAGGCGATTCCGGTAACGCTCACCGCCGCGGGCATCGCCGGCTTCATTCTTTCGATCGGCATGGCGGTGGACGCGAATATTCTGATATTCGAACGCATGCGTGAAGAGCTGGAGCGCGGCCGCGATTTGCCGGCGGCGATCCGGGAAGGATTCGCTCGCGCCTGGACTTCGATCCGCGATTCGAACGTGTCGAGCTTGATCACGGCGCTCATCTTGTACTGGCTCGGCCAGAGCGCGGTGCGTGGATTCGCGCTGACGCTCGGCATCGGGGTGCTCATTTCCATGCTGTCGGCCATCACCGTATCGCGGACGTTCCTATTCGCGGCGCTCGCGCCCCGCCTGGGACGGGCGCGGTGGCTGTTCACGTCGGGATTCGCGCGCGGTATCGCTTCTTGATCGGTTATGTCCGTCATCAAACTTCGTTCGCTCTGGTATGGCCTTTCGGCGCTCGTGATCGCGGCAAGCGTGGTGCTATTGGTATTTGCCGGATTGCGCCTCGGCATTGATTTTACCGGCGGCACGCTTTGGGAAATAGAATTCATGAACGCGCGGCCGGAGGTAGAGGCCATGCGAGCGGCTATCGCGCCGTTGGATCTGGGCAGCGTAAGCATCCAACCGACGGGTGAGCAGGGAATGATCCTGCGGTTTCGCCATGTCACCGAAGAAGAGCATCAGGCCCTGGGCGCCGCGGTACGCCATACGGGCGGGGAGTTCGCCGAACGCCGCTACGATACCATCGGCCCGACGATCGGCCGCGAAATGGCCCGCCGATCGCTGGTCGCGATCGGCCTTGTGATCCTCCTGATCGTTTCCTACATCGCATTTGCCTTCCGAAAGGTTTCATTGCCTGTTGCGTCTTGGAAATACGGCATCGTAACCGTCATCGCCCTCTTGCACGATGTCGCCATACCCGTCGGATTCTTCGCGCTAGCCGGAATGTTTTGGGGATACGAGGTCGATATGCTTGCTGTGACCGCTATCTTGACAATTTTGGGCTTTTCGGTCCATGATACGATTGTAGTGTTTGACCGGGTCCGCGAGAATCTTTCCCGCCGCCCGGGGGACGAGTTTTCGCTTCTGGTGGCCAGAAGCGTGCGCGAGACGCTCGTCCGATCGATCAATACCTCGCTGACTGTGGTTCTGGCGTTAGGGGCCGTGTGGCTCTTTGGCGGCCAGAGCACCAAAATGTTCAGTATTACCTTGATTATCGGCATTATTGCCGGAACGTATTCTTCTATCTGTATTGCAAGCCCGCTTCTGGTTACCTGGCGCCGCTGGGACGAACGCCGTGCCGGACGCATGCGAGCCGCGTAGATCCGAGCCATGCAAAAACTTACTCTTCCCGTCCATCCCCGCGAAGTGATCGCGACTGCCCTCAAGTCGCTTCCTTCGGCGCGGGTGCGCGAGGTGTTAGAGCGCCGGTTTGGGCTCCGCGGTAAGGAACCCGAGACGCTCGAATCCATTGGTCGCTCGTTCAAGGTCACTCGGGAACGGGTGCGCCAGATCGAAGCCGAGGGATTGCGCCAGCTTGCCAAATCCGAGGCCGTCGCCGCATTCGCGCCGACGTTTGCCGCACTCGAAAATCATTTTGCCCATCACGGACACGTGTGCGAGGAATCAAAGCTGCTCCATTCGGTCATTGAACCGAAATTCCACAATCACGTGTATTTCCTGTTGACCGTCGGCCAACCGTTTTCGGCTAAGCGCGAGGAAGATACGTGGCACGACCGCTGGTATACGAAAGAAGAATCGCTGAAAGCCGCGCAGTCGATCATGGCCCGCGCGGCCGAAGAATTGGCCGAAAAGAAAAAGCCCATTCCCGCGGCCGATATGTTCCAGATTTTGAAGACGCACGCGCGCGACGTGCTTGGCTCCGTGCCGAATCCCGATACGCTCGAATCGTATTTGAGTATCTCGAAACTCATCAAGCAGAATCCGTATGGCGAGTTCGGCTTGGTCTCGTGGCCGACGATCCGACCGCGCGGCGTGAAGGACAAGGCCTACGCGGTACTCGCGCGGGCCCAAAAGCCCATGCATTTCCGGGAAGTGGCGGGCGCCATTTCGAAGTCGGGCTGGTCCAACCACCGGGCGCATCCGCAGACCGTGCACAATGAACTGATCAAGGATTCCCGATTCGTGCTCGTGGGGCGGGGGCTGTATGCGTTGTCCGAATGGGGCTACCAGCCGGGCACGGTCAGCGATATCATTGCCGAAATTTTGCGCAATGCGAAGCGGCCGCTGCCCAAAGAAGAGATCGCCAAGCGGGTGCTGGCGCAGCGCTTCGTGAAGCCGAATACCGTGTTTTTGAATCTGCAAAACAAGGATCTCTTTCGCCGGTCAACCGAGGGGTACCAGCTGGTCTAAGTCGGGCATTCGGGTTCCGGTCGCTTGAAAACCGCAGCCGTCGGCGTATGGTAGGCCGGAACTTGTCCAGCGCGATAGGTTGGGCCGCAACGCCGCCTTTCGTATACTAGTTCTATGGGATTCATCTTCGATTTTCTTGATAACCTCGCGATCGTTGTGGCGCTGTTTAGCCACACGTGGTGGATGTGGATGCCGCCCATGCTCTTTGTCACGGGCAGGGCGCTCTGGAAGTACTATTTGAAGGTACGGTACTTCGCCAATCTCGAATGGGTACTTTTGGAGATACGCATTCCGCGCGACATCCCCAAAACACCTGAGGCGATGGAGCAGCTCTACGGCGGATTGCAGACCATGATTTGGTCGTTGGATCCGCTTGAGGTCTGGTGGCAGGGGCTGCAGCGCGATTACATCATATTCGAAATGGTCTCGCTCGAGGGCGAGGTGCATTTTTACATCCGCACGCCGGTTTTTTTCCGCAACGTCGTCGAAAACCATCTCTACGCCCAGTATCCCGAAGCCGAGGTCGTGGAAGTGGAGGACTACGTCCGGCGACTGCCGCCGACCATGCCGACGCCCGAATGGGATTTGTTCGGCATCGAATTTTCCCTGGCGAAAGAAGATGCCTATCCGATCCGTACCTACCGGGATTTCGTCTCCATGCAGCCGGGCCAGGAGGAATATGAGAAAGTCGATCCGTTTTCGTCCATGGCCGAAGCGTTCGGTAAAATCGGGCCGGGCGAATACATGGCCTACCAGCTATTGTTCCAACCGGCGGAGGATGACGATTGGAAAGTCGAGGGTGAGGCGCTGATCAAAAAACTCGCGGGGGAAAAAGTACCGGAGAAAAAAAGCATGATCGGAATGATAGCGCAGGAATTATCCGGCGCGTTACTCGGAACCGCGCAACCGGCTCCGGAGAAAAAGCCGGCATTCGAATTCAAGATGATTCCGGCGAATATCGAAGAGCAGATTAAGGCGATCTCCCGCAACATCACAAAGCCGGGCTTCTCGACGGTGATCCGTTTCACCTATATCGCGCGGCGTGACCGTTTCGGCCTATCCCATCTGTCCTCATTCATCGGCGGCCTGAAGCAATATAATACGCTTACGCTCAATAGCTTTAAACTCAATGGCAATGCCATGGCCACGGCAACTACCTGGTGGTGGCCCGGATTCCTCAAGCGCAAGGTGAAGCTCGAAAAGAAGCAGCTCTTCTATAAATATTTCCGGCTGCGCAAGCGCTTCACCGATACCATTCTGATGAAATCAAAGCGGATCGTATTGAATAGCGAAGAGCTTGCGACGATTTTCCATTTTCCAGGCTTGGCAACCAAGGCCCCGCTGTTGCCGCGCATTCCGGCGCGGCGCGCGGAGCCTCCGCCGACATTGCCGATTTAGTTTATGCCATCCATGGACGGCAGAGCATCCGACAAAGACATCACCTTTTTTGGCGAGACGAACTTCCGCGGCCAGCGGCGGCGATTTGGCATCCAACGCGGCGATCGACGCAAGCACGTCTATATCATCGGAAAGACCGGCATGGGCAAGTCCACGCTTCTGGAAAACATGACCATCCAGGATATCCAAGCCGGTCATGGCGTCGCGGTCGTGGACCCGCACGGCGAATACGCCGAGCGGGTGCTCCAATTTGTGCCCGAGCACCGCATCAAGGACGTTGTGTATTTCAATCCGGTGGATATCGAATATCCGATGGCGTTCAATGTCATGGAAGCCGTGGCCGAGGACCAACGACATCTGATTACCTCGGGCCTTTTGAGCGTGTTCAAAAAGATTTTCGGGCCGGAGGTTTGGTCCGCGCGCATGGAGTACCTTCTGGCCAATGCCATTCTCGCACTGCTGCAAGTAAAGGGCTCGACGCTGTTATCCGTGAATCGCATGTTCGGCGAAAAGGAATTCCGGCGCCAGATCGTGGCGCAGCTGACCGATCCGGTCATCCGGGGTTTTTGGGAAAACGAATTCGCCAAGTATCCGGAGCAATACATGCGCGAGGCCGTGGCCGCGATTCAGAACAAGATCGGCCAGTTTTCCGGCAATCCGCTGATCCGCAACGTCATCGGCCAAGTCGAGACGTCCCTGGATATGCGGGCCATCATGGATGAGCAGAAGATTTTCATCGTAAATCTTTCGAAAGGGAACATCGGCGAGGAGAATTCGCGGCTCTTGGGCGCCATGATGGTGGCGAAATTGTATCTTACCGCCATGAGCCGCGTGGATATCCCCGAACCCGAGCGTAAAGATTTCTACCTCTACGTCGACGAGTTCCAGAACTTCGCCACCGAGTCCTTCGCAAACATCTTGTCCGAGGCGCGCAAGTACCGTCTCAACCTGACCGTTGCGCATCAATACATTGCGCAAATGGAAGAGGAGGTGCAGCATGCCATCTTCGGCAACGTCGGTACGATGATTACGTTCCGTATCGGCGCCGAAGATGCGGAACTCTTGGAAAAAGAATTCATGCCCGAATTCATGGTCCAGGACCTCGTTAACCTCGGGTTCAAGCAAGTGTATCTCAAACTCATGATCGACGGGCTGACGTCTCGGCCGTTTTCGGCCGAGACCCTGCCGCCGATGCCGACGCCGGCGCAGTCCTTCGTCAAAGAGATTGTTCAATACTCGCGGGAGCACTACAGCGCGCCGCGCGCCCAGGTCGAGGAAAAGATTCGCGAATTCACGTTGGGCGGCTTTGAAGCGGTTCCGGGCGCGGGCTTGCGCTCAGCCGGCGCTGCCGCGGCTAAACCCGATCGGCCGATGTACGAGGCCAAATGCGCCGTGGACCAGAAGTCGATCCTGGTGCCGTTCAAACCCGACGGCAAGCGGCCGGTATTTTGCGAGGAACATATGCACTTGATCCAATTTCGTTCCCAGATGGCCGACGGCGCTACCGCGCCAACCGATGCGGCAGCGCCGACCGGTGCTGCTCCGACATCTTCCGCGTCCGCTTCTGCCGCAAAACAAGGGGAGCGGCCGCAGGGCGGCCGCGATCGAAACGCGCGGCGCGACGCCAAACCATTGTCGCTGAAAGAACTTCGCCCGGCCGCGCCGGCGCGCGAGTCCGAACGGCGCTCCGAT
Source organism: Candidatus Parcubacteria bacterium (assembly GCA_003599755.1). Lineage (GTDB taxonomy): Bacteria > Patescibacteriota > Minisyncoccia > Sungbacterales > SURF-37 > SURF-37. Next base: position 101,880 of record QZJO01000009.1, on the reverse strand, counting down.
CAGTCAAAGCAGGCCGACGCAAGCCGCTCCGCGCATCATCTCGGGGAGCTGCGCAAGGCGCTTGCGGAGGCGATGAATGGCGATCAGCCGCGCGAGAAAAAAATCCCTGCCGCCGCGAGCGTTCCGGCAGCGCAAATGCCGCCGCGATCGAACGAGAAAGATATCGCTGCGCCGCCGCCCGCAATCGAATCGCGGCCGAGAAAAAAAGAACCGGCCGCACCGCGTGGAAGTGCGATGGCGCCGGGCGAGGTAATCCGATTGGATTAAAAAACGCGTCAGCCCTTGCTGACGCGTTCCGCGTATTCGCCGGTCTCGGTATTCACCCGAATCGTATCGCCGGCGTTGATGAAGAGAGGCGTGTTGATAATCGCGCCGGTCTCGATAGTCACGGGCTTCGTGCCGCCACTCGCCGTATCGCCTTTGAGCCCAGGCGGCGCTTCGGTAACTTTGAAATCTATCTTAATCGGCACGGTGATGCCGAGTAGTTTGTCGTCGAGAAAGACCGCCGTGACCGGCGTGTTCGGGATGAGCCACTGCACCGTGTCGCCAAGCTGGTCTTTCGTGAGCGTGTAGCGCTCGCTCGGTTTTTCTTTCGGCGCGAATACATATTCGCCGCGATGCGCGTACAGATGTACGAGTTCGCGTTTCTCGATATCCGCTTCTTCGAAGGTATCACCTGGCTTAAAATTTCTTGAGAACAATTGGCCGGTGACGAGATTTTTTATTTTCGTCTGCACCGATGAACCGCCCCGCCCCATGTGCAAATGTTTTATTTCGGTGATCTGATAGGGCGCGTCATCGATGAGGACGATGGTCTTGGCCTTGAGGTCGTTGATGCTGAGCATGATGTTCGGTTGGCGAGTGAGAGGATAACCCCAACGAGCGTACTACGAACGAGAGACCGTGCGCAATACGCGTGCCGCAGCGCATTGCGTATACGCATGAAAGAAAAGAGACCGCGTGTCTGGCGGTCTCCGTGCGCACGGTGGATCTCCACTCGGCGCCCGGAGATGGAAAAGGGAACCAGTGAAGGTGTGCACCGTTGCGGTGCAATTCCCGCAGAGTAAAAACCCTGTGAGAAAGAGAATAGTAGTTGAAGGAGCTTGCCGTGGCGGGAGATAGTCGAGTAAAGAACTCGATTCGGAAAAGCGGCGCAATGCCGCGGGAAAGAACTTCTGATGGGTCGCGCGCGGACGCTGCCGGCCGATATCCCACGCTGCGGGAACTGAACATACTCAGTATACCCAGTTGTTGCCCCCGGGTTATCCACATGGGGCTTTGCCGTGCTCCGGGTGTGCCGTATTCTAGGAGTATAGGGAGTATATGCAGTATCTGCATGGCCTCCCGAAATCTCGAGAAAGAGATGAAAATCCGGCAATTTTGCCGAGTCCGTCTTTTTCTCAAGCTTCCGGTCCAAACCTGCGATAGAACATCAAAGACGCTCGGCGATCAGCCGGGCGTCTTTCGTTAATTCGCGACAAATTTCCAGATCAATTATTTTTCATTTCTGCGCCGATGGCTGAAGAACGCATCTACCGCCTGATCGACCTTACAAAGCGGCTCGATCGCGACAAAAGCACTCTCCTGCGTTGGGAGCAAGAGGGGAAAATTCCCCGTGCAGCGCGGGACAATCGCGGCTGGCGCTACTATACGCAGGCGGACTTTGACTCGATCGTCCGCTTAGCGGAGGAGCATATATTTTTTCACGGCGAGAAAGATTCAGGGGTATCGTCTTCTGAATCCGAACGCGTACCCGAACCGATCATGCCGTCCGAAGCGGAAGCGGCGATTCGGGTGCCGCATGCACCGTTGCGCGTACCAGAATCGCTTGTCGGCTCGGCGCTTGCCATGCTTGCGATGCTGCTGGTGGTTTCATTCGTGAGTAATATTCCAGCGATTCGGTTTTCGGCGCCGCGTCCGGAATTTCCGATTGCGCATGCGTTCTTTGCTGCGCCGGATGCATTTGCCCGGTTTACAACTACTGCGTTCGAAGAAGTCGGCGCGCTCGTTTTTGCGACGGCGGAACTCGGATATGCGTTCGGCGGCATGAGCGAAGCGGCGGTTCTCCAGACAAGCGCAGGAGTGCGTTCGCTGCCGGAGCGTACGATTGCGGTAAGCGATGCGGCAGTAGTGCGCGCGACGGACCGTATCGGCATGGCGCTTCAGCGATTCGGTACTTCGTCGCATATCGCATTTTCACCAATATCGCCTTCGCGTTTTGCAAATGAAGTTGCTGCGCCCGCGCCACTTGCCAAGGCAGCGATCGGCGCGACGGTCCAGGCGCGTGAGGAACTGGATGCGATGCTGCGAGAGCCGTTCCATGCCGTACCGCCTATGGGTCAGCAGCCGATTTCCGATCGCATCGTATTCGACGCGTGGCGTTCGGCCGCGTGGCGAGTCATTGCGGTCTCTCAAGCGATTGTCGAACTTCGGTTTCTTTCCGACGGCGGGACCGCGATCGCGGTCCGGCGTCCCGTTCGGGTGCCATCCTCGCCGCCGGTGCGCCCGGCGTTGATTCCCGCCGGCGCGCATGAAATCCAGCGGACGTTAGGCAGCGCCGTAGCGGCATTGGGTACCAATCATCAATTGGTCGATGCTCTGCCGTCAGCGAATTCGGAAATGACGGACGCGGCGCGCCTGTCTGCCGTCCCACTGGACGGAGCGGCGCTCGGCCAAGCCATTGATCGCGGGCAGCGGGGACTGGCGCGAGCGATCGGCGCGGTAGCACACGGTTTGCACGCGGCCGGGCGCGAGCCATTTCGGATGTTGGGGGAACTGGGTATCGAGGGCCGGCTGCCCGGCATGGAACGCGCAATGGATGGCATCGGGCGCGTGCGCGGGGCGGTGGGATTCGCTGCCAAGATCGCAGTGGTGGATATCGGCGATATGTTTACCCGGGCGGGGGCCGAAGCGGTGTCAATCGTCGCTGCGGTGCCGATGGCGTTTGATCGCGTGGCTGATCGCGTCTTCGCGGGTGCTGCTCGCGGCATACTGCGTCTGGTCGTCGTGCCTAAGCTCCATGCGAATTTCGCCGATGTCGAGAGCATGGAAATGGAATTCAAACAAACAGCTGCTGTACTCCATGCCGTATCCGGAGTAACGGGTGATGGGCTTTTGCGCGTACATGACGCGGTGATGCGCCGCTAATTATCTTCTTTAATAATAAAGAACGGGCACAAGGCCTCTTCGCGCGAAGAGGCCTTGTGCATAACGGGAATCCGTATTCCTGCAGGTCCGCTATAATGGATATAGGTAAGGAACTAGTCCGAGAGCCCGGGTCGAGCCCATGGCGATATTCCGTTGCCGCGGCGGGCTTCGGTGAAATTATCAGTCATAACAGAAAATCATCGTCGGCGGACGAGTGCCGAACGGGTGCACGGCTCGGCATTGGCGCCGGCAACAACAGAATTGTCTATGGCATTTCAGACGTGGGGCCAAATCATTACCGAATCATTCAGACAGTCGTGGATGGCAGTGGGGAATTTCATTCCACTGCTCATCGGCGCCGTGGTGGTCTTTCTCATCGGTTGGATCGTCGCGGTCGCGCTCGGCACGCTCGTCGAGCAAGTGATCCGTGCGCTCCGAGTTGATGCCGCGCTCCAGAAATTGGAGGTGGAAAAGGCCTTGGAGCGGGGCGGCGTACGCCTCAATACGGGCGCGTTCGTCGGTGCCCTCGTTCGTTGGTTCATCATCATCGTATTCTTGCTTGCAGCCGCGAACATTCTCGGCCTGACTCAGGTGAGCGTATTCCTCAGCCAGGTGCTTGCGTACCTTCCGAATGTCGTCGTCGCCGCGCTCATCATCATCATTGCCGCAAAAATCGCGGAGGTGGTGGAGCGCTCGGTCCGCGCTTCGTTGGAAGCCGCCGGCCTGCGCGGCGCGTTCGTGGGCGTGATGTCGCGCTGGGCGATCTGGGTCTTCGCGGTCGTTGCCGCGCTCCTGCAGCTCGGCGTTGCCACAATCCTTATCCAGACCTTGATCACGGGCCTTGTCGCGATGCTCGCGCTCGCGTTCGGGCTTTCGTTCGGCCTGGGCGGCAAGGATGCGGCGTCTTCGGCCATCGATCGGATGCGGCGGGAGCTGACCGGCCGATAAGATCCGCTTGCGAACCAGAGAACAAACTCCCCCGGCAATGCCGAGGGAGTTTGTATTTGGGAGGAAGTCGAATTAACCCTCGCCCTCATTGCGCAAGAACGCGAAGCGCTGCATCGCGCATGACTGCAGGGCAGAATCAACGCGGACGCACCCCCCCCGCCTTCATACATAGGGATGGAAATGTTGCCGTAATGAGTGTGGGGGTGAACAGTGGATGAAGCCCACTTTTCGGCCTCTTGACGCGTGCGGCGATATCCCTATAATAGGAACAACATGCGTGAAGCTCTCACATACGGCATTTCAATGGCCCTTCGGGAATAGGCGGCTGCTTTCCAGCGTGCGTCGACCCCTGGGGCCGCTCGAGCGGCCTTTTTTCGTGCGATCGTGGCAGATGCCCGGACCGAACCGCGGTTCGATACGGACATCCGGTACGGTGGCAACGCGGACTGACCGAACGTTGAAAACAAAATACGAAGTAATATCTGACAACATGTGCGGGCAGAACCTTTCACCCAATCGGGTGGGAGTGCAAACAAGGGCGTATGGTGGATGCCTCGGGATGAAGAGGCGATGAAGGACGCGGCGTGCCTGCGATAAGCCTCGGGGAGGTGGTGAGCAACCTTTGATCCGGGGATTTCCGAATGGGGTAACCCCTCTGACTTAATAGTCGGAGACTCCACGGGTAAAACCGTGTGAGAGCGAACCCGCTGAAGTGAAACATCTCAGTAAGCGGAGGAAGAGAAAACAAAGAGTTACCCAAATTGGTGGGCATACATGAGTTCACCAATTTGTGTGACTCCCATTCCCTGAGTAGCGGCGAGCGAAACGGGAGCAGCGCAAACCTATCGATTCGGCGCAAGCCGGATTGCTGGGGGTTGTAAGATGGATTCGTCGGACTTCGGTCCGAGAAGGTACATGCGGCTATTAGAAGAACTCGCCTGGAACGGCGGGCCAAAGACGGTAATAGCCCCGTATTCGAAAATGGTCGTATGCCTTCTGAATCTATTCTTGAGTAACGCGCCGTTCGGCGACTGCGCGTGAAGCCGGGTCGACTAGAGACCCAACGCTAAATACTCTTCGTCACCGATAGTGAACCAGTACCGTGAGGGAACGGTGAAAAGCAGCCCGGTGAGGGCGATGAAATAGTACCTGAAACCATATGTCTACAAGGAGTCGGAGTCCGGCACCTTCTTGTGCGTTATATTGAGAAAATGTACTACGTGTACGTTCTCAGAAGTGTTGTCAATTCGCGATACTATATTGGATTTTCAGCTGATCTTCGAAAACGCGTAGCCGGTCATAATGAAGGTTTGAACCGAGCTACGAAAGCCGGCGTTCCTTGGGAGCTTATATATTATGAGGCTTTCCGGGATGAACGAGCTGCAAGACGAAGAGAACAGAAACTGAAACAGTTCGGCAAACGTTGGGCTGAACTAAAAAAGCGAATTGACCTCGATAATGCTTAAGAAGGTGCCGGACCACGGCGTGCCTATTGAAGAATGAGCCAACGAGTTCTTGAGTACTGCTGATTAAGTGCCGTACGGCACCGAGTCACAGGGAAACCGAGTGCGAATAGCGCGTCATTGGACTGTAGAATGTGGAACATAGAATGTGGGAAACCACAAACGACACTCCACAATCTACATTCCAATAAGTAGTACTCATGAGACCCGAAACCAGGTGAGCTTACCATGGCCAGGATGAGCCCCGATGAAAATCGGGGGGAGGTCCGAACCGGTGAATGGTGCAAAATTCTCGGATGAGCTGTGGTACGGAGTGAAAAGCTAATCGAACCTGGAAATAGCTGGTTCTCCCCGAAATAGTTTTTGGACTAGCCTCGGATCACGCGTCACGCGAGGTAGAGCTACTGGATGGTCGCTAGCGGGGAAACCCGCGGCGACCAATCAAACTCCGAATGCGCGGGGCGTTATTCCGGGAGTCAGCAGGCGGGGGCTAAGCTCCGTCGTGCGCAACGGAAACAGCCGTTGATCGTCAGCTAAGGTCCCTAAATCTATGCTCAGTGGTTAAGGTGGTCGGATTTCAGAGACAGCGAGGAGGTTGGCTTAGAAGCAGCCACCCTTCAAAGAGTGCGTAACAGCTCACTCGTCAAGAGATCCGGCGCCAAAGATTCAACGGGGCTAAGCATAGTACCGAAGCTACGGATGCGCGTTCGATTCGTCGAACGCGCGTGGTAGGGGAGCATTTCGTTCTGCGATGAAGGAGCATCCGTGAGGAGCTCTGGAGCGTACGGAAGAGAGAATGTTGGCACAAGTAACCGCAAATTCCGTGAAAGTCGGAATCGCCGCAAACCCAAGGTTTCCTTGGCAATGGCAATCATCCAAGGGTTAGTCGGGCCTAAGGCAATGGCGAAAGCCGCAGCCGATGGACACACGGTTAATATTCCGTGACTTCTGATTGGTTCTGATGGGGTGACGGAGCGTAGTACGCGAGGCGGATTAGGGATTTCCGTCCGCGGCATAGGGGACGCCGGTAGGCAAATCCGCCGGCAGAGGTAATGCTCGGTCCCGAGTGCCGGGGCAACGCCGAGGGGCGACTCTCGGATAAGCTCGCTGAGCACGCTTCCCAGAAAACCCTCTAGGGTTAACCAATAAGAAACCGTACCGGAAACCGACACTGGTGGGTTGGTGTGAATGCACCAAGGCGAACGAGTGAGTCCACGTGAAGGAACTAGGCAAACAAGCGGCCGTAAGTTCGCGATAAGGCCTGCCTCGGTGATGAATCGAGGCCGCAGCGAAAGTACCTCTGGCGACTGTTTACCAAAAACACAGCTCCCTGCGAACTCGTAAGAGGATGTATAGGGGGTGACGCCTGACCAATGCGAGAAGGTTAATCATTTCTGTCGAGTGATCGAGATTATATCAACGTTGTTCGGCATGAGGTGCCAAGCCCTCGTCAATGTCCGCGGTAACTATAACCGTGTTAAAGTAGCGCAATTCCTTTTCGGGTAAGTTCCGAAGCGCATGAAAGGCGTAACGATCGGAGGACTGTCTCCACGTGGAGCTCGGTGAAAATACAGTACCGGTGAAGATGCCGGTTACCTGCAGTTAGACGAAAAGACCCCGGGAGCTTTACTGCAGCTTGGTATTGGGTCTAGAAGTTTCTTGCGTAGCATAGGTGGGAGGCGTTGAAGTTTCGGTTTCGGCCGGGATGGAGCCGTCAGTGAAATACCACTCTGGAAACCTTTAGGTCCTAACCGTCGGAGAAAAAACTCCGGCGAGACAGTGCTTGGCAGGCAGTTTGTCTGGGGCAGAACCCTCCTAAAGCGTAATGGAGGGGTTTAAAGGTCGGCTTAGCGCGGATGGAAATCGCGCTGGACCTGTAACGGGAAAAGCCGGCTTGACTGCGAGGAGGACATTCCGAGCAGGTGCGAAAGCAGAACGTAGTGATCCGATGGCTATGGTGTGTATTCACTTTTCGACCCTTCGGGGTCGAGATGTGGGTATGTGCTACTTACTAGAACAAGGCCAAAGCTCAACGGATAAAAGCTACCCCGGGGATAACAGGCTAGTTGCGCCCGAGCGTCCATAGCGACGGCGCAGTTCGGCACCTCGATGTCGGCTCACCTTAGCGCGGGGGTGGAGAAGCTCCCAAGCGTTGGGCTGTTCGCCCATTAAAAAGGTACGCGAGCTGGGTTCAAACCGTTGATGCGCTAATCGCGCATCGCGATGTCAATCAAACGGATGATTGGCGCATGAACGGTTTGAGCCCGAGGTTAAGACATTATTCACGGCGGCTCGCGGTAGGAATATCGCGAGGCCAGCTGACTGATTTCGGTAGAATCCAGACCGGACAATACCGAGGGAATCCGCTTACTGTTGCGGAGCCCGTAGAGACTACACGTCAGCCATCCCATCCCGCGCGAGCGGAAGGATGAAGATATAGTCCAATCCGCGTAGGAATACGCGTGTAGATGCGTGAGACAGGTTGGTCTCCTATCTACTGCAGGCGTTGATACTTGCGGGGCGTCGTCCTTTGTACGAGAGGATCAGGATGAACGAACCTCTGGTGTACCAGCTGTTCCGCCAGGAGCATCGCTGGGTAGCTATGTTCGGACGGGATAAGCGCTGAAAGCATCTAAGCGCGAAGCCCACCCCAAGATTAGGTATCGTTATCAGGCCCGTGAGAGATGATCACGTTGATAGGCCGCAGGTGTATGGCGCGTGAGCGCTTGAGCCGAGCGGTACTAATCGGCCGATGTACTCCCGCCCGAAGGGGCGACGCGTCTCACATAGTGAGACGCCGCAGATTAACGCGGATTCCTACGCGGATTTCGCGGATACGGTCTCGTATCTGCGCTGATCAGCGTTTCATCCGCGACCATCCGCGGTGGCTCGCGAAGCGGGACACGAATTGGTTTTGCCCGCGCATGTTGTCAGATCCCGCCAGAATTTTGCTTTGCAAAATACAGGCGGGTAGGTTCCGAACCCCAACACCGGAAATTTTGTTTGCTGGTCTTTTATCCCTGCGTGTCCCACCTCTTCCCATTCCGAACAGAGCCGTGAAAGCGCAGGGGCTCGATGATACTTGGGACCTTGCGTCCCTGGGAAAGTAGAGTAGGCCAGCATACAAAATTTCCGGTGTTTTAAATAGAAGCGGGAGGTGCTGGGTAATCGCGAAGCCCCTCGATGGAGGGGATTTTTCGTTTTCGGCAAGTTCCGGTCGGAGCCGAGAACCGGTATACTGGAGCCAGGCATACGGATGAGGGGGATATGGATTATCGGACAAAACGGCAATTTATCGCGTTTTCAATCCTGGCCGTGATCCTGGCAGGCGTCGGATTTTTATTTTTCCAGGGCATTTCGGAAGCGACCTGCACCGACGGCCGGCGGAATCAGAACGAAGAAGGAGTGGACTGCGGCGGATCATGCGCGCCCTGTGAACTGAAAAACCGCAAACCCGTGGAGGTGCTTTGGGCCCGCGCGGTGCCGAGCCGCTCCGGCGTCGTGGATGCCGCGGCCGAAGTCCGCAATCCGAATGTCCGCGTCGGAGCGCGACGCGTTAATTATGAATTCCGGTTCTTTGATGCCGCGGGCGCGGTGCTCGCCACGCGCAAAGGCCAGTCGTATTTATACCCCGGCGAAACCGCGCATTTTTTGGAATTCGGTATTCCGGTGGATGATACGGTCCGGCAGATTGATCTGGTTATCGGCGAAGCCGATTGGATGGTCGTTGATGCCGTGCGGCCGGACGTGGTTGCGGGAAATCGCGCATACGGCATTACCGACGTGCGCGGATTCCCGCAAAGCGAGGTGACGACCATCGCGCAAAATCGATCGCTCGATGCGGTGCGCGATTTGACGGTATACGTCCTGATCCTCGACGCCCAGGGGAATCTCATCGCCGCCAACGCGCGCGAACTCGAAGAGTTGCGCTCCGGCGATTCTGCGTCCATCACGTTCCGATGGCCGAGCGTTATTGCTCAATCGGTCGGCGCGATGCTGATCGAGGCCCGTTCACCGTCGCTATTACCGCGCTGATTTTATGACGCATGCAATGCAACGGTTGATCCGCTATGCCGACTGGCCGCTGGTTGGCATTACCGGCCTCTTGGTCGCCGTAGGCCTGCTTGCGGTCTGGAGCTATTCGCCGGCCGGCTCGAATTTGTTTTGGCGCCAGCTCATCTGGGCACTTGTTGGCGTTGCCGCGTTTGCCGTATGCGCGTCGCTCGACTACCGCATATTCCGGAATCACGGGGGCTTCTTAGCCGTATTGTATTTAGGAACGCTGGTACTGCTCGTCGGGCTGCTCTTGTTCGCGCCCGAGACCCGCGGGGTTCGGGGCTGGTTTCAGTTCGGCGGCGCCTCCATTCAGCCGGTCGAGCTTGCGAAGCTCGTGATCGTGCTCCTACTCGCAAAATATTTTTCGCGGCGGCATATCGAGATCGGGCAGATGCGGCATCTGATCGTCTCGGGCATCTACGTGGGCGCGGCAGTCGTGCTCGTACTCCTGCAGCCGGACATGGGCTCGGCACTGATATTGTTGGCGGTATGGTTTGCGGTCATCGCGTTTTCCGGAATCCAGTTGAAGCATGTCCTCCTGTTTGGCGCGACCGGCATCGTAGTTGCGCTCTTGGCATGGTTTTGGTTCATGGAGCCGTATCAGAAGCTTCGCGTGACTTCCTTTTTAGATCCTTGGGTCGATCCCCAAGGCGCGGGCTACAATACGATCCAGGCCATGATCGCGGCCGGCTCGGGCGAGCTTATGGGCAAGGGGATCGGATACGGAACCCAGTCGCATCTGAATTTTTTGCCCGAGGCCGAGACCGATTTTATTTTCGCGGCGTTCGCCGAGGAAACGGGGTTTATCGGCGCGCTCTTGCTGCTTGGCCTCTTCGGCCTGTTTTTCTGGCGTCTCGTGCGCATCGGCCGGGAGGCCGAGGATAATTTCGCGCGCTTGTTCGTGCTTGGATTCGGATCGTTCTTGTTCGCCGAGACGCTCGTGCATCTGGCGATCAACCTCGGCATGCTGCCGGTCACCGGGATCGTCTTGCCGTTCATTTCCTATGGCGGATCGAGCTTGGTCACGATTCTGGCCGGCGTGGGCATTTTGCAAAGCATCCGCATGAATTCGCGCGCCGCGGTATCGTATAATGAAATCGGAGGATAGGGCGGGTCATTAAGTCGTTCGTCATTGCGTCATTAGTGCATGGAGATCATTCTTGCCGCGGACCATCGCGGATTCAAACTCAAAGAGGAATTGAAGGGCCATCTTGCGGCGGCCGGGCACGATCTCATCGATGTCGGCGCTGAAACCTATGAGGCCACGGACGATTACGTAGATTTCGCCGCGGAGGGGGCCAAAGAGGTACTCATAGGAGAGGATCGCGTCGGCATATTCTTGTGCGGTTCGGGGCACGGCATGGATATTGTGGCGAACCGTCATAAGGGCATCCGGGCGGCACTCTGTTGGAATGAATCGGTCGCGCGCCAATCTCGTGAGCATGACGACGCGAACGTACTCGTTCTTCCCGCGGATTGGCTTTCCAAGCACGATGCCGAAGTGATCGCGGATGCATGGCTCGCATCGTCTTTCAGCGGCGCGGAACGCCACGAACGGCGGCTTAAAAAAATTCGAGAAGTCGAAACGCGCTCCGGCTAAATCTATGCGAGAACCCTTTTCAGAATTTTTCCATCCGGCCATTCGAAGATGGCTCAACAATCTTGCGGTGCGATCGAAATTACATCTCATCGGCGCGATTATCATGGCGATGGTTCTAATCTACCTCGGTATTATCGCTTGTGATTATTTTGCAGACGGCTATTGTTGATATGGCTCAGATCCTCCCCGCCATCAATGCCGAAACCTGGGACGAGGCCGTGAAAAAAATCCGGCTCGTGGAGCCATATGTAGATTGGGTGCATCTCGATGTCGCTGATGGCACGTTCACGCCCAATACGCTCTGGCATCAACCCTTGGATCTCGTTGGTTTCCAGACCAAATGCCATATCGAGATTCATCTCATGGAGGACCGGCCCGAAGAGCGGATAGAGGCCTGGCTCATCAAACCGGTGCATCGGGTAATCGTGCATTACGAAGTGACGCATGATTTCGATCTTATCGCGCGAGAATGCCGGCAAAGCGGAATTGAGCTCGGGTTTTCGGTCGCGCCGCAAACGTCGTGGACTGCGCTCAAGCCGTTCGCGGACCGGCTCGCGCTGTTGCAGATTCTCGCCGTGCCGCCGGGCAAGGGTGGGCAGGAATTCGACCGGCACAATCTTTCGAAAATCAAACATCTGCGCCAAGCGTTTCCCAAAGCGAATATCGAAGTGGACGGCGGTATCACGCCGGCCATCGCCCGCGAGTGCGTCAGAGCCGGTGCGAATATGCTCGTGGCCGGCAATTATATTTTCAGCCATCCGAGTCCCAAGATGGCGATTAGAGAACTAGCCCACGCATAGGGGATAACTGTTCTATCGGCCGTCGGTGTTTCCGGCTATTCTGGAAGATATAAAACCTATCAAATAGCGAGGAATAGTATGCGAAAGAATGCACTTCGGGCGATGGCGATCGCGATTCTCGGTACGGTGACGGCACTCGGCATCGCAAATGCCCAGGTTGGCGGCATCGGCATCCGGCAGGAAGTGCATATCGAGCGGAATGAGAAGGTGCTTGCGCGAGGCGCGATCGTCTCGGAGGTTTTTCCCGCTGGTTTTATTTTCAAAGCGCATTCGAGTTGGGGGATTTCGAGCGTGCATTGGGAAGTCCGCGTCAATGATGAGACCGAGTTTATCAATACGGAAGGGAAGCCTACCGCATTCGCAAGCGTCCGGAATGGGGCGATGGTGAATTTTTCGGGAGTCGTATACCGGGGCATGCCGGCGAAGCCCGATGCGCGCGTGGTCGTTGATGCTGATGTCGTACGCATTATCGTCGATGGCGCTATTTCGCCAACGGTACCGCCGCTCCCGTCGCCGACGCCGCCCGCGGCGGGGCAATTCAATGTCAGCATCGCTCCATCCAGCCCGGCGTATCGCGCGCTTGCCGCGGGTACTGCCAATGCCGAATTTCTCGCGCTGACGCTTTCTGCGGGAAGCGAACCTCTTCAGGTTGAGCAGCTCGCGTTTTGGGTGACCGGTTCGCGCTCATTCGATCGGATGCATGTATGGGACGGTGCGATCAAAGTAGGCGAGGTGGTGCCGACATCCGATGATCGCGCCATGCTGGTTCGGATCAGCGGGCTTGCGATACCCCAAAATGGCTCGAAAATCGTTACGATAAAGGGGGATATTACAGCGGCGGGGTCGGCTGCATTCAAAGCGGGAAATTTGGTAGCGGTCAATTGGGACAACACGCCGGCGCTCAATTATGCGGTGGGGCAATCGTCATCTCGGCGCGCGCACGCCGCGGGTATGGCGACCGATGCCCCCGGCGCGCGGATTTTCAAATCCGTACCGGTTATTACTGTTCTGCCCGTACCCACGAATACGCTGCAGAATGGCGATCGGCATCTGTATCGTTTCTCGATTACCGCGGGGCCGCAGGGCGGCATTTCACTCTATAAGTTCACGTTCGACTTCGATATCTTCGGCGATGAAGGCACTGCCGACGATATTATGGTCACCGAGCCCCGAATATACGCGTACGCCGATAGCTCGTATTCCAATCCCGCGTTCGTAGGCGGCGGACGGTTGAATTTCGGACCACTGGTATCGAATGGGCCGGTCGGCCAGCAGGTGGAATTATATTTCAATCCGAACATCCTGGACGACGCGGAGGCGATCGTGATTCCGGCCGGCACGACGCGGTATTTCGAGCTGCGCGCCAACGTGGCGGGAGCGGACGCGGGCGACCGCATCGGCGTCGCGTTGGAGGGCGATGCCGGCTGGACTGCGCTCGGGCCGATATCATCCGTTGATGCCTCCGCGGAAAATGATTTTCTATGGTCGGGAAATTCCGCGGGAACGAGCGGCCTTGATGCGGATGACTGGGCGAATGGCTACGGCGTTCCGGGATTGCCTGCCGGCGGCGCATCATCCGTAACGCTTGCCGAGGCAAACGTGCCGGCGACTCGCGCCACGGCGTCGTTTTTCTCCGGATTCTTCAGCTGGATCGAAAATATATTGAAACTGTAAGAAATCCATCATCGCGAGAGCGATGCCGCATCTCACTGACGCGAAAATCAAAGAGCTCGAAGCGCTGGCCAATCGCATCCGGCAGGATGTGATCGAAATGGTAGTAGGCGCCGGATCGGGCCATGTCGGCGGGCCGCTGGGCATGGCCGACATTTTTACCGCGCTCTATTTTCACGTACTCCGGCACGACCCGAAGAATCCCGACTGGCCGGATCGCGATCGCGTGGTGCTTTCCAACGGACATATTTGCCCGGTGCTCTACGCGGCGCTCGCGCGCTCCGGGTATTTCCAGGTCGAAGAACTGAAGACGCTTCGCAAATTCGGCACGCGCCTGCAGGGCCACCCGCATCGCACCGCGTTGCCGGGCCTTGAAACGACTTCCGGGCCGCTCGGCTCCGGACTCTCGCAGGCGGTCGGCATGGCGATCGCGGCGAAAATGGAGGCGAAAAAGAAAAAAGAATCCGGCCCGCGGATCAATGTGTATTGTTTGATGTCCGATGGCGAGCAGGATGCGGGCAATATCTGGGAAGCGGCAATGCTTGCCGGAAAGCTCAAGCTCGATAATCTCACCGCGGTCATGGATCGCAATAATATCCAGATCGATGGCATGACCGAGGACATCATGCCGCTCGAGCCGCTGCGCGAAAAATACGAGGCGTTCAATTGGCACGTGATTGAGATCAACGGCCATAGTTTTCCGGAGATCGTAAACGCATTCGATACCGCCGACGCGGTCTACGAAAAGCCCGTTCTCATCATCGCGCACAATATTCCGGGCAAGGGCGTTGATTTCATGGAATTCTCGTATCCGTGGCATTCGAAGGTGTTTAAGCCGGGCGAGGCGAAAGAAGCGTTGCACCAGCTCCGTACCTTGGGAGGAAAGATAACGGGTGAGCATGAATAGCGAAGCGCAGTCCAGCACCAGAGCAGAGCTCGGTGCTGTGGCCAAAGAAGCGAAGTCCGCGCTTAACCAGCTGTGCACGCTCGGCAGCAAGATCAAAAGCGAGCATCAATGACCGAGGCGGCGGCATACGCCGTTCGGCATGAAGACCGACCGGACCCGGGGCATCCGCATTCTATTTGCTACGACGAATCGTGTCTAAACGCATGCCCGGCGTGTGCTGCGCGCTTGCATTGGTCCAGCGGGCGGAAACAATTCTGCGTAGAGTGCGGGTTTGTCGTATCGTGCTGCAATTAGGTTTCCGCGACTCTCCTGAGGATATCTCGATTTTTGGCTGTGTTAGGATAGGTTCATGGGTACCCAAAATCCTAATCTCGTCCTCATCCGGATCGATATCCGGTCATCACTCCATATGCTTGTATTGGCGGTGATCGCGATCTCGGTCACGGTGTTTCTTCTTTATAAAGCATCCGAAGCGATCCGTGAGATCAATGCGCTCGCCGAACGAGAGGCGTTTTCCGGAGGCCTCGAGCCCTAGCTATGTCTGCCCGTTCGGGATCAAGGGGGAGCAAGATCCGCAGCAACGGCATGAGCGAGACATTGCTCGTGTCAGCGCTGGTTATCTTGGCAAGCACGGTATATCTGCTCAGTGGTTTCAATGTTCATCCTGAGGTACAGGATTCCGAACGAGCAGCGCTGGATGTTTTCACTTGGAAAACCTACGAGTCCGAGAAATGGAAATTGGCTTTCAAGTATCCTCCCACTTGGATTGTTCAGCCAGCTATGTATCAGTCAGCGGGGATGCAGATTCGTGGGGAGGAACCTGTTGAGGCAGGTCTTATCATTAGCCCACACCTGAACATAGAAAACTTCGAGTTTATTGAAATCGGAGGCAATCAGACGGGTGATTGTTCTGCGCGAACTGTTCAATACACCAGATGCGATTCACGTTTCCAAATCTGGTCGTTAAGTACTGACCCTGAAATTTTAAAGGTTTTCGATCTCTTGGTGCCGACAATTCAGCGCCGAGAGGATATTTCTACTTGGGAGACCTATCACAACGAGGAGTACGGGTTTGAGATTATGTACCCTCAGGGCTGGAGCGTCCGTACGTTATATGATGCATTAGGAAGAAAAGAATTTGTGATCGAAAATTCAGGGAACCATCTTTCGTTTGGTATACTTGACTTTCAAGATGGTGGCTCGTTTCAAGCTTGGATAGATGAGCGGCCACATGCTATGACACAATTTGCGGGGCACGAGGCTTTGCGATGGTATATAAGGGGGTGTCCGACCCCAGCAGAGTGGGATAATCCGTGCAATTTCCAAGACGTTGAAGAGTTCTTAGTAGCGTCTAAGGATAGAGACTTTGCTGTTTATGTCGGCATGAGAATTACTGACACGCGAAAGTGCCCAGGGTGCTTAGAGTTGTTCGATACTGTACTTACGACACTTCGTTTTTACTGACCATGCCCGCGAATCCGTCGGCCCGGCTAGTCGAAAATGTGCTGGATTTGAAGGCGCTTGAGCAAAAGCCCACGCGCGAGGGTTTTGGTGCGGGCCTGGTTAAAGCGGCGGATGATTCTCCAGAAATAGTTGGGTTGTGTGCGGATCTGACCGAATCCACCCGCATGGAGCCGTTCGCGAGAAAATATCCAGACCGGTTCGTGGAAATGGGCGTTGCGGAGCAGAATCTCGCGGCTGTCGCATCGGGTATGGCGGCGATGGGCAAAATCCCGTTCATTACTTCGTACGCGATGTTCTCACCCGGCCGGAATTGGGAGCAGATCCGCACGACCATTTGCTACAACGAACAGAACGTGAAAGTTATCGGTTCGCATGCGGGCGTATCGGTGGGCCCGGACGGCGCGACGCATCAGGCTATTGAAGACATCGCCATCATGCGGCCGATTCCGAACATGTTCGTGTTTGCGCCCTGCGACATGGGAGAAGGGGAGAAGGTGACGATCGCCGTCGCGAACGCGAAGAATCCCTGCTACGTTCGATTCGCGCGGGAAAAGACGCCGGTGTTTACGACCGCGGGCACACCATTTGCCATCGGCAAGGCTCAAGTATTTTGGGTGGAGCCGCCGAACACGAAGCCGGATGTTGCAATCGTCGCCTGCGGCCCGCTCGTGCATAACGCCGTGCTCGCCGCCGCCGAGCTGGAGCACGCGGGCATCAAAGTCCGCGTACTCAATGCGGTCTCGATCAAACCGATGGACGAGCAGGCAGTCGTCGCCGCAGCCCGCGACGCGGGTGCGATCGTCACCGTCGAAGAGCATCAGATAACCGGCGGCATGGGCTCCGCCGTGGCCGAGCTATTGGCACAGCGGCATCCGGTGCCGATGGAGTTTATCGGCGTGCAAAACCGCTTCGGCGAATCGGGTTCACCTTCCGAACTGATCGAGCATTTCGGCATGGGCGTCAATCACATCCGACAGGCGGCAGAACGCGCGATCAAGCGAAAATGATGTCTTTATGAATAAGCCCGCAATCCCGCCACCTCCGCCCAAGGCCCCGCCGCCTCCTTCGATGCGGACGATCACTTCATCCGCATCGCAGCTGCATCGCGAATTTCATTTGTTCGCGCCGTCCGTGCGCGTCAGCAATGGGCTCGCTTGGGCAAGCATCCTCGGGGCGGTATTGGTCGCGGTTGCCATTACCGGTGCCGCGAATCGCAACCCGATAGCTCCGGCCGAGGACGGGGCCCCGCTTGCGCGCCCGGTTCGTATTGTGGAGCCGGCAAGCACGGCGGTGTGGCGGCCGGGCGAGGAACGGATCATCGCATGGGATTTCCGGCCGCCCAACGATGCCGCGGCCGTGGCAGTGCCGCGCGTGTTGTATCGCGTCCGTATCGCGGCATATCCGGCCTCCGCGTGCGCGCCGCGCGGCACCGGCGGATTCCGCTGTGATCCACTGCATCGCCAAGCGCTGCTCGACGATGGATACGTGCAGGCCTCAGCCGGTCAGTTTGCATGGACGGTGCCCGCAGAATGGGACGGCGCGCCGCTGGCTGAAGGCGCATATGTTTTGGAACTGATGCTTGTCAGCCAAGACGGCATACCTTTTGCCGTGGACCGTAAGGCATTTACGATTAGCAGCGAATTATAATTACCGCCATGACCGAATACGATTTTGTCAGTATCGGCGATACGGTCACGGACGCGTTTATTCGGCTCAAGCTGGACTCGGCCCGAGTAACCATTAGCCAGGAGCGGCGCGAATTATGCATGCGCTTCGGCGATAAAATTCCCTATGAGAACGTCTATGTGGTTCCCGGGGTAGGCAACAGCGCGAATGCCGCCACAACCGCGGCGCGCCTTGGTCTCAAGACGGCGTTCGTATCGAACGTGGGCGATGATGCGCATGGCAAAGAAATTATCGAATCGCTTGCCGGCGAGGGCATGAGCACCGAATTCATCGCCGTGCACGCGGGAAAGAAAACCAACTACCATTACGTGCTCTGGTATAAGGACGACCGTACGATCCTCATCAAGCACGAGGAATTCGATTACCGCCTGCCGGATATCGGTTCGCCGCATTGGGTGTATTTGTCATCGCTCGGCGAGCATGCCGCGAAATTCCACGATGCGCTCGCGGATTATTTCGAGTCGCATCCGGACGTCAAGTTCGCATTCCAGCCCGGCACGTTTCAAATGAAAATGGGCATCGACGCGCTTTCCCGTATCTATCGGAGGACCGAGATATTCTTTTGCAATAAAGAGGAGTCGCAGCGGATTCTCGGCACCGAGGAATCGGATATCAAAAAATTACTCGACGGCATTCATGCGCTCGGTCCGAAAGCCGTGTGCATTACCGATGGCCCGGACGGCGCGTATGCCCGCGACTTCGAAGACAAATATTGGTCCATGCCGGTCTACCCCGATCCTAAGCCGCCGGTATCGCGAACGGGCGCGGGGGACGCGTTTTCTTCAACTATCGTTGCCGCGCTTGCGCTCGGCAAGCCGTTTACGGAGGCGCTGCGCTGGGGACCGGTCAATTCCATGTCCGTGGTGCAGGGTATCGGCGCCCGCGCGGGCCTCTTGAAACGCGAAGCGCTTGAGCAGTATCTTCTTCATGCTCCGGACGGCTATGCCCCGCAACCGTTATGAGCGGTTAACGCATTCATTGACTATAACCATGTATCGGTACATGATAAGATATCACCCATTTTCCGCACGATGCGCGAATAACGTATGCCTATGACGAGCATGCAAGACGCGATTGACCGGGGGCTGCAGTCGAAGAAGACGTGGGGGCTGGTGTTGTTGGTGGTTCTTTTGGCGATTGTGACGTCATTTGCCGGAACATCCGAAGGCGATGTTCGCCTGACTGCAAGTATTCGCGACAAAGGACTGCTCGGCATTCGCGACCTTTCCAAATTTAAAGATATGCCGCTTGCGCCGGCCGGCAGCGCAGAGCCCGGATCCCCCCGCTACATCGTCAAGCTGGCGAGTCCGTCGCTTGCGGAGAAGCAGGGAGAAGTCGAGCGCCAGATCAAAGATCTCAAAAAAGAATTGGCCAAAGCAGAGGACGATGCCGCCAAAGAGTCGTTGCGGGCCCGTATCGAAGAGCTCACGGCGTTGAAGAAGAGCGTCGTGGCGGCGCATCGCGCTACGCTCGCGGCGGATCGTCTCGCGGGCGAGCGCGCCATCCAGGCTCGCGCGCCCAAAGCCAAGATCAAGCAGACGTTCGAGACGGCATTTAACGGGTTTGCAATAGAAGCGACGCCCGAGGAAGCAGCGGCCATTCAAAATGCCGGCTTCACGGTATGGCCGAACGGAATCGTGAAAGCTGCGTTGAGCGATTCGGTGCCGCTGGTTGGCGCTGCGGCGGCCTGGTCTGCCGGGTACACCGGCGCGGGCACGACGATCGCGGTCGTGGATACGGGCGTAGATTACACGCATCCGGATCTTGGCGCGTCGCCCTCATCGGATCGTCCGTTTACGAAGATCACGACCGAGCCCATCGCGACCGCATTTCCGCTGTCATACCGGGTTGACCAGCAATTTGATATGGATGGCGATGCGGTCGTTTATCTTTCCTCGGGCGGCTTGAACCTGTATTCGTTTTCCACGGGGGCGACCGAAGTCATCCCGCCGGTGCAGGCGGGTCACAAAGTGCACCGTGTCGTGATGCGGGGCGATAGTATCGCGTATTTCGCGACCGATCAGTTCTTCCAGAACGGGGCGCTATATGCGTATAACCGCGGCACCCAAACGCATAAAAAAATCGGAGCCGCGACGGCATTGAGCACGATCGACATTAATGATGGGCGCATTGTCTATAGCCGGATGAAGGACACGACCAGCTCCCTGAAGATATACGCCTACGACATCGATGCGGATCAGGAAACCATTGTTGCCGAAACCGGGGGCTATATCATTTCTCCCGTGGTCGCAAACGATAAAGCGTATTGGCCGAATCCCGCATCGTTGTGCTTTGCAGGTATATCTGTATTCGATTTCGCGACGGGCGAGACGCGCACGGTCAATCCGCCGAAAGCAGGCCCCGTGCTCGACGCTGTAGGCGAGGAGATTCTCTATGTTGCTTGCGATCCGGCGACGGAACGATGGGATACGTATTATCGTTACAATGTCACCACGGGTGTGCACGAAGAGATGAAGTTTTCGAGCGCCGCAGAGGGTGCGACGCTCGGCGCAAGCGGATTTTCCTTCTACGAATGGATTAGCCGGGCGGAGCTGGAAGGAAATCTTGTGTACTTCACGAAAAATATTAATGAAATAACGTCAATCGTGGCGTATGATCGAGTCCTTGATCGGTATGCCTTGCTGAACACCACGAAAGTGGCTTACGACTTCGAGGCCGAAGGAGACCGAATGTGTATGCTTTCGATGGGGGCGGATATTTACTGTCATACCTATAATCCGTCTGATCCCTATATCATCTCAGCTCCCGAATTCAATACGAAAGTTATCGGCGGGTATGATTTCGTTTCTAATGACGGCGACCCGATGGACGGAAACGGCCATGGCACGCACGTTGCGGCAACGGCCGCCGGCAACGGCGCACTGAAAGGTGTTGCCCCAGACGCGAAGATTCTCGCGTACCGCGTGCTCGATGATTCGGGCTCCGGATTCTGGTCGGATGTCATCGCCGGCATCAATCGGGCGCTGGATCCAAACCAGGACGGCGACCTTTCGGATGCGGCCGACGTCATCAACTTGAGTTTGGGCGGTTCCGGCAATCCGTCGGATCCTATGGCCCAAGCCGTGGATGCCGCTGTTGCGGCGGGGTCGGTAGTGGTTGTTGCCGCCGGCAATAACGGACCCGCGACCTCGTCCATCGGCACGCCGGGATCGGCGAAGGATGCCATTACGGTCGCGGCTACGGGCAAGGACAAGCTCATTGCGCTCTTCAGCTCTCGCGGCCCCGTGCTTTGGAACAACCTTTCCCTAATGAAGCCGGACATCGCCGCCCCGGGCGTCGCCATCTGCGCGGCCGCAACCGCTGGGTACGCTCCAAACTGCGGGCCGCAGCATGTCGCGCTTTCCGGGACATCCATGGCTACGCCGCACGTTGCGGGTGCGGCGGCATTACTCATCGGCGCGCATCCCGATTGGTCGCCTGCCCAGGTGAAGGCGGCGCTGAGGGGCTCTGCATCGGTGCTTGCGCAAAACGAGATTTCCCAAGGCTCCGGATTCTTGGATATCCTTGCCGTGCTCGGAGGAGCGGTCTGGCCGGCCGTAGAGATTCAACCTCTCGAGAACACGCGGACCGCTTCGCTGCGCGCGGATTTCGACGTCGAGGGACTTGTTGAGTGGCGCGTATCTTCGACGCCGGCGAGCGGTTTCACCGGATCGCGGACATGGAAGCAGCTGGCGCAAGGAACCGCGCTTCCCGCCGACGGCGTATTCTTGAAGCTCGAACCCAAGCTGTTCCCCGATACCCGGCCATACATCCTTCGTTTGGAAGTACAGAGCGCCGCCGGCACGATTGGCGAGGACTTCGCGTACGTAGCCAGCGTGGAGGGCCCCGATCTGGCGATAGAAAGCTTGCAAGTATTTTCGAAAAAAGGCGACTTCTTCTACGAAGTGTGGGTTGCAAATCGCGGATCGGTTGCATCGCCGTCAACAGTCATCGAGATCCGCGAAGGTTCGCTCTCCCCGAAGCGGGTGAATTTGTCGAAATTGGAGCCGGGCCAGATGAAGCGCCTCACGGGCAAAGTCCGCCAGTTGCCGCTCACGGTGCGCATAGATCCGGATAATAAAGTTGCTGAACAGAACGAAGATAATAATACTGCCATCTGGGAAAGCGGCGTTGCGGGGACCCGCGATCCCGCCTTCGACCTCGTTCCCGAAGAAGCGGGGCCATAGCCCCGAAACGCCCTCGCCCTTCCGGCGAGGGCGCTTTATAATTACGGCATGGAATCGCTATCCGATATTTTGAAGCGCGCGAGGACCGAGGGCTGGGCCGTCGGCCATTTCAACGCGTCGAATCTTGAGCAGATGCGGGTGATTTGCCGCGTATGCCGGGATCTCAAAAGTCCGGCCATGATCGGCACTTCCGAAGGCGAGCGCGACCACATGGGACTTGCCGAAGCCGTGGCGCTGCGTTCGGCACTCCGCCATGAGTTTGGCATTCCGGTGTTTCTCAATGCTGATCATTCCAAATCCGTCGAGACGGCCAAAGCGGCGGTAGACGCGGGGTACGATTCGGTGCACATCGATCTGTCTGCAAAGCCGTTCGCGGAGAATCTGGCCGGTACGAAAGAGGTCGTGATCTACGCGCGCGCAAAAAACGCCGGCGTGGTCGTGGAAGGAGAGCTGGGGTATTTACGCGGCGAGTCGAAATTGCAAAAGGAAAAAATCGAGATCAAACCCGAAGATCTGACCGACCCGGATCAGGCCGAGCATTTCGTCGCCGAGACGGGCGTGGATCGTCTTGCGCCGGCGGTCGGCAACTCGCACGGCATCGCCCTGGACGAGCCCGCGCTCGATATCGAGCGCATCCGCGCCGTACGCGCGCGCGTGCCCGAATCGGTGGCGCTCGTGCTGCATGGCGGATCGGGCATTCCCGAGGATCAAATCAAAGCGGCGATCGCGGCGGGCATCGCGAATATCCACGTCAATACGGAACTCCGAGTGGCGTTTGTGCGGGGCCTGCGCCAGGATTTATCCGAGCATCCGGACGAGACGACGCCGTACAAGCTTTATCGCGAAGCGGAGCAAACTATGGCTAAAGTGATCGAAGAAAAGCTGAAATTATTCGGAGCAATGGATCGCATATGACTAACTCATCGAAGCGCGCAATCACCATTGCGCTCGGCACGGCCGTAATCTTGGCCGGCGCGGCACTGGCGGTGCTTGCGCTGATCCCCCTGGAAAGCGCGGGATGGGCCTCGGCGTTCGTCTATGGGTTTTTGGCTGCCGGAGCGCTTTTGGGCTTCGCGATCGGGCTTTTGGGTTTAGCGTGGTATCATGCGTTTTGGCTTATCCTCGCGGCTGCCGCGATTTATGGCGGCGCGATCGGAATCCGCTATTGGTCGCTCGTTTCCAACTTCGCGACGAGTAATTCCGTATTTCAGCTCACCGCCCTGTTCGTCGGATGGGCGCTGACATTGTATGCCATAACAAACATCGGCCGCGCGGTCATGCGTCGCTCCGGCCGCTAATCATAAAATGCCATGAAAATTTTCATCACGCGCAATATCCCGGATCGCGGCATCAAGCTGCTCCAAGAAAGGGGGCACGAGGTCACGGTCAGCTCCGAGGATCGAGTTCTGACCAAGGAGGAGCTTATCGCCAAACTCAAAGCCGGCGGCTACGATGCGGTGCTGTGCTTGCTGACTGACAAGATCGATGCCGACGTCATGGATGCGGCGGGCAAGCAAGTCAAAATCTTCGCCAACTACGCGGTCGGCTTCGATAACGTGGACATCAAAGCCGCGGCCGAGCGCGCGATATTCGTGACCAATACGCCGGGCGTGCTGACCAATTCCGTCGCCGAGTTTGCTTTCGCGCTCATCCTGGCCATTGCGCACCGCATCCCCGAAGCCGACCGCTTTTCGCGCGCCGGCAAATACCAGGGCTGGGAGCCGGAACTGCTGCTCGGGCAGGAAATTTCGGGAAAGACCCTGGGCATCGTGGGCCTCGGCCGCATCGGATCGCGCGTTGCGTTTCATGCGCGCGGGTTCGAGATGCCGACCCTGTACTACGATGTCGTCCGCAACGAAGCATTCGAGAAAGAATCGGGCGCGGTATTCTCGGCAAACGTGGACGACGTGCTCCGCGAAGCGGATATCGTATCCATTCACGTGCCGCTTTTGCCGACGACCAAGCATTTGATCAACGCCGAGCGGCTCGCCCTCATGAAGCCGACGGCGTATCTGGTAAATACGTCGCGCGGTCCAGTGGTGGATGAGGCCGCACTCCTGGACGCGCTGAGGGCTAAGCGCATCCGCGGCGCGGCGCTCGATGTATGGGAGTTCGAGCCCAAACTGACGCCGGGCCTTACGGAACTGGATACCGTTATCCTGACTCCGCATATCGCTTCGGCCACGGATCAAGCCCGGCAGGAGATGAGCCGCATTGCGGCCGAGAACATTATCGCCGCCCTAGAAGGCAAGACGCCCCCCAACATCGTCAAGGGCTAGAGATATCCCCGGGGCTCTGGCCGAGTCCGGTTCTGTATGCTACATTGCTTTTTATGCCGACTTTGGCAGCAAAACCGCGCGAAATAACGGGAAAAAAGGTGCAATCCCTCCGCCGTGAGGGGTTTTTGCCGGTTGTGCTCTATGGCGAGAACGTACCGGCCATGTCGCTTGCCGTTTCCCTCGATGAATTCCGCAAGACCCTCAAAGAGGCGGGGGAGACGAGCTTGGTCAGCATTGCCGTGGAAGGCGGCAAGACCTTCAACGTGCTGATCCATGACGTCGCTAAGGACCCGCTGACGCTCAAGCCCATCCATGCTGATTTCTATGCCGTGCGCATGGACAAGCCCATCGAGGCCAAGATTCCGCTCGCCTTTACGGGCGAGTCGGCTGCGGTGAAAAATGAAGGCGGTATTTTGGTCAAAGTTATCCATGAATTGCCGGTCTCGGCGCTGCCCAAGGACTTGCCGCACGAGATCGAAATTTCCATCGAAGCGCTGAATGCTATCGGCGCGAAAATCCATGTTCGCGATATTGCCGCGCCCCAGGGCGTCACGATCGAAGCCGATGCCGATGAAGTGGTCGCGCTGATCGAGGCGCCGCGCTCGGAAGCGGAACTGGAAGAGCTGGCAAAGCCGGAAGCGGCCGAAGGCGTGGAAGAAGTCAAAACCGAACGAGAAATCAAAGCCGAGGCCAAAGCTGCCGAAGAGGCCGCTACCGAAGAAGCAGGGTCGTAACGCTAACCGCATACCATGCCGATGCAGTCGGGAATGCAACGGCGAGCGGACATCCGCCTACCCGCCGGTTCATCCGCCGGAGGAGGGCAGGCGGGCCGCGCCGCAACAAAAGCGATCATCATCGGAGCGCTTGCCGCAGCCGTCGGCGCGACGTTCTTGTTTGCCGTGCCGTTGCGTGCGCAGGATGCGCCCAGTCAAGGCCAACGCGATTCACTCCGCCAGCAGATCGAAGCGCTCGAACGAGAAGCGGCCGTATTGGACGTGCAAATCGACCAGGCGCAGGGCGAAGCGCGAACGCTCCAGTCGCAAATCCGCACGTTCGACGCCGAGATCCGCCGCCGGGAGATCGAGATCCAGCGCTTGGCGCTCGAGATCCGCGAGGCGGAACTCGATATCCAGGTCAAAATCGCGGGCATCGACGATCTGACCGGCCGCATCGATACCAATCGCGATCTTTTGGGCCGGCATTTGCAAACACTCGATGCCTATGAGCGCGAGAGCTTGATCGTTTCGTTCGCGAAAAACGATTCGCTCTCCGATTTTTTGATCGCGCTTGATAACATGCGTGATCTTCAAGGACAAATCGTCCAATTGGTCTCGGGTCTGCGCGAGAACCGCGAATTGCTGGCGCTCCAAAAGGTAGAGCTCGAGGACTATCGCGCCGAACAGCAGCAATTGAAAGCCATCTCCGAGCAGGAGCGGCGCGGGGTTCAGGCCAAGCGCACCGAGAAAGATCAACTGCTCAAAATTACCAAAGGCCGCGAAGCGGCGTACCAGACGCTGCTTGCCCAGCGCAAACAAGATCTTCAGGCCTTGCGGCAGCAGCTGTACTATTTGGAGCGCACCGGCGTCAGCGCGGCCGAAGCGCTGCAGTATGCCCAGCTTGCCGCGAATCGCACCGGCATCCGTACGGCGTTTCTTTTGGCGCTTCTGGAAGTCGAGACCGGTCGCCAATTCCAAAACGGGGTGATTACCGTGGGCACGAATCTCGGCACCGGCCACTGGAAAACCGACATGTACGACTGCTACGTCAGCTTCGGCCGCACGTCCGTGGCTGAGGCGGAGAAGCGCGCGTTTTTCAAAATCGCCGAAGGGCTCGGCCTTGATCCCGACACGCAAATGCCGGTATCGCGGCGGCCGTCCTACGGTTGCGGCGGCGCCATGGGTCCGGCGCAGTTCATCGCATCCACCTGGCTTTTGTTCTCGGATAAAGTCGGCACTATTACCGGCCATAAACCGCCGAATCCTTGGAATATCGAGGACGCCTTTACCGCGTCGGCCGTGTTTCTGTCCGAATCCGGCGCGGCTTCGAAAACGCGCGATGGCGAAATTCGTGCGGCGCGCACCTATATCAGCGGCCGGCCGAATTGTCCCGCAAGCGGCGCGGCGCGGAGCGCCTGTATCGCATACGCCAATCGTATCCAGACCTTGGCTGCGGACATCGAGCGGGCAATCAATCCGTAATCCCGGCTATGCAAAACCCGCCGCGGCGGGTTCGTTTCCCGATTCCGAGAAGCTTTCGGCGACCGGATCCATGTTCCCGGCAAGGATCGCTTCGCTATGCTAAACCCGCTCCGACGGATCGCCCGACCGCGCCTGACTATGTCAGGCGCGGTTTAGGGTGCCGCCGTTTGGAATGCTTCAACGATCGGATCCAGCTTTCCGGCGAGGATCTCGGGGATATTGTGGAAACTTTTCTTGATGCGATGGTCAGTAATACGGTCTTGGGGGAAATTATAGGTTCGGATTTTTTCCGACCGCTCCGCACTGCCGATCTGTTCGCGCCGCGCTTCAGCGGTTTGAGTCGCCGCAGTACTCTTTTGGATCTCGAGCAGTTTCGAGCGGAGGATCATCATCGCTGTTTCGCGGTTCTTCTGTTGGGAGCGCGAATCCTGCGAGCGCACGGCAATGCCGGTGGGTTTGTGGATGATGCGCACCGCGGTCTCCACTTTGTTCACGTTCTGGCCGCCCGCGCCGCCGGAGCGGGAAAATTCCAGTTCGATATCCTGCGGCTTGATTTCGATGTCCGATTCCTGGGCAATCGGCAGTACGGCGACCGATGCGGTCGAGGTGTGGATACGCCCGGTTTTTTCCGTAGCCGGAATGCGCTGCACCCGGTGCACGCCCGCTTCGTGCTGGAACACGTCGAACGCGTCTTTGCCGGTGATCTCAAGCGTTGCGTCCTTGATGCCGCCGAGCGTCGTCGGGTTTGAATCCACCGTTGTAACGGCCCAGCCGCGCTTTCGGGCGTAGGCCTCGTACATGCCCATAAGCTCGCCGGCAAAGAGGGCCGCTTCATCGCCGCCCGTGCCCGCGCGGATTTCGAGAATCAACTGCCGGGCGCCGAGGCCTTCGGTCCCGCCGCCGCGCTCGAGCGCCTGGAGTTCGTGTTCGACGCGGCCGTATTCGATGCTTGCCGCTTTGATTTTTGCGGGATCGGAAAGCACCGCCGGATCGGAAAGCTGGCGTTCGAGTTCGGCTTTGCGTTCGAGTAATTCGTCGCGACTGGCCATGAAAGTAGCAAAATCCCGCCCAGATCCGCCCTGGCGGGATTTCGTCGTTCCTTATTTCTTCTTTTTGGCGAGGCGCTGGCGGAACTTCTCCACGCGTCCCGCGGTATCCACGATTTTGGAGCCCCCCGTGTAGAACGGGTGGCATTTCGAACAAATTTCAACTTCCAGGCGCTCCTTGGCGGAGCCCACGGTAAAGGTGTTGCCGCAGGCGCAGGAAACCTTGGCCTGGGGATGATATGTCGGGTGAATGTCGGTCTTCATTATATGAATCCCGTTACCGCCGCAAAACACGATGTAAATTTCAGGAAGCCGGGATCAGGCATCTTTACGCGCGCCGTGCCGGCTCAAACCGGCCGAAGCGGCTGTAACGGGATGAATGCTAGCATATTGCCTCCCGGGCCGCAAGGTGCTATGCTCGTTCAGTATGACGACCGCCCAATCGGAAAAGCTGAATCCCGCCGAGATCAACACCCCGGTGGATCCTGAGATTGAAGACATGATGGCCGCAGGGGTGCACCTGGGCCACAGCCGGTCCCGGCGCAATCCCGGCATGATGCCGTATCTTTGGGGTGTCCGGAATAACGTCGAGATCATTGACCTGACTAAAACTAAGGAACTTCTGGACCATGCCCTGGCCGTGCTCAAGCAAGCGGCCGCGGCCAAGAAGCTCGTGCTCCTCGTGGGCACGCGGCCTTCGTCGCGCGCGCTGGTCAGCGACATGGCTATCCAGCTTGGCTACCCCGCGGTGACCGAGCGTTGGATCGGCGGCACGCTGACAAATTTCAAGGTGGTCCGCAAGCGCGTGGAGACCATGGAGGGACTCGAGCAAGAGCGCGCGACCGGCGGCTTCGAAAAATACACCAAGAAAGAGCAGCTGGAAAAAGAAAAAGAAATCGCCCGCCTGAACCAGAACTTCAACGGCCTTCGCCGTTTGACGAAGATGCCCGACCTCATGGTGATCATCGACATCGCCCATGATGCATCGGCGCTGCGCGAGGCGCGCCGCATGAAGATCCCGGTCGTGGCGCTCACTGACACGAACACCGATCCGCGCATGGTGACCTATCCCATCCCGGCCAATGACGACGCCCGGCCATCGCTCCAGTATCTGCTCGGCCGCATGCGCGGCGCCTTTGCCGAAGGCGCCGAGGCGGCTCGCAACCAAGAAACAGCCCCGACCCCCTCGACGCCGCTCGGGGCCGGCGCAGCGGCCAATGGCACGGCATCCCTCGACGCCGCTCAGGGTAAACCGCGTGTATGATTGAAGCGTTGAAGCAGCTCCGGGAGGAGACGGGTGCCTCTATCGGTGAGATCCGCGCGGCCCTGGCCGAGAGCGGGGATAACCTCGAGCGCGCCCGTGATATCCTTAAAACCAAGCTCGGCGCGATCGCCGAGAAGAAGGCCGCCCGAGAAGTCAAAGCCGGCCTCGTGGACGCCTATATCCACCAAAACGGGAGGATCGGCGCGATGATCGAGCTCCAGTGCGAAACCGACTTCGTGGCGCGCAATCCCAAATTCAAGGAACTCGCCCATGACCTAGCGCTTCATATCGCGGCCATGGCGCCGCAGGACCGGGCAGAGCTTGAAGAACAAGAATTCGTGCGCAATCCGTCCCGCCGCATCGGTGAATTGGTAAAGGAGGCGATCGGCACGTTCGGCGAGAATATCCAGATCGGGAATTTCACCCGGTTCGAACTCTAACCCAACGCTTTTATGGCTCTCGATCTGACTCTGCTCGCGGTATTCCTGGCGAGCTTCGGCGGTGCGGGCGTCCTCGTGTGGCGCAAGATCCCGCTGCTCTTGCAGGTGCCGCAGCAATTGATTGAGGAAAGTTTCGTCACGCGCCCGAGCCGCCTCAAGCGCCTCGTGGAAGCGGTCGCGCGGTTCTTCCGCGAGCAGCGCTACTATGATCTTTGGTATACGACGGCACTCTGGGCGCTCAATTTGATCCGCGTGCGCCTACTCCGCATGGAGCGCTCCGTATATCATCTTGCGTCGATCTTGGAAGCCAAAAGCCGCGACTTTGCGGAAGAGCGGCAGCGTTACTGGGAGAATCTGAAAGGGTTCAAAACCGATACGCGGCTCGTATCCGATGCGCCGGCCGAGCCGAAATCGGCGCGGGCCGAAGTCGCGATTTCGCCGATCGCGCCGCCGGTTGAAGCCGCCGCTGCCGAAGCCGTATCCGTACTCGTCCCGAGTCGTATCGAGAGAACATTGCAATCAACCGTGATCGCGCGCCCGAAACGATTGCGCGTTCGCTCGGCGTCCGGAATGGGGGACGCTGATGCAGCGAATCCGAAGCCCCGCCGCATGTCGAAGAAAAAAACAGCGGCCGTCAGCGAGAGCGATATATCGATCGCGTAGCAACGCGGCAGACTCTTCTGCCGGCAGAGCAGTCCCGCCCTTTCGTTGCCACCTTAGCTCAGCGGCAGAGCAACTGTTTTGTAAACAGTAGGTCCTCGGTTCAAATCCGAGAGGTGGCTTCGAAAGCGCGGGAAAATCAGGTACGGTAATTACGGAGTTATTCGCGCAGGTGGTAGAGCGGGTTCAAAGCAAAGGGCTTTGCTTTGAACGGGCATTACGAGTACGCTCGAAGCTACAGCACAGGGCAGACGCAGTAGGATGCCTGGGAACAATTACATATGCCGAAGGCATGGTGTAATTGACTCGGCAGCATGCCGAAATTACGAAGTAATTTGCGCAGGTGGTAGAGCGGTCAATTACACCAGACTGTAAATCTGGCGCCTTACGGCTACGCAGGTTCGAATCCTGCCCTGCGCATTAACGAAGTATACTGGACCCCTCGCGGGTTCTGTCTACTTTGATGAACGGGCAAGATTCGAACCTCGGGAAGGGGGGTGGGGGAAACGGAAGTTTCCCCATGGCGGAAGTATTGAAACCGCAAGGTTTCAAAGGCGGTGTTAGCGCACAGAGTGCGCGTGCCGCGACGGTTCTAGGCGCGTAACGCCGGAATCCTGCCCTGCGCACATCAGTGATTGAGCGAAAAGAAGAAGCCCACCGTTGACGCGACGGCGGGCTTCCGTGCGAACGATGGGCGTGTTTGGCGCGCCTGCGGGTCGCTTCATCTGATGCCTTCGAAAAACTTCCGGAGGGGCTCGCCGAGCGTTCTCTGCCAGAACGCAGCTTGTTCCGCTGCGGTCATCTCCGCGATGTACTTTCCAGTTTCCGGATCGATTTGGATCGACTCGAGCGGATAGCCGGGCACGATCGCGGAACTTGCCTCGCTCGTGAACACTCGCGGAGTTCGAATAGTGGTTTCCCACGTCTTGCCCTCCGGGCTGGCGACGCAGATCCCATATTCCCAGTAGCCGGTAGTCCGACCGCCGAGAGATTGCACGAGCTCCGAGCCATGACGAAGAAGATCGGTATCAGTCGCGGCTTCTCGGCCGCCGATGCGTCGCACGTACATGCCCGGCTGTTGCTCGGGAGGCAGACCGTCGAGAAATAGTGCATTGTCCACTGAGAGCACCAATTCTCCGAGCGCCTTGGCGTAAGCAAGAGCTTTCTTTCTCGCGTTTTCTTGCACGCTTCGCTGGTCTTCGATTACTTCTGGAAGGAGTCGTTTGTCTGTTATGCCCCGGACATCGATTCCTGCCGGCGCCAAGGCGTCCCGTATCTGGGCGATCTTCGCGGGATTGGTCGAACCTACTGTGATTTTCATCATGGTGCTCCTTAAGGGCTGAAGCAGTGAAGCGCCTGGGGGAGGAATCTGAAATCAGCTAAGCACGCTGGCGGGGGAGGTCAAGGGCGACCAGTGTGAACGGTAGGTCAGCGCGTTGACCGCTTCAGCTTTGTATTGCCGATCAGTATCGCCTTTGATGCGGCGGGCGATTTCCGGGTCGGCCGTCGTCTCCTAACTTGGCGGGGCGCGGCTGTGCTCGCGGTTACTATTCTCTACTGGTCAATCTTCGATGCGTTTTGGATTCGCTATCTCGGCAATTTCCCCAACAACCGGATTATCGCGACAGTCGCCGGGGTTCCGATCGAAGAGATGCTGTTGTTCGTCCTTGCCTTCTACAATGTCGCCGCGATCCTGATCTGGGCTAAGCGCAATACGTTATGAATCTGGCCGCGTACGGCATCCTTCTACTGATCGGGCTGTTGATGTGGTGGCGATCAGGCGTCCGGCCCTTTGAGCGTTTCATGCTGTTGGGCTTTGCGGTTCTCGCGGTGATGTGGTGGGGCGTGTGGGGGCAGGTTGCAGTAGCAGACGGCTGGTGGATTTATCACGAGCGCAATATAATGCTTGGACGGATCGGCGTGATCCCTGTGGCCGACGCACTCTATTTTTCGCTGGCCTCGGCTGGTGTATCTACTTCGGTCGTCGGTTGAATCTTTTCTAGTCGTTATGATCGTCGTCGAAAAAGAAGAAGCCGCCACCCGGGGTGACGAGCTTCTTTCTCGTCGCGGGCGACGGCGTTCGGTTTTTCAGCGCTGCCGGCAGATGTTGAGCACATGGAGAACGTCGAG
Source organism: Candidatus Parcubacteria bacterium (assembly GCA_003599755.1). GTDB lineage: Bacteria > Patescibacteriota > Minisyncoccia > Sungbacterales > SURF-37 > SURF-37. The sequence goes on along the minus strand of QZJO01000009.1, from coordinate 69,934 downwards.
AAGCGTGTCCTGCATCTGCGGGACGAAGCCGAGAACTTCCTCGTTCAGACCTGCGGACGCCTCGAGCTGGCTGATCAGCGCCTCGAATTGAAGGTGGAGATTGACGATATCCAGTGTAGGTCGGAAGCGGTTCGCTCTCAGCAAGAACTCCTGGTTGCGCCGGGCTTCGTCTGAAAGGTCGTCTTCTTGAGCATCTCCCCATTGCAGCGAGCGGAGGAACTCCTCGGTCTTCGTGATCGCTCGACGGTCGTTGTTGTCCAACTGCTCGCCGCTGCGCAACTTCTCGAGTGCGAGGATTGCGCCGCTCGCGTTCCAGGCAGGCGCTGCGAACGGATCGTCTTGCAGGACGGGCTGAACCATGGTCATATCTTCCTCCTCAGGGTGAGAAGCACCCTCTGTATAGTTAGGGAACTCTTCTCTAGCGATGACCGGTTACCTGAGTGTTCGCTTATAGAGACACGTTGCGCGGGGGAAGCGCTCGTCGAGCGGCCGGCCGTCGCGGACGACGAGGTGGAAGTCGAGAGGCGTGCTACCGAGCTTGTCGATAATCTTTCTCTCGCCTGCGTAGACCGCCTCCTCGACACTTCGATCATCGGCGGAGAGAACCGTCCAGATGTGCGTGACGCGCCCTTCCCTTTCGAAGAAGACCGCATGCACCCCGTCGATTACTCCCAGCGTTTGCCGGACAGCTCCAGCGAGTTTGCCCGCAGCTTCGAGCTCTCGGACGATGGCGGCAAGCATTGCATCGATCTGCTCGACCGATTCTCGAATCGTTCCAAGGACTCGGTTTTTCGTTTTGTAGTCGGTAACTATCTCTTTACTCTCGACCACGCGAGTGAGCTCGACAAGATGGATACGCCCCAGGTCGAGAACGGCGCCCTTGACCATCTTGAGGTTCGCCATTGTATCGGGGGATATGGGCTGCAGCGACGGATCATACGTCATGTTTCCCTCCCAGTGCGGAAGCGTTGTTTTGGGACGACACGAACAGGGTCACCGGCTAACGGAAGCGAAGATCCATCGCGAAACGAAGTAGCTCTCGATGGATAGCGCAACGGTCAGGATGAGCTGTGCGGTGATGTACCAGAGTTGTCCGTATTCCACGAGGAGATACAGAAGGGTCGTGTTGAGCACGAGGTTCCCGAACTGAAGAGCGAGATGAAGAGTGACTTGGCGAGATAGCGCGTGCGTGCTGCGTTCCTTGAACGTCCAGAGTTTCTGGAGCGTGAAGTTCGTTGCGTAGCCAATCAGGAACGCCGCGATGGATGAGGTGAGGTACCAGAACCCTAGCACCTCCGTCAGGAAAGCCAGCAGGAGGTAGTACAGAGAAACGGTCGCGGCTCCGGCTGTCGAAAACCGAAGCATCTGAGAGAGTTGTGAAGGGCTGAGCATTTTTCCTCCCAGGGCGGAAAGGTCTCTCGGAGCGAGAGGCGTTTTCGGCTGGGAGGAAGGAGAACTGCGCTCAGCTAAGCACATTGGCCAGGAACGTCAAGAAGAGCAAAAGAAGCCGCCACCTCTGCTAGGTGGCGGTGATCGAGTGTGGCGCAAGCGCCGGCGGCAAGTCCGCGGACCTGACCAGGAAGGGAGAGGGTGGATGAGCCCCTCACTATACTATCAGGCCAGCGTAATTTCCGACGCCTGCGCCACAGCGATGCGAGCCGGTTAGCTCGCAATTGACCTCGTGCGTCAGCAGCGACGAGCATCAGCCCGTGCCTCCGTGAGGATTCTCCGAGTACGGCGATAGGTCACCCTCTCTACCGTCACATGCCTGCCGCGATTTACATGCTGCGTTGCGTCTGGGGCGATTCCCAGGATGAGCCCCGTCACGGCGGTGGGTGTTCGCCGAGTGATTACTCGGGTCCCAGCGCAGTATAGCGCTGTGTCGTTACGCGTGTACTTCCAGGCACGACCCGTCCCACGGATTGTCGCTGACGCACGATTTTGTTTAAGGGGAATCGCTGACTCCAGCTAAGCATGCCGGCCAGGGACGTCAAGAAGGCGAAAAAGAAGAAGCCCGCCGCGATGCACGGCGGGCTTCCGTGCGGGCGGTGGGCGATTACATGCCGAGGAACTCGGCGAGGTGCGGCTTACCTCGAATCGCGAGCAGGTCGAGGGTTATCTGGGACACGGCCCGATGTTCGAAACCCTCGAACATGGACTGATCGGGCACGAATCGCGTCCAGTCCTCGTAGCGGACGACGATGCCTTCCTCCGATCCGAGATAGACGAACGGACAGTCCGTTCGAATGAGAAGCTGGAGTAACTGCGCCAGGCGTTCTGCGTTCCGAACCCGAATCAACATGCGCGGTGAGGATGCGCGCGCCGACCGACGGATCCGGTCGGCCTTGCCTTCGGGAAGATCGCTGGCATCGACCACCGGAATCTCCTCGAATTTGACGGAAAGACGTCGGAGCTCGGCCACGAACCAGCCCAGTGCCGATGTCGGCAGCGCGATGTTTCGATTGCCGGGAAGCGAGTACGGAATCTCGCTTCGCGCTTCGAGTGCTTCAAGGCCGCGCGCGAATCCCTGCTCATCTTTGAACTGAAGCGCGACGAGCTTGTCGGTCATCATTGCATCTCCTCTTCGACGAGCGGCGGGGACTTTGCCGCATCGCCGGCGATGTCCCAGAGGTGTGGCTTGAACCACAGGAGCGCGCCGACCCCGAGCCAGAGTGCCGCGAAGCTGGCAGTCGGGATGAAGATCAGGCAGAGGACTTCGCGCGTCTCAGCGCTCATGGGATATCCTCCTCTTGGAGGTCCCATCCGCAATATAGATCGCAGTGGCGGTGAGGCAGAGCGCGAGAAGCGCGATGGTGAGGGCTAGGCGCGGACCGAGATGAAGCGGAAGCACCTGGATGATGGCGGCTCCCGCGACCATCCCGAGAGAGATTGCGAGTTCGAGTCTCACTAGGCGAGAGCTGGTCGGTTGCCGCCGGAGATATGCGATGAGTCCGAGTACGGCCATGCCGATCATGGCACTGGCCATCAGGATCGTGAGCGTCACGACGCCGAGCACCATGGTACGCACCGTGGGGTCGCCGTAGCTCCACCAGTCAGGGGTGAATCCCCAGATCGCGGCGATCAGTTTTTCCATGACCCCTCCTTATCGAGGTTCTAGCGATTGAGCGCTCGCAAGTACCGAAGTATGAGTTGGTTGGTCGATAGCTTTTCTCCGGTTCGCGGTTGCGATCGAAGCTGGGGCGGGAGCTCGTGGTGGCAGGTCCCGCACCGACGCATGGCGCGGAGATGTTCGATCGCATGAAGTGATCGTTGCTTGCCGCATTCCAGACACCGGACGAAGTTCTTCCGAAGGTCGCGATAGCTGAATGGAATGAACATCAGTGGCGACAGGACGAAGAACGCGACGGCGCATAGTCGACCGAGGTCCTGCATAGTCACTGGATAGCCGAGGAAGCTCGTCGGCACCTTCGCCACCAGTGGCTGCGAGGTCACGAGTAGAACCATTACGGCGGCGACGACGCCCAGGCCGAATGCCGCGATACCTGGCTGGATCAGCGCTGACTTTAGGGCTTCGCGGCGCGAGATTCGTTGCAGCGATCGATCCTCTTGCATAGGTTTCCCTCCCAGTGCGGAAGTGTTGTTCGGGCAGCACTTCCGGCTGGGAAGGAGGAATGGAAAGGAGCGGGGAACTGTGCTCAGCTAAGCATTTTCTAGAGCAGCTATCAACGGCATAGATTGACAAATCAACTATTTTAGTATACTAATTACCGCGCGATTCAGATCTTCGAAACCCCGACAAGGAGACCATCGGTGGACATCGAACGCGAGTTTCGGCAGCTGCGAGAGCTGTATCCTTCGATCCAGATGGGCTGGTTCGCGCAGATCGTCCGCCGCGTGGGCCTCGAGAACTCCGACCGGCTCCGGGCGGAACTGGCCGAGGCCGAGCGCCAGACCCTGCGCTGGGTGGCGCGGCAGCAAAAGAAGGAAGCGCGTCGGACTGCGGCCGCGATGAAGCAGTTTCAGCGGCTCGAGCCGCACCGCGCGCTGCGGCTCGACGCGTCCTTGCCCGTGCCGCACATCCATGTGCAGCTCGTGCTGGTCTACGGCTTTGCCAGGCCGGGGAGTCGGCGAATCTTCGCCGGCGGACATGCCTTGAAAGAGGACTCGGTGCTGCAGAACGTCGAGCGGAAGCTCGGCCAGCTGAAGCTCCCTTCCATCAACCGCACGGCGCTGCGCGAGACGCTCGGATTCCTCACGGGGCAAGGCATGGTGCAAAGCGATTCCGGCAAGGGAGGCGCGCTGTCGCTGAACCTGGATGAGAACGCCGCCGGCGTGACCGATCTCGGCCGTCAGATCATCGTCGAAACGAAACGGTTCTTCCACACCCGGCATAGCCGATGAAAGGAGATATATAGCTACGGCCCGTTGGGTGCAAAGTATCGCACTCGGCGGGCCGGTTTTTATTTGAGTCAAAAGAAGAAGCCGCCGACTGCGGTGGCGGATTCTTCCCGCCGCAGGGCGGCTTGCGCGAGTGTGTGGTTTACGCCAGTTCTCTGTTCCGCGCGCGAAACGCCTTGTAGCCGGTGATGCCGAGGCATATGGCGGAAAACGGAATGAGGCCTCCCATTATTCCGGGCATGTCCTTGGGCTGCAGGCCGTCCCAGTGGATCGCGGCGCTCACGGCGGACACCGCGAATACGGTGGCCCAGAAGCCCGCGGCGACGAGCAGGAGCGGGCGAGCGACCGCGAAGCCCATGAAGATCGGCGTCATGAGGAGTCCGCCGGCCAACGCGACAAGCCCGATCGTGAAGAACGTGATCTCCTGTTCGGTCATGGGTTCCCCTCCGTTCCGGATGTTCCGGTTAGCGTACCCGTCGCAGCGCGGCGGACGCATCCCGCTTTGCGCGTCGCATGTGGATGATGAACCCGATGCGTATGGCCGCGATGACGATCGTGCCCGCGATCACGGTGCGCGCCATATCCGCATACGTGAAAAGACCGACGCGATACAGGCCCAGGGTCGCGATCATGGCTCCGATCATGATGGTCGGCGCGCGCATATAGGTATCCTGGTGGGCAGCCGAGAGTGGCGACGCAGCGATCTTCCGATAGAAGCAAAGATGATCCGCGATCAGGATGCAGATCCACAGCGCCGGGACGAGCGTTGCCATGACGCCGAGATGCAGGAACTCTGCGAAGTAGCAGCTGGCATGCGTCCAGAGAAGCACGGCGAGGAGCGCGATGCCCGCGGTGCGCACGTGGTGCCACGCCATAGCGGCCTCCTTGGTAAGGGCTGGTTCTTTGCGCATTATTGCGCGATTCGGCGTTCAAGCAAAGCCAGGCCTTTATTTAAAATATTTCGCCGGCTCGGGAACGTTCCCGAGCCGGCGGGTGCGGCGTTTGCCGCTTACTGCTTCACGACGCGAACGCGTAGGGGCATTCCGCGCGAATCGCTGCCATCTTCTTCCGGAAGAAGAGCTTCTCGACGCTGAGCATGACCGCCGCGGCGGCGACGCCGCTGAGGACGCCGAGGGGGAGCAGGAGCGGGTGGTCTCCGAGGAAACCGAAGCTGATGAACGCGCTCGCGAGGCCCGAGCCCACGGTGCCGCCGAGGAAGACAGACCCGTTGTTCACGGTGCGGTTGCACCACTGGTCCAGGCGGTCATGCCGCTGCCGCGCTTCGAGTCCCATCCGGACCTGATCGAGCGTGAGGAACTGCTCCGCGCCCCAGCGCGCGATGAGGTAGGCGACGCGTCCGATCTTCCCGAACAGGACCGGATCCACCGCCTTGGGCTCGGCCGGGAACCGGATCTCGAACGACTCGAAGGCCTCGGCCCGCATGGCCGCGGCGATCACCTCGCGCACCGAGAAGGGGACGGAGTCGAAGCGGTAGGTCCACGCGCGCGTCCCGTCGTCGGGGAACCGGCTCGCGCGCGGGAGCCATGCGCACCACGTCTCATACTCCTCGATGTGGATCGGCCGGACGCCGCGCTCGGCGAGCAGGGCGGTCTTGGCGCCGCGCACCGCGGGGGTCCACTCGAGCTTCGCGAAGCGGCTGGCCGGAGTCTCGTGCTGGTTCACCGCGGTGATCATCTGGTTGAGGTCCAGCTCCGCGGATCCCCAGAGGCCGCAGTCGATGGCCTTGCGGATCTGGTAGAAGCCCGTGTCGTAGGCGAGGTCCTGCTCGTAGTGGAGCGGCGCGTCGTCGCGCTCCGGGGCGAGGTCGGAAAACACCTGGGCGTCGGCGAAGAGCAGCGTGTTCACGCGTTCCTCCTTGTGGGGGTGGGACTGCCGCGCACGGTTCTGAGAAGAGCGGGACTATGGAAAATAAACCACTATTTTGGAGAAATGGCAACCGCCTCGCGCAATAAAAAAAGCCGCCTGACCCCTTGAGGGTACCAGCGACCGCTGGCGTCCGCCTGGCGGACATTGTCGGGGGCCTTGGGCGCCCCATCAGCCGAACCGTTCGTGATCCGGCGTGTTATTTGATAGGACACGGCCAGGGGCAGAGGAGTTTCGAGGCTTCAAAGGAGCACGGCTCATTTGAATGGGAGGACCGGAGGAGGTGAGGGGGCGACCCCTTGCGGGCGGTTTTGGTTTGGGACTAAAAATTATCCTGCAATTCGAGAAATATCTTCTTGATTTTTAAGTTCAAACATGGTAAAGGAAATAAAGCGACGCCAGCGGAGAAAGGGGAACAACCGTGCAAAACGGCGAACCTAACATATACACGGGCCTCTGCAATGTCCGCAGCAGCTACATGCAACAGCAGTGAGGCCGGGTTCAGATGTTCCTGGTCTTTAACACCGTGGCATTGCCCATCGTATTCGGTACAGGACAACCGGAGTGGGTGAAGTTCGTCATCAGTCTGGTCGGACTATTTGTGCACCTGCTCATCCTGAGCGCGACGGGCCGCGCTAATAACTGGATCGCCTTCTTCGACGCCAGACTTGCGGCTCTGGAAGAGATCGACCAGGACGGCTCCGACAGTGCGAGGGTCAAGATCTTCAGTGATCCGGAGTTCGAAGAAAGACGCTCTCGCGCGCTCGCCAGCCGAAGGTTGTTCTCGGGCATCGGTATTTTCGTCGCTCTTGTTTGGTTGGTTCGGGCGATCTATCACGCACCAGTTCTCTTTCGCTGAGAAGAGGAGACAATACATGAATAGGGATATCCTCAAGAGAGAGCGAGCAAGAGAGGGATGGTTCGTTCAGATCACCTCCTGGGGCGCGATCGTCGCCACCCTGCTTCTCGTCACCGCCCTCATCGTCGGTACACTCACCGGTAAAACGCCGTGATGCCGGCAGCCTAGCCACGCGCTGGTTCTGCACCAGTCAGAGCAGTACCTTCGTGGACGAAAAGCCACCGCCCCGCGCGCTCGCATGCGCCGGGGCGGGTTGTTTTTTTAGAGCTTGCGGGCGGTTTTGGTTTGGATGATGCTGCGAATAGGGAGTTCAAACGGCGAACAATACGGCTATGTACGACTACTACATTCCCACGCCCAAGCGCCCGAAGGACGACAACGGCTATCTTGAAGCGCTGGCGCAATCCGTATTCCAGGCGGGGTTTTCCTGGGAAGTCGTGCGCAACAAGTGGCCGCATTTCCGAAAGGCATTCCATAATTTCAATGTTCAGAAAGTGGCGAAGATGGGCGCGCGTGACGTTCTGCGCTTGCTCGCCGATCCGGGCATTATTAGGAACGGCGCGAAGATCCGCGGCACAATAGAAAACGCGCGCATCATCCAGGGCCTGCAAAAAGAGCACGGCTCCTTTGCCGCTTTCATCCGTTCCATCAGGAAGCTGCCCTACGCCAAGCGCCGCGCGATCCTGGTCAAAACCTTTCGCTGGATCGGCCCCACCGGCGCATTCCATTTTTTCTATATTGTTGGCGAAGACGTGCCGGAGTGGGAGGAGCGGAGGAGGTAAGTAGCCTTGGGCGGCTGGGTAGGATATGGTGGATCTTGCAATGCGAAAAGGTGGATGCTATAATTACTCCCGATGAAACCGGCTCTGCTCACGGCAAATCAGCGATGCGTTTACGATTTTATTAAGGCATGTCTTGCCCAGAGGGGAGAAGCACCTACTTTGGCTGAAATCGGAAAGGCAGTCGGCGCCAAAAGCATTCGGTCAGTGACCCAGTACTTGAAAGCACTCGAAAGTAAAGGGCTAATTCGACGAGGTCGGTTTTCCCGCCGCGGTATACAAATTGTCGAAGATGATCCAGCTCGCGAGGAAATCTTGCAGGTGCCAGTATTCGCCTCCGCAGGGTGTGGCAGTCCGAGCGTGATTGCCGACCGGCAGTTCGACGAATATATCCCCGTGGCCGCGAGCCTGATCTCCGGCCGTGAAAATGTTTATGTTATCCGAGCGGTCGGTTCGTCGATGGAAGATGCCGGAATCCACGACGGCGATTTCGTTCTTACCGAAATGACGCAGAATGTTCAAACCGGAGATATCGTCGTTGCCATTATCGACGACAATGCCGTGATTAAGAAAATCGCATTCGGCAATAATGCCATCGTACTCACCCCAGTTACCTCGGACTCCGAGCATAAAGCCATAATTCTACGGCGGGACTTCCAAATATTCGGAAAGGTTATTCAGGTGATTCAGGTCGAACGGATGGATGATTACCAAATTATCCCGATCGAAGATGAAGAACGGGCGCATAAAAGAAGAATCTTCTGATAATAAATCAGCTCCCCATATAGGGCGGCAAACAAGAGTAACCGTCCGATTCCCCGATGAAATCGGCATGGAACTTGTGCAAGCGAATGAACTTAGACATTACGAGTTGTTCCAATGGCTCGTAGCGCTTATTGCACCTATTGCAGTCGGTTTCTGGACTGCTTACGCCATTGAGCCCTCCCAGCCGCTCGCTCTTTGGTGGAGCGCCTGCGTTTTTACGACGCTGACCGTCCTATTCCTCGGATTAGCCTTGTATTACAGGAGAAAAGTTTATCACGGTAGCGTGGTCAAAAGTATTTCCCTGAAAGATTTAAATTAATATGCCCCTCCCTGACGTACGCATAAATATATTTCTTTAGAATCGACAAAAACCGCCATGCGGCGGTTTTTGTGGGCACTGAAGCTGAGTACCGCAGGCAACCAAGCGGAATCAAACGAAATGGTATGATGGCCTTCAGTTTGACTCCCGGTCGATTGGCGCGCTTACTGTGCATCCATCATATCAGCGGCAGTTTCCAGCTATCAACAGTATCTGAGAACAGGTGATTCACATCATCTCCTATACTCTTCACTCACCGGGACGCGATTACAGCTCTCTTCACGAAGCGATTCGAAGCCTTTCTGGATCGTGGTGGCATCACACCACGTCCGTATGGCTCGTTGATACCTCACTGAGCGCACAGCAGATCTATGATCGCCTCGCCCCTCATCTCGATCGCAATGACGAACTCATCGTTTTTGGCTTGACGAGAGAGTGGTGGGGACGAATAGATGACCAGGAGGGATTGACCTGGCTTCGCGGCAGGACGTTCTAGCGTCCATAACCGTAATGAGTAAGGACTCAAAAACTACTCTTCGTGGCCGGGATGCTCGCAACGGCGAATTTACGACCGTGAAGAAAGCGCGTCGCTATCCCGACACGCATGTCGTAGAGAGAGTTCCGAAACCGGGACACGGCGATACAAAACCCTCGAGAAAAAAATAATTTTTGAGGCTTCGAGGACTACCGTAAGCTGCGGTAGTCCTCGTTGGTTTAAATATTCCAAGATTTTTAAGTAAACCGCCAAATTCATGCAACTGCATATTGGTTTGCGGGAGCTCTTGATTTAATACAGCAAATATGTGATTTTATCGGCAGAAACTGCATTAGAAACGTGCATGCTGAACTGGAACGAAATTCGGAACCGCGCGGTGCAATTCGCCCGTGAATGGGAAAATGAAGAGCGAGAAGCGGAGTACGCTTCTTTTTGGAATGAATTTTTCGAGGTATTTGGTATCCGCCGAAGAACCGTTGCGCGCTATCAACAGCACGTAAAACGGCTGAAGGGAAATACTGGTTTTATTGATCTCTTTTGGCCTGGAGTCCTCATTGTCGAGCATAAATCGGTCGGCGAAAATCTTGACAGTGCCTATGACCAAGCGGGGTCGTACTTTGATGCGCTTCCCGAAGAAGAAAAACCGCGCTACATCATTGTTTCAAACTTCATCCTTATCCGTCTCTATGATCTAGAGGGTGAAAACGGAATCGAGCAATTCCAGTGCCTGCTTTCGGATTTTCCCAAGCACGTCCGTCGCTTTGCGTTTATCCTCGGATTCCAGACGAGAACCTACAAAGAAGAAAGCCCGATTACGATCAAAGCGGTAAGCGCGATCGGGAAGCTCTATGACGCGCTCCGCGCATCAAACTATCCACCCAATGAAATAAGCACACTCCTCACCCGTCTGGTATTCTGCTTTTTTGCTGATGATACCGGAATTTTCAATCGCGACTCGTTCAAAATGTACTTGGAGGATAGAACCGAGATTGATGGTTCGGATATCGGCTATCATCTCGGAGCGATATTCGAGGTTCTCAATACGCCCATCGAAAAGCGTCAGACGACGCTCGATGAAGATTTAGCCGCTTTGCCATACGTGAATGGTGGCCTGTTCGCTGAGCATCTATCTTCCGTATTCGGCACCGTCAGTATCCGCGAGAATATTTTGAGTTGTATGTCCTTCGACTGGTCCGGAATATCGCCGGCCATCTTCGGATCCATGTTCCAATCAGTGATGGATGAAAAAGCGCGCCATGATCTGGGAGCGCACTATACGTCCGAAAAGAATATTCTAAAAGTCATCAGCGGGCTTTTTCTCGATGATCTCCATAAAGAACTCGCTGATGCCGGTACGAGCCATGCAAAACTCGATCGCCTATGGAACAAAATTGCGGCAATAGCGCTTCTTGACCCGGCTTGCGGCTGCGGGAATTTCCTTGTGGTAGCGTATCGCGAACTCCGCCGGATTGAACTCGAGATCATCAAACGGTTCTACGCGGAAAAAGTAGAAGATATCCGCAGGGGAAGTGAAGCGCCCGGAACATTTGATATTACGAAAATTTCGAAGCTTTCCATCGAACGCATGTTCGGCATTGAGATAGAATCATTTCCAGCGGCCATTGCCCGGCTCTCGCTTTGGCTCGCTGATCACATTGCGAATACCGAGCTTGGCGACCACTTCGGAAGGCCGTTTGCCAAACTCCCACTCACAGAACAGCCGCACATCGTTGAAGATAATGCACTCACACTCGACTGGGAAAGTGCCGTACCGAAATCACAATTGACCTACGTCCTCGGCAATCCGCCCTTCGTCGGCTCGAAGCTTATGTCCGATACGCAGCGGAAGGAAATCACGGATCTTTTTCAAAATGCGCCAGGATCCGGGACGCTCGATTTCGTCTGTGGCTGGTACGCCAAGGCATCAGCATACATTCAAGGAACGGCTATCGCCTGTGCCTTTGTCTCAACAAACTCGATTACCCAGGGCGAACAGGTCGCTGTGCTGTGGCGGCTCCTCAATCAACGGGGAATCAAGATTCATTTTGCCCATCGGACGTTCAAATGGAGCAATGAAGCGCCGGGCAAAGCTGCGGTCTACTGCGTCATTATCGGGTTTGGCACGTCCCCGCACCCACGCCCCCGTATTTATGAATATGCGGATATCCGCAGTGAACCGCACGAGATTCTGGCGCAGCAGATTAATGCATATCTCGTGGATGCACCAAATGTACTGGTTGAAAGTCGAGGCAAGCCGATTGCGGACGTTCCGGAAATCGGAATTGGCAATAAACCGATCGATGGGGGACTCTATCTTTTCACACCAGAAGAAAAAGAAGCATTTCTTGAAAAAGAACCGAAGGCAGAAAAATTCTTTAAGCGCTGGATCGGCGCTGATGAATTTCTGAACGGATATGAACGCTGGTGTCTCTGGCTCGGCGACGCCGCGCCCGAAGAAATTGCGGCCATGCCTGAAGTACTTCGACGCATTCAGGCGGTAGCTGAATTCCGTCGCTTGAGCAAAAGCGCTCCGACACGAAAATTAGCGGAAACGCCGACGCGATTCCATGTGGAGAATATGCCGAAGGATACATATTTAGTCATACCAGAAGTTTCATCTGAGCGGCGGCATTATATTCCAATTGGCTTTATCGAACCGGATACGCTTGCCAGCAATCTTTTGAAGATCGTTCCTAACGCCTCTCTCTATCACTTCGGCGTTCTTCAAAGCGAAATGCATATGACATGGGTCCGAGCCGTAGCCGGCCGTCTCAAGTCCGACTACCGTTATTCAAAAGATATCGTATATAACAACTTTCCATGGCCGGAAAATCCTACGAAAGAGCAAAAAGAAAAAGTAGAGCAAGCGGCGCAGTCCGTGCTTGATGCTAGAAAACAATTCCCGAACGCCACGCTCGCTGATCTCTACAATCCCGAAACCATGCCGCTGAAACTTCTCGAAGCACATCGCGCGCTCGATCGTGCAGTTGATGCCTGCTACGGCAAGCGTTCATTCAAAACGGAAGCGGAACGTCTCGAATTTCTTTTTGGGCTATACGGGGTTTATGTGGGTCGTGAAGCGGTAAAAACAAAATCTGTGCGAGCACATAGCGCTTACAAGCGTACGACGGCTTCCAGTAGCGCATAACCTTTTAGTACTAGCCTTTCAAAATCGGAATAGCAAATCTAGAACGAAGCATGAAAATCGAATATAAGAATATAACTCAGCTCATACTCGATCCTAATAATCATAGGTTCGCAGAGCTTTATAGTGGCAGCGGAAGAGAGGAAGATCTTGTTGAATACCTACTTTATACAGAGGCGGCTGAAGAAGTGGCAAAGAATATCTCTGATCGTGGTTATTTCTACCCAGATCAAGCTTTGTGGGTTGTGCCAAAAGGCAAGAATTTTCTTGTGCGCGATGGTAATCGCAGATGTGCGGCCGTCAAAGCCCTACGTAACCAAAGGAAGTACGGGCTTGAGCTCGCAAAGGTAGATATAAAACAGCTACCTGTGCTGGTGTACCGCGACGAGAAAGAGCTTGATCGACGCATCCAAGAACAGCACATGCATAGCCTCTTTAGGGAATGGGATCCGATTGCAAAAGCCCTCAAAGCGTACGAAATGCACCAATCCGGTTCCTCAGAAGAAGTAATACGCGAGATCGACTCAAACCCATCGCGGCTCATTAAGCTCGCTAGCTTCTACTACGAGGCTGTAAAGATTGGAGAAGAAGACCTAAAGAAATTGTTGCGTCGTGGAAAAGGGAACGCCGGTGGCAAAACCATTATTTTTGAACGTCTGTTTGCGTACAGTAAGCAGTGCGGCTATCAGTTCAAGGGCAAGCCTGCATACGTTATCGAGATACTAGATCAAGCGCAGTTTACTTCGTATATCAGCGCCCTCGTTGCATATCTTAACGCTAAGCCTAAAACCTCACATGGTGATGTGGATCACGAACACGGGGATTTTCTCAAGAGGTTGTCTACCCATGGCTTTACGCCAAAAGAACTGCCGAAAGCAGAGGTCGAGCAAGGTACAACGCCCACATCTCTCCCAACAACTACGCCAATCACTCCGGGTAAAAGAGGATCCGTAAAGACACGACCGGCGTATGAGCGGAAACAAGTTGCACCGAAATTAAAGCGCCTCGTTAACGAATGTTATAACCTCGACAACTCGCAGTTTGCGAACGCGAAGGTTGCTCTTGTTCGTGTTACATTTGAGGCCGTGCTGAAATATGTTGTTGCGGAGACGAAATACAAAAATAAGGAGCTTGCATCGTACAACAATTTTCATTCCGCCTTCTACGACAGGCATGGTAGGAGAAACACTTACACCAACTTTGCCGTGTTAAAAGAAAAATTTACCGAGCTGATCACCGACACTGGTACAAAAAACGCTTTCCGTGGATTCGACCTCGAAAAGCTACATCAAGTAGTGCATAATTATAAGGTAGGCGCGTCCGCGAGTGATGCGAGAACACAAGGCGAGAATCTGATACCCTTGATCGAGTTTATGCTGCAAGAGCCGAACGATCTCCTGAGCAGCTTAGACACAAACAAGTTGTCATGAAAAAATTTTATTCACCGCTTCGATATCCGGGAGGAAAAAATGAGCTCGCAAAGTTTATTGCAAAAATCTGTGAGCGCAACGATATCAACGGACATTATGTAGAGCCGTATGCCGGAGGTGCATCTGTGGCTCTCCACCTTTTGTTTGAGGGGTACGTTTCAGAGATAACAATAAACGATAAGGATAGGGCTATTTATGCTTTTTGGTACTCCGCAGTTCACCGCTCGGAAGAGTTGATAAAACTCATCCGCGCGACACGGGTAAATATTACAACATGGAAGAGGCAGCGCGCGATTCTTCAAAATAAAGAGAACGAACCTTTGCTTAAGCTCGGCTTTGCTACTTTCTTCCTGAATAGAACAAATGTCTCGGGGATTCTCAACGGAGGCCCTATCGGGAATATTCATCAGACGGGCGAGTACAAGCTGAATTGTCGCTTCAACAAAAAGGAGCTGATAAAGCGCATAAAGAAAATTGCCAAGCATAAAAGCAAAATCCATGTCAAACATATGGACGCAATGGATTTAGTTCGGAAAATTGCGAGGAGGTTAGAGAACAAAAAAACAATATTCTACCTTGACCCTCCGTACTATCTAAAAGGCGAGTCTTTATACATGAACCATTACGACAAGGATGACCATGTAGCCGTCGGTAAAGTAGTAAGAAGCATCAAAGGGGTGAGGTGGATTGTTTCCTACGATGATCATGCCGAGATTCGAAAGATTTATGCCGGTCTTAGATCAAAGCGTCACCATCTTTTGCATACTGCGCGCGGACCACGAGTGGGCAAAGAGATCCTCTTTTTCAGTTCTGGTTTAAATGTGCCTCGCACTATTGCTGCCAGATAGGACTTCTAGAGAGCCTCGCCCGCAAGTCCTTTAGTCCTTCGCGGGAGAAAGAAATTGCGCGATATTACAAAATTTTCCCATTTGAAACGACAAGACCGAAGTGATTAACCGCTATGCTTTCAAAATTTGGCGAGGCTAGCCAGAAAGTTTTCAGATTTTTGAAAATTTTCTTTAGGCATTTTTGGCCGATTTTCGGTGTTCTTCTGGTCGCGTTGCTCTTGGAGGTTGGTTATTTTTTCATTTCGCCGTCCGTCAAGGGTATTAGCTTCTCATTCAACGAATCATCATATGGTTTCGAAGCCTCAATTGCTCGAGAGGGGAATGAGATCCTCTATCCAGCTGATGATCAAATTGCTCAAGCGGTCCGAGAAGCGGTTGAACAAAAAGAAATAAACGAATTCATCGGATGGTTAAGGTCATCTCCGAGAATTGAATACAACATCGAAATTGAAAATCATCTCGCGCTAGATCAATTTTCGGGAACACAAGACGAGCCAATTTTTGCTACATCGACAGCATTTACACTGAAATGTACCCCTCCGGGCAATGGTGAGCCAGTTGAAATCGATCCCGGGCAGCGCAGACAAGTTTTGTCCTCTATTCGTATCACGGAAGTTTCGCAAAGATGGCAGGAAATATTCTGTGCGATTTCTAATGTCGGGCAAGTTATTGATTCACCGGAAATTGCCGCTGTGCGACTCGGCGGTAGTTTAGTTGTAATTCCAAAGTATACAGATAAAAGCTGGTGGCTATTCTACTTCTTGTCGTATATTGTCTTCGCAGTCCCCGGAGCGATTCTACTGATAAAATTTGGGAACGATTCACTAAGCGGCCTTCCGAATTTACAGAAGACATTTTCGAAGTTTTTGAAAGACTTAAGAACTCGAAAGTGAATCTTTTACTGAAATTCAGAAAACTCCCACCGGAGAAGATGGCGCTCTCGTTCACATCGTTCTTTACCGTAAACGCCGAGGCACCATTCTTCAAATCGCCACGGTTGGCGCGTAGCGTAGAGTCCAAAAACCGATGGCAGCAAAAACAGAGTGACTATAATGGCGAAGATTGTGAATGCAAATACTAACACGCTGGCATTATCATTCATTACTACAAAATACCAGCAGCGTTGCTCTGCCAGTTTCAACTAATAGCCGGTTCGAATGTTGATCCGGCATCACTGGAGCGCAAGCAATTTCTGCATCTGGTCGAGAGAAACGCTAGGAAATTCGAACATTTCATCCCACTTTATCGTTCGGAACTCGTCCCACTTTGGCAGCAACCATAAAATCCGCCCCTTAAACCCCTCGACGCCTCCATCGCCGCCGCCCCGCAAACCCACCAGCCCAGAACAGGGGACAGGCCACAGGAAACGAGTACATTCCAACATTCTTGAGAATGTGAGAATGTCACATTTCCTCGCTTTCAATCAGCCCCGCAGCTTCTCATGTTTTTATGGAACAAACACCGCCCAAAATACTGACCGATGCCGGCCTCAATTTATTTGTAGACACCGTAAAACTCCGCGAGTTGCCGCTGCCGATTATCGATGTGGCGATCGACGAACTTGTATGGCATTTCGATATGCCGGTCTGGGAACAGGACGGCACCGATGATTGGAATCTCACGCCATGGCAAGTCATCCGCGGAGAGGCGGGGACATCAGCGCATCAAAAACGCGTCGATGACACCGACTTGCAATATCCGATCCTCCTTCGGCGATTCAACGGTCGACTTGTTGTCATCGACGGCGTGCATCGGTTAGCAAAGGCCTATCTCCAGGGAGCAAAGACCATCAAAGCGAAAATCATTCCCGAGGAATATCTTTCGAAGCCGGAGTTCCAAAGCTAACCGTCATAGCTGAAGCAGCATAAACTCCATCGCCGCCGCCCCGCAAACCCACAAAAGATCCGATCATCCATCTTCCGCCCATCTCCATTTATTCCGATCTTCTTAGGAACATCAGAATAAACCGGATTGACGATTGAAATACAAAGGCCGCTCTCTAAAGGAGCGGCCTTTGACTCGTTCACTACGCCGGAATGGGTATTTTGCGGTTTCCGATTTCCACGCTTGGAGTTTTATCTTTAGATAGCCATTCGGATACATTCAATATCTCTATACCACGGACTTTGTTTTCCGCATCAAAGTCAATAAGAATATCGTCCTGAAATTTTTCAGTTCTTTTAATCTTTGCCGACTTCGCTCGTATATACACTGCGTCAGCGTATTTGTCGTAGCTAAACTTCATAATATGCCGTAATTATTATACGCAGATCTCGCTTCACCGCGAAAATTACTACCAGTGTCTTGCTGCGAATTCTACCCCGGGCTTCAATAGTTCCGGCTGCAGTTATCTTTGTCGTAGAGGGATTCGAGACAACCGCTTTGACGTCTTGAAATCTAATGCGTCGTTCCTTACAGCGCTGCCGGGCATGCTGCGTAAACTCAAATTTCATGCCACTATACATCTGACGGCATAACGACTCTTCTGTTTCAATGGTACTAGGATTTATGGTTATTTTCAACCCAAGCTCTGAAACACAGTATTTTCTGCACATTCCTAGTCCTAGGCAATAACGCAGGCTCGACCAATTCATAGAAATCCACCATCAAAAACCTCGACGCCTCCATCGCCGCCGCCCCGAGAATCCACAGATCCGAAGCAGGGGACAGGAACATTCCAACATTCTTGAGAATGCGAGGATAGACTTGACTATTTATATAAATATAATATAATAGAAAATAGCTCTCGAGACAAAAAAATGCTCTTTCAAGGAGGCGTATGAGACACGCTAAGCCCAACTCCTCCCAGCGGATCGCCGTGCACAATGGCGACTCGCTACCTCCAGCCATGGCTGGCCTGTCGTACCTGCTTCAAGTCGCGCAACGGTCGGCGCAGCGCATCGTATATGATGACGCGAAGCCGCATGAGCAGATCTGCGATCTGGACGAGCATCCGTACGGTCTTTCGGTTCCGAGCCAGGAGAACGGTCGGCCTCGCCGCATCGCGCTCGTCGGGTATCCCGGGTCGCCCTATCAGGATCCACTCATCGCTCATACGGTCAGTGAGCTCGGCAAGGCGTTCCCGGGCTTCCTGCGCGGATGGTATCTTCGCGTCATTCATGCGGAATGCTGGGAACCCGATCGCAGCCGTCACGACGTGGTCTACGAGGTGGGGACGCCGCACAAGGTCCTCATCGCGGCCGGTTGCACCGACTGCAGCGGATCCGGTAAGGTCGGGAAGGAGCAGATGGACGACGTCTTCACATTCCTGAACCAGTTCTACGGCATCCCAATCACGGCGGTCATTGTGCCGTACGAACAGGGCGGGAAGGTACGCGAGCATCTTCTCCGGCGCTACGGTATCCACGAGCGACAGGAGCAACAGTAAACCGAGGAGGCGGCGCTGCTGGCGCCGCCTCGAATCTTCTTCCATCCATTTTTCTCTCCCTCCTCGTCTCTCGTCTCCTTGTCTAATTCGCGCGAATAATGGAATAGTAGAAATAGAAATTAACACAATCCACGACCCACAATAATTCCATAGCAGTTTTATCTCGGATTTATAAGAAATAGCGGGTAACAATGAAAACAATTTTTGTCATTCCTGGTTGGCAAGAAAAAACATCGAGCCGGAATTATGGTTGGTTAATTAAATTCTTAAAACACAAAGGTTTTCGAGTCTTCGGGGTCCCGATCAAATGGAAGTACCGCGTGGTGTCGGACTATGTCATTGATTTTAAAAAGTTTTACCGAGAACATCGAACTGGCAATGACTATTTTCTCGGATTCTCTTATGGGGCGGTTATCGCCTTTATGACCGCAGGCGAATTTAAGCCCAAACAACTCTACTTGTGCTCGTTGAGTCCAGATTTCCGCGAAGATCGAACCGCTATGAAATCCTGGGTTAGAAAACTGATCGGTAAGCGGAGATTCGAAGATACTCGGACTCGAAGCGCTCGAACCATCGCCCAAACCCTCACGATGCCGACGACGATATTTTATGGGGCGGTCGAGGGACGCAGATTTCCGCAATTGAAAATAAGATGCGAAGAAACTGCTGCGCTGGCGAAACGAGCCAAGCTCATTATCGTAGAAGATGCGCCGCATAAAATTGATCACCCCAAGTATATCGAAGCAATAAAAAAAGGCGTTATGATACGATGCGCCATACTATTGCTCGGGATTGCTCCTCTTCCTTGGTATTTCTAATTCGCGCGAATGATGGAATGGTGCGCGGACGATAGCACCGTAAACAAAAAGTAGAACAGCAAACTGCGGATGCAGTCCTCCAAACGCACACCGAAAACCCGCTACGAGATGCGGGCGAAAGTATGGCTTTATCCCGGCATGGCGGGGTGGCATTTCGTGACCTTGCCGAAAAAGCAATCCGATGAGATCAAGAAAGTGTTCGGCGTGATAAAGCGAGGGTGGGGCTCGCTGCCGGTCAACGTCACAATCGGCAAAAGCAAATGGCGGACTTCAATCTTTCCCGATACCAAAGCCGGCGCTTACCTTCTGCCGCTCAAGGCCGAAATGCGCAAAAGAGAGGGGATCGTAGCCGGCCAGACGATTCCATTCTCCCTCGAAATCCGCGTGTAGCTCCCGCAACACTCTTCTTCTCATGTTCTTAAGAACTTGAGAATAAGCTTGGATAGCTTTTTACGAACTTCTTACAAAGACAGGAGAAATGGAATATCGCTATTTGACGTCATCACTTGATGGGCGCTATGTTGAATACGATATTATAATATTGTTATAATTCATGATATGACCCAAAAAGTGCTCAAAGTCGGCAGCTCGGCCGCCGTGACCATCCCGAAACGCACGCTCGAAGAACTCGGGCTCAAAGTGGGGGATCGGGTTTCCGTTGAGATAAACAAAAAACAGGCGTCGGTGGTGATCAAGCCGCACAAAACCGTGGATCGCGAAACGCTCGACTGGACCCGCAAGTTTATCGAGCGCTATCGCCCGGCGCTCGAAGCGCTCGCGAAGCGCTGATCCTATGCGCCACCTAAGCGCCGAGGATATCCTCATCATTCACTCGGAAATCATCGACGAGACCGGCGGCTTGCATGGCGTGCGCGACGTTGGACTGTTCGCCGCTCTAGCCGATAAGCCCAAGGCGGCATTCGGCGGCAAGAAGTTATATCGCGATATATTCGCCAGAGCCGCCGTCTACCTTGAAGCGATTGCGAATTACCACGTCTTCGTGGATGGCAATAAGCGCACGGCGATTGCAGCGGCGGCGCGCTTTTTATTCTTGAATCGTTACGAATTCAGCGCGCCGAACAACGAAATCGTGCGCTTCATGGTTCGGGTAGCTATGAAGAAGGAATCCATAGCGGACATCGCTGCCTGGCTTAAGCGGCACTCACGCAAAACGTAAAAACGGTACATGACAATGAGCCGAACGCCATGAACCCCAACCCCAAAACCGTAACCGCCTACATTACTTCAGCCCCGCCGTGGGCCCGCGGCACGTTGCGGGAATTGCGCCGGACGATCAGGGCCGCCGCGCCCAAAGCCAAAGAGTCGATCAGCTACCATATGCCGTACTACAGCCAGAACGGCCGGCTGGCGTATTTTGCCGCATTCAAAAATCACTGCAGTTTTTTCTGGATTAGCGCCAAAGACAAAAAGACATTCAAAAAAGAGCTCGCCGCGCAAAAGGTGGTCGCGAGCACGCTGCAGATTCCCCGCGGCGCGAAGGTTCCCACCGCACTCATCAAAAAGATCATCCGCGCCCGTCTTAAGGAAAACCAACAGAGGGGACAGCGGAAATAGCGCCCTCCCGCACACGGCAATTCATTCTCAAATTCTTAAGAACGCCAGAATAAGCCGGATCGATGGTTAACATAGAGAACGCCGCAGCCCCTGTTCGATTGCGTTTTCGGTCCGTTTGCGGTACTGCTGCAGGCAGGAAGTTCATCCGCTGACGTTCATCTACCGAAAGGAGGAACGACCGGTGAGCGACATCCAGTTCTATCGGGCTCGGGTCGCCGACTTCGCCGATTACCTGGCCGTTGAGCGCTCCGTCATGGGCCCCCCGACCTACTCGGGCATCACTGACCAGGATGAAGCACGGCAGGAGCTCGCGGCGAGCATCGTGTACTTCATCACGGTGGACGGCAAGATCGCCGGTACGATCCAGTACGAGATCAAGAGCCCGAAGCACGCGCACATCAGCGGCATCGTGGTGCGGCCGGAGTTCCAGGAACGGGGCGTCGGCCACGTGGCGCTGCACTTCGTGCTCAAGGAGCTCAAGAGCGTCGAGCGCATCGACATGGCGGTTCACCCGCACAACCGGCGCTCGCTCCGGCTCGCCCTCAACTTCGGGTTCGTCGTCGAGTCGTGGCAGGACAACTACTTCGGCGACGGCGAGCCCCGGCTCATCCTCGTCCGACCCTGGGGCGTCTGACCGGAGCGTAGTCGCGCGTGCAGCAAGTATCGCAAAGCGGCGCCTGCGGGCGCCGCTCTACACTTTTAATTCAGTGATTGAGGAAGAGCATCCGTATTGCGGACGGTCGGTGTATTTGCAATAATGCCTGGCATGAAGACGGTCATCATCGCGATTGCAATTCTTATCGTTGTTGTCGGCGGCGCGTGGCTGTATTTGCGCTCCGAAGGTCCGGCATACACGGGCGACGCGGCCGGCACCGCGCCGGAGCTGACCGAAGAGACGGCGGCAGTGCTTTTGGAAGGATATCTGTTCGCGGACTGCCGTCCGGAAGGCATCGCGGAAAGCTACCGCTCGTGCACGCTGGATGTTGAAAAAGAAAACGGCCGCTGGATAGTTACGGTCGTCTATGATGGATTTTTTGATGATTCAGTCCAGGCCTCGCGCATGCGCGCCCAAGTAACGTATGAAAACGGCGCCTGGCGCGTCGGCGACATCGAGGAGATGCAGAAATGCTGGCCCGGCCGCGGCCACCAGGATTTCTCCGTGGATCTTTGCATTTGATCGCGCGGTTGACGTTGGCCCGGAAAGACGGAAGCAGCGGCAACGTCATTTTTATATGTCGAAGTAGAGCGCATGCCGGCATTCCGAAACGGGATGTCGGCATGTTTTCGCGCGGGAACGCCATGGGTTGACGGAGTCGTTCGTTTCGGGTATGCCTGGTGCCAGGCATGGGCAGTTCACTCATTCGCGAGGAGGGGGCGATGGTCATACGGATCGTTGTACTGAGCGGTCGAAGCGGCGTGGGTAAAACCACGATCATGCGGCGGCTGCTCGAGCATCCGGAACCGAAGTTCCGGCCGTTTCTCAGCACGACCACTCGGCTGCAGAGGCCGACCGATGCAGGGGACGACTACGAGTACTGCACCAATCCGGCGTTCGATGAGTTCGATGAGCAGGGCGAATTCGTCTGGGTCAAGTCGTTCGGCGGCTATCGGTACGGCGGGCGCAGGCGAAACATCAACGCCTGTCTTCGGGGAAGCGCGGTATCCGTTATGGCGCTCACGCCGGACATCGTGCCGCGCCTGAAGGGGTACGTGCGTGAGAGCGGCATCCATGATTCGGTCTGGAGCGTGTACCTGACTGCGCCGGACGACGTGCTGCTGCGGCGCATGGAGAAGCGCGGCGATTCCGCGGCGGAAATCCGGGATCGGTTCGACGCGTGCCGCGCCTGGGATGCGGATGCCCGGCGCCTGGAATGCTTCGATGAATGCCTCGTCAACGATGATGAGGAAGTTCCCGGCGCTGCGGTAAGCGCCGCAATCATCCGGCGCGTCCTCGAGTCCTATCGGTATCTGTGGGGCGTGCGAGCGTAAACGATATCGGAGCGGCGCCCGCGCGCGCCGCTCCGAACTCTTTGCTGCCGTTTCGGCAGCGGAACGCATTGCTTTCCCGCATCATGTATGCATTGCTGGTGGCAAGGCAGCATACCGTGCAAGAGAGGAGGCAGTTCGTGGTTACACGCATCCTTACGATCAGCGGACCGAGCGGGGCGGGGAAGAGCGCGATTCTGCGACAGCTCGTCGCGAGCAAGGAGGTGGAATTCAAGCCATTTCCGATTACGACGACGCGGCACCGCAAACCGGCCGATCTTCCCGGTCAGTACGAGTACATCCAGAACAAGGCCTTCGATCGGTTGCGGGACGCCGGCGAGCTTGTCTGGATAAATCCCGTGCAGGGTCACCGATACGGCGGGCGCAAGGCGAACGTTCATGCCTGCTTCCAAGGCAGGGCCGTGCGGATTTTGGAGGCCCCGCCCGCGGCCGCAGCAGATCTTCAGAAGTACCTTGCCGGCATCGGCATGGCGGATTCGCTGCTGAGTATCGGCCTTGCTGCGCTACCCGATGAGATCATCCGGCGGCGCATGCATGAACGGGGAGACAACGCGGAGGACATCGAACGCCGGCTCACGGCGTGCCGAAGCTGGAATGTGGAAGCACGAGGAGTTCGCTTCCACGAGTATTTCACCAATGGGGACGAGGAAGTTCATGGCGCGGCCGTAGCCGCCTGCATCGTCCGGCGCGTCCGGAATTCCTTGAAGGCCCTCAATCGATAGGAGGAGACGGGGCCCGGGAGCGGTGCAGAGGAGCACCGCTCCTAACTTTATGTATAGCGGGAGATCGCGAAGCGTTGTGGAACGGCCGAGAAAGGGAGAGTATTAGTATGCGTCACCGTTATATGGCAACGATAACAACTATGAAGCGTCTGTACCGCAGCGAGGAAAATCAAATTATTGCCGGCGTGGTCGGCGGCATCGGAGAATATTTCGACGTGGATCCTACGCTCTTGCGCCTGGTTTGGCTCCTGATCGTTATTTTCACCGGATTTTTCCCGGGTATCCTGGCATATTTGCTAGCAGTGCTCGTTATTCCGCGCCGCCCAGCGGGACATCGTCGGGAAGAGCCGCGGCCGCAGCCGACCGCATAGCCGCGCAACCATCGCAAAGCAGCTCGCCTTCGGCGGGCTGTTTTGCGTTTTTCCGCCGCAGCGATTCCCCGGTGAAATGGCATATCAGTGTATAAGGTGTGAATACCGGAAATCAAAACGGCAAAAAATCAAGAGAAACAGCGGGCAATCGAAGTTGGCCGCATATTTGCTGTAAATATTTGATTGGTGAAACGTCGGTGGTATAGAATGGAGCAGTAGTGGGGAATTGTGGATAACTTTGGGGATAAGTAACCCCTTATGTGCATAACTGGTCGCCATGCCCTGCAATCGCGCAGGGCGTGGTGAGCGGTTTTCCCGGATTCTCGGTCGTTCGCGCGTCGTATCGAATCATTCGATTAAACGGATATTGCGGCGACCATGCTGCTCGGCGAATACGAACATTCGATAGACGACAAGGGACGGCTCGCGGTGCCGGCAAAATTCCGCAAGACGCTTGCCGGCGGCGTCGTGGTCACGCGGGGGCTCGATCAGTGTTTATATATGTACCCCCTCGACGAATGGGCGAAGCTCGCCGATAAGCTATCGCACCTCCCCATGAACCAGGCCGATTCGCGGGCATTCGCCCGAATGTTACTCTCGGGAGCATCGCACGCCGACATCGACAGCCAGGGACGGATCCTCATTCCCGAAGGCCTGCGGACGTTTGCCGGCATTACCGATCGCGCGGTCGTTATCGGCCTCCATAGCCGCGCGGAGATCTGGGACGAGGCCAAGTGGCGCGAATACCGAGGCCGCGTCGAACAAAAGACCGATGAGATCGCCGAACGCCTCGGAGAACTCGGCGCCTAGCGCTTCGGACGGCGCGCACGGCCCTTCGCCCCGCTCAGGGCAAGTGCACGAGCCGGTATTCCGCCACGAAGCGCTCGAATATTTAGGAATCCGGCCCGGCGGCCGCTACATCGATGCGACGGCCGACGGCGGCGGACATACGATCGACATCGCGAACGCCATCGGTCCGACCGGCCGGGTGCTCGCAATCGAATGGGACGAGACGCTCTTCACAAATCTCGAGGAACGCATCGCGCGCACATGGCCTCGCGGCAACAACGCTTGCGTCTTGCAACGGACGAGCTACGTCCAGATCGAAAACCTCGTCCGATCGCTCGGGTTCGGTCCGGTGGACGGAGTCCTGTTCGATCTCGGCCTGAGTTCGTTCCACCTCGAGCGGTCCAAGCGCGGATTCAGTTTCCAAAATCACGCTGAAGAACTCGACATGCGATTTTCCCGCGATCTCCGAGAAACCGGCGCCGACATACTCAACGCGCGGACGCACGACGAGCTCGCGGCGATATTCCGCGACTACGGCCAAGAGCGGTTCGCCGATCGCATCGCCGCCGCGGTGGTCGCAACGCGGGGCCGGCGGCCGATTCGCACGGTAGGCGATTTTCTGGATGCGATCGCCGCGGGCATACCCGCTCGATTCCGCCGCGGGAAGATTCATCCGGCGACGCGCGCATTCCAGGCGCTGCGGATCGCGGTGAATCGGGAGTTTGAGAATATCGAAGCAGGACTGGCCGCCGCATTCGCGGCGCTCGCGCCGCGCGGCCGCATCGCCGTGATCGCCTTCCACTCGGGCGAGGACGGCATCGTGAAGCGGCGGTTCCGCGACTGGGCCGCGCGCGGCGAAGCCCGATTGCTCACCAAAAAACCCATCCGGCCGGGCGCGGATGAAGTCCGAGCGAATCCGCGCGCCCGATCCGCAATGCTCCGCGCTATCGAAAAAATTTCATGAGCCATTTCTTTTCTACCTATATCCTTCGCCGTTCCGCCGCACCGGCTGCCGTGCGCGCACTCACCGTGCCCGCGCTCGGGATGCCGCGCTTTTTGTTCCGCCCCGAAGCGCGTTTTTGGACAAGCGCGGGCGCATTGGGGGTTATCGCCGCGTCCGTGGTAATCTATGTAGCCGTGGTCCAGGCAATGATGTTTTCCGGCGAAGCGGTATTGGAGGCGCGCCGAACGCTCGAAGCGCTCGAGCAAGACCGCGACATGCTGGAGGCCGAGATCGCCCGCCAGCGCGCACCCGCGCGGCTCGAGGCCGCCGCCCGCGCGCACGGCATGGTCGGCGTGGATCACATCCGCTATTTGAGCGGCGAGCACTCCGTCGCCCTGACGCGCTAGTAATTTTTCCCGAAATGTTCCGAGCGTGGCTGCCCTTCGATCCCATCAGACATTCCACTGGCGGCTGGCGATCCTAGCCGTATTCTTTCTCGTGCTGTTGGCCGCGCTCGTGGCGCGGGTTTTTTCCTTATCCATCATCGATCATCGCCAGTTCGCGCTCGCCGCCGATCGGCAGCACCAGCTGATCGAAATCCTGCCGTCGCGCCGCGGCGCGATTTACGCCCAGGATAAGTCCGGCCAGCAGCATCCGCTCGCGGTTCAGCAGCGCGCCTACACCGTGGTTGCGGTGCCCAAAAATATCGCGGACGCACCGTACGCAAGCGAGAAGCTGGCCGAAATTCTCGGCATCAAACGGGCCGAAATTACGGCCAAGCTCGCGAAGGAGGACGATCCCTATGAGATTATCGCGCGGCGCATTGATGAGGCCGCGGCCGAGCGCATTCGCGCGCTCGGGATGCCCGGCGTCTCGCTCGTGGAGGAGGCGCGGCGGAGCTATCCGCAAGAGGCGCTCGGGGCGAATCTCTTGGGCTTTATAAGTTACCGCGAAAACGAGGAGCAGGGCGAATACGGACTGGAACGCGAATACGACGGCGTGCTCAAGGGTGCGCGCGGATTATTCGAGGGCGAGAAAGACGCGAAGGGGTATTGGGTCGCGCTTGGCCGGCGGATTCTGAATCCGCCGGTAGACGGCGACTCGCTCGTGCTCACGATCGATTCAAACATCCAGTATAAGGCCGAGGCGGAACTTGCCGCGCTCATGGAGCGATGGCAGGCCGAGCAGGGCCTGGCGCTGGTGATCGAACCCAAGACCGGCCGGATCCTGGCCGCCGCAGCCGCGCCTTCGTTCAATCCTAATGAATATTCGCGCGTGACCGATTACCAGCGATTCCGCCTGCCGATCGTGGACGCGCAGTACGAGCTCGGTTCGGTATTGAAACCGATTACCATGGCCGCGGCACTCGACGCGGGCGCGGTGACGCCGAAGACCACCTATGAAGATACCGGCGCGGTAAAATTCGGCACGCATACGATCCGCAATTTCGACGGTCGGGCCTACGGCGTGCAGACCATGAGCCAAGTGATCGAGAAGTCGTTGAACGTCGGCGCGGTGTTTGCCCAGCAGAAACTCGGCCAAGAGCGCTTCAAGGATTATTTGCGGCGCTTCGGCTTCGGGACCGCGACCGGCGTGGATTTTCCGAACGAGGTCGCCGGCAATATCGCGAATCTCGACGCGGGCCGGGACATCGATTACGCGACCGCGGCATTCGGGCAAGGCATCGCGGTCACGCCGCTGCAGATCGCGTCCGCGATTGGCGCCATCGCCAATGATGGGGTACGAATGAAGCCGTATATCGTGGAGCGCATCATTGATTCGGCCGGAAACGAGGAGGTGCGCGAGCCCGTAGCACTGGGACGGGCGATCGAGCCCACGGCGGCCGATGCGATTACCGATATCCTCGTGGCGACCGTCGAACATAGCTTCGAGAGCAAGGCCGAAGTCGATGGCTACCGCGTGGCCGGCAAAACCGGCACGGCGCAGATCCCCCTGCCTTCGGGCCGCGGGTATTCCGAGGAATATATCCATTCGTTCGTCGGCTTCGCGCCGGCAAGCGACCCGAGGTTTTTGGCGTTCTTCCAACTCGTGCGCCCCCAAGGCAATATCTTCGCCTCCAACACGCTGACGCCCGCGTTCCATAACTTGGCCGAATTCATCCTCGCGTATTATGACGTGCCGCCGGACGCGCCCGGCGCGCGCTGATCGGCCCAGGGAGCCGCTATGTCCATGAGACCTGTTCGCAAGGCGATTATTCCCGTTGCCGGGTATGGCACCCGTTTTTTACCGGTGACCAAAGCCATGCCCAAGGAGATGCTGCCGGTCGTGGACAAGCCGGTGATTCAATATTTGGTTGAGGAGGCCGTCGCCTCGGGCATCACGGATATCATTTTTGTGACCGGGCGCGGGAAACGGGCGATCGAAGATCATTTCGATGCGTCGTATGAATTGGAACGGACGCTGGTCGAGCGCGACAAACGCGATCTGTTGAAGCTGGTCGAGCACCTGCCGAAACTTGCGCGGTTCGTCTATGTGCGCCAACCCATGCCGCGAGGCAACGGCGACGCGATCTTGCGCGCCGCGCACCTGATCGGCCCGGACGAGCCGTTTGCCGTGTTGTTCGGCGACGATTTGATCGATGCGCCGCGGCCGGCGCTCGCCCAGGTTATCGCGGTCTTCCAAAAGCGCGGCGCGCCGACCATGGCCCTCGCGCGCGTGCCGCGGGCGGATTTATCGCGGTATGGGACGATCGCGGGTTCGCGCAAGGAGGGTAGGGCATGGAACGTAGAACGGATTATCGAGAAGCCGAAGAATACCGCCGCGATTCGCGAGCCGTTGGCCGTGGTCGGCCGCTACGTGCTGACGCCCGGCGTGCTGGTCGCGCTGTATATGGCCGAGCGCACGCTCGGGAAAGACCGGGAGCTCGGCATCACCGATGGCCTCGCGCGGTACGTTCGGGATCAGCCCGTTTGCGGCGTCGAGCTTGCGGGCGCCTGGTATGACTGCGGCAGCAAGATCGGCTATCTTGCGGCCAATATCGCGTTCGCCAAAAAGCGGCCGGAACTGCGCACGGCGCTCAACCGGATGCTCAAGCACTGATCATGCGCCGCTTGCTGGAACTCATATTGGCATCATTAGCCCGCGCGACGGTCCGCCGCCGCCGGCCGTATGTCATTGCCGTGACCGGCTCGGCCGGCAAAACTTCCACGAAGGAAGCGATCTGGGCCGTGTTGAAGCCGCATTTTCGGGTGCGCAAGAGCGAAAAAAGTTTCAATACCGAAATCGGCGTGCCGCTGACCATCCTTGGCATGCAGCACCAGGGCAAAAACGCGTTTGCCTGGGCGGGCGCGATCGCGGGCGCGGCGTGGCGCCTCTGGTTCGCCAAGGAGTATCCCGATGTCTTGGTGCTCGAATACGGCATTCAGAAACGGGGCGACATGGATTTTTTGATCGGCCTTGCGCGTCCGAATATCGGCATTGTCACGACGATCGGCGATATCCCCGTGCATGTGGAATATTTCGCCAATGCCGAGGAGCTCCGCCGCGAGAAACTCAAACTCATTCAAGTTCTGCCTGAAAACGGCACGGCGATCCTGAACCGCGACGACGAGACGGTCGCCAGCGGCGAGGATAAAACGCATGCCGAAGTAGTGACCTACGGCTTCGCGCCCGGCGCGGATATCCGCATCACGCACTACGAATTGCGCGCATCGGGCGTGGGCGAGGCGATGCGGCTGGATGGCATATGGTTCAAGCTCCGCGCGGGGTCGGACACGGTGGCCGTACGGCTTGCCAATACCTTCGGTAAGCACCAGGCCTATGCGGCCGCGGCGGCCGCGGCCGTGGGGCGCGCGCTCGATCTTTCATTCGAGGAAATTGCCGATGGCCTTTTGGCATACGAGGCGCCGCCCGGCCGGCTCAAGCTTATTCCCGCGCACCGCAGCGCCTGGATTTTGGACGACACGTACAACGCCTCGCCGATCTCGACCCTGGCGGCGCTGGACGTGCTCGCGGAATTTCCCGCGAAGCGGCGCATTGCGGTGCTCGGCGACATGTTGGAGCTTGGGCGCTTCACGGAAATGGCGCATCGGACCATCGGCGAAGAGGTGGCCGAGGTGTGCGATTATTTCATTGCCGTAGGGGAGCGCATGAAGTTCGCCATGGATGAGGCCATGCAGCCGGGGCCGGAGAATCGGCGGCGCATGGTGCGCGCCCAAATGCAGTGGTTTTCGAATTCGCAGTCCGCGGGCAAAGAACTGGAGCGCGTGCTGCGGCCCGGCGACGCGGTGCTTGTAAAGGGCTCGCAGGGCATGCGCATGGAGCGGGTGACCGAGGAAGTGATGGCCGAGCCGGAAAAAGCGCGGCGGCTCCTGGTGCGACAGGATGGGGATTGGAAGAAACGCCGCTAGGGAGTACGCTTTAGGCAGAAGCACAAGGAGGTGCTGGATGGGCATTTGCGTCGCATGCGGCCACGAAACCGACTGGAGTGACGCTGGCCACTGCACGTGCCGCAAGAACAACGCCGACAAGTCCGGCTGGTGTTTCTGCCGGGCGCCCAAGATCCTCCGTATCCATCAGGAGCCGTTGCCGGAGATGTGCCATGCCAACGGCGGGCATTATTCGCCGACGCTGAGCCGCATGGCTCGAGCCCTCCAGGTGGCGTCCCGTGCCTGAGTCCCGCGACTCAGGCACTACCTTTGATGGCGATTGCGTGGTATATCAATGCGGGTGTGCTCCCATCGTCTAGAGGCCTAGGACATCTGGTTCTCAGCCAGAAGATCAAGGGTTCGAATCCCTTTGGGAGCGTATGATAGAACTTGCGCCGCCCCTTGTGGGCGGCGCATTCTGGCAAAATCCATGGTACCCTTCCTTTTTTCTATATGCGGAGTATTCGCAAGCCGTCGTATATTTGAGCTCTTTGGTATTACCGTTGCCGTTCTTTGGGCGTGGCAGAGCGTTCGCTACTGGCCGCCGTTCGGCGGATGAAGGGAGAAAGCGTAATGGATGATCAGGACGACTCCATACCGGCATCGACCTGGCCTGAGCGGATTGTAGGTACGCTTGCCTACTTGGGCGCAATTTCCATCCTCGCCATCCCTCTCATCCTTCAATGGAAGGGGATGCTGCCCAAGTAGGGAAGAGCAAGATGTAATGGCACCCGGCTAAGCGGCCGGGTGTCTTCAATTCAAAAAAACGCTCCGAGTTTTTACGTGTTGCATATATAACAACCCCGCCGGCCTTTTAGCCGGCGGGGTTCTATTCATCCAAGAAGCTATTTACGGGCACGCCGCGAGCGAGATCTGATTGAAATGGCTTCGATCATCGGCATCCCGTGGCTGCGCACCCCCGGCGTTTACAATCGCGCGAGCGGCGGTGCAGGCATCGGTGGTGGCGACGGGGTCTGCCGGGTATGGTGTCGCAACACGGTTCAATA
This sequence comes from Candidatus Parcubacteria bacterium, assembly GCA_003599755.1. GTDB lineage: Bacteria > Patescibacteriota > Minisyncoccia > Sungbacterales > SURF-37 > SURF-37. The sequence goes on along the minus strand of QZJO01000009.1, from coordinate 39,042 downwards.
CCCAGGGCCCGGTGTTGATATCAATACTCAACTTGTCTCCGCTGAAGTTCCCATTCACGTACGACGGCCCTCCGAACGCGCATCGCGTTACCGGGTCGCTGTCCGCGCGGATGACGAGCGCCTGCTGCTTATTGCCGAGCGAACTGGAGGGCGAGGAGTAAAAATTATTAACGATATTCGCTTTGGCGCCGCATTCCACGTCCGTGCCCAGGCCGCCGCCCCATTGCCAGATGAGGTTATTGCGCACGTCGGCCGTGATGGTCGCTGCTCTGGTTGATCCGTTTGCGAGATTGCTGACCCGCGGATTGCGGTCTTCGCTGGTGAGAAAGGCATTGTGATGGAGCGTGACGCGGCTTGTCTCGCCCGGAGCTTCGGCCGTCTGTGTTTTGACGAGCATGATTTTCGACGTGTCGCGTAGTACGCTCCACTGCACCGTAACGTCGTGCGCGCCGTGCGTGATATCGATATCGCCGTCGCCCGCATTGCTCACCGATACGTGATCAACCACGACGTTATACGCGCCCCACGCGATCTGGATGCCGTCAGCTACCGCATCGCGGATGCGAATGTTGCGGATGATGACGTCATGCGCGTTGGAGCCGGCGTAATAGCGCGGCGTGCCATGGATGATGAGCCCGGCCCCGCTGAGCGTGATGCCCGGCATCGGCGCGCTGCGTCCGTCGATGGTCATAAACGGCTCTTTGATCACGATATCGCTCTGGAGCGTTATGGTGCCGCCGACGTCGAATACGATCGTGCGATTGCCTTGCAGAAGGGCCTGGCGCAAGCTGCCCGGGCCCGCGTCATTGAGATTCGTGACGCGGATTGTGGTACCGAGCGATCCGCCCGGCGTTTTTGCTCCGAAGCCCTCGAGCGATGCGTCGGATGGAGGGGGCGGAGGCGGCGGCGCGGGAATGGGAGTTGGCGATGGCGGAGGCGGTGGCGTAGGGGATGGCGCCGGTGCGGGTGGCGGCGGCAAAGGCGCTGGTGTCGGGGCCGGCGCAGGCGGTGGTGGCGGAGGGATACTATTCGCGGCAAAATATTTGAACACTACTTTGGTGGTTTCATCCTTTTTCACTTGGATGGGAACGCTGCAGGCGGCGCCGTCGCAGCTTGGCGTGATCGGAAAGACCGAGATCCTGCATTCCTTGGAATTGGAACGGAACGTGCAGATACCGGCGCGCTCGACGTACTCTTTGGCATCGGTTGCGAATGCGATGTGCGCACCCGTTGCCGTATCTTTCAATTTGGCAGAGTTGTCGGCATTTGCGGCGAGCGAACCGATCCAGCCCGCGGTGCCGGCCGGAGCGGTCTTGACCGTGTCATCGGCGCCGACGCGCTTGATGAGCACGGTTCCCGTGCCGCCGGCGGAGGCGGGGAAATAATCGGCAATCAGCGCATCGCCGAGTTTCTGCGCCTTTTGGGCGGCATCGATCGCGTCGTTGTATTTGGTGGCGTCGAATGCAGTGCGCGCTTTCGCGAGCGCGGTATCAATGGCGTCGAGTTCGGCCGCGGGAATCACCGCAAAGCTCGCGCCGGAGAGTTCCTGGATTTGATTTCGCGTCAATTCAGCTTGTTCGATTTCCCGCTGCGCCTTTGTAATAGCAGTCGCATCGCTGAACGCGCGCGCGTAGAGCGCGCTTACCTCATTCGATAGCGCCGTGATTTGCGTAGGATTCCCGTCGCGCGCGATGGCGGAAAGCTGTCCGAGAATGCCGCTGAGACTCGTTGAAATGTTCGCCGCAAGGGCGTCAATGTGCCGGCGGGAACTCGACGCTAACGAAAGAAGCCGCTCCTCGAGCGTACCCACGATCGTGCCGTTTTGGGCTTCGGCTGCCGCGAGCGGGGTAGCGAGAAATAGCACGATCGCGATGCCCAACCACACGAGCGTTGCGGTACTCTGCCGGGATACCGGGGGCGTATGCATGTCCTTCCCAGTATACGCGAGTTTCGGGGAATGGCACCCGGATTTTGCACAGCGCATGCCCGAGCGGTATGCGTATCGGCAAAGGGATCGAATCGTGCTAGCATGCGGATTGAATTATCTATCTTGAGCATGCGTATCATCGGCATTACCGGGACGCTCGGCGCGGGAAAAGGAACGATCGTCGATTATCTTATCCGCGAGCACGGCTTCGCGCATTTTTCCGCGCGCGATCTGATCGTGGATGAGATCAAGCGCCGCGGGTTGGATGTGGATCGCGATATCATGACCGCGACGGCGAATGATCTGCGCATGAAAAACGGGCCAAACTACATTGCCGAGGCGCTCTACGAACAGGCAAAAGCAAGCGGCAAGAATACTATTATCGAATCCCTGCGCGCCACCGCGGAAGTGGAATCCCTGCGCGCCAAAGGAGATTTCATACTTTTTGCCGTGGACGCCGATCCGAAGATCCGCTACGAGCGCATCGTGGCGCGCCAGAGCGAAACCGACCGCGTATCGTTCGAGAAATTTATGGCTGACGAGGAGCGCGAAATGCAAAATCCCGAGCCATATCAGCAAAATATCGCCGCCTGTATCAAGATGGCGGACTACCTATTTCAGAACAACGGCACGGTGGCTGAACTCGAGGCGCAGGTTGAACCGGTGATCGAAAAACTTTTGGCGCAAAACGGCCAATGAGGCGCCTCCTCGGTCCGAAATTCTTCGATCGCCCGACGCTCGTCGTGGCGAAAGATTTGCTTGGGAAATATTTGGTGCGCAAACGCGGCAGGCGCGAGATCGCAGCCATGATCACCGAGGTCGAGGCCTATGTCGGTCCGCATGATCTTGCATCGCACGCCAGTCGCGGCAAAACTATCCGCAACAGCATCATGTTCGGGCCGCCCGGTTACTGGTATGTGTATTTCACGTACGGCATGCATTGGATGCTCAACGTTGTGACCGAGCGCGAAGCGTACCCGGCTGCCATTTTGATGCGCGGCATTGAAGGCGTCATCGGTCCTGCGCGCGTGACGAAAGCGTTGGGCATAGACGGCCGCCTGAATCGCATGCCGGCAATGTACAAAACGGGGCTTTGGATCGAAGATCGGGGCGCAAAGATTCCGCCGCGCGCCATCAGGCGCAGTCCGCGCATTGGCGTGGATTATGCCGGCGCGTGGCGCGCGAAACCTTGGCGATTCTCTATTTCTCTGGGAAAATAAGTACGCTATGGCGGTGATGGCTATCCGCATGCGGTGGAATCGCGGTTTTGCGCCGTGGAAACAGGCGTTGGGTTCGGTCATCGGGCTCGGGCTCGCGGGCTTTTTGGTTTTCGTGGATTTTTTCGCCACGCGCCAGCAATTGCGCTACATCGGCGCCCATGACATCGATAAAATTCCCCATTTTTTCGGCGGCGTGCTGATCGCGCTCGCATACGAGTGGTTCGCGCTTCAGCCGCGGCTCTGGCGCCTCATGATCGTGACGCTTGCCGTGACGGTCTCCTGGGAGGTGTATGAATACTATTTCGACGATGACGTCCGTTATTACGCGCTGCACATGACCGAAATTTGGCAGCGCGACGTTATCCGCGATATCGCGGTCGCGTTTTTCGGAAGTATACTCTGGTGGTTTGGCTTCGCGGACCGGGACGAAAAGAAGTAGTGCCGGCGAAAAGATACGGAACCGAAAACTAGCCAAGACGATCGTCTTGGCTAGTTTTGCCTATAGACCGCTTAGAGAAATCCGATTTTTTCGCGCACGCTTGCCAAGGTTTTGTTCGCGATCGCGGCGGCCTTTTCGCTGCCGTCGCGGAGAATCGTCAGCACCGCTTGTTCGTTCTCGCGGAGTTCCGTGAGCTTGGCCTGCAACGGCTTGAGGCCTTCGATCACCGCTTCGGCGAGGTCTGATTTGAATTCAGCGTAGGCTTTGCCGTTATAGGATTCTTCGAGCTCCTTGATCGGCCGGCCGGAAAGTTCGGAAAAGATAACGAGGAGATTCGATACCGCCGGCTTGGCGTCCGGGTCGTAGCGGATTTCTTTGCCCGAATCCGTGACCGCGGATTTTATTTTTTCTCGGATCGCGCCGGGCTCATCAGCCAGCATGATGGCGCTTTTGGCCGACTCGTCGCTTTTGGACATTTTCTTTTCCGGATCAGTCAGCGACATGATGCGCGCCGATTCTTTTTGCAGTTGCACGGCCGGTACCGTAAACGTTTCACCGTATTTGTTGTTGAAGCGCTCGGCAATGGAGCGGGCGAGTTCGACGTGCTGTTCTTGGTCCTCGCCGACCGGCACGACCGCGGTCTGATACAGAAGAATATCGGCTGCCATAAGCACCGGATAGTTGAGGAGGCCGGCCATGATGCCTTGGCGCGCGGCCGCTTCGCGTCCCTTCTCCTTAAATTGCGTCATGCGCTCAAGCTCGCCCAGCGGCGTCATGGTGCCTAAAATCCACGCAAGCTCGGTGTGTGCGGGCACGTGCGATTGCACCATGAGCGTCACTTTGTTCGGATCCAGACCCGCGGCCAAATAGACCATCGCGGTCTCGAGCGTGGCGCGGCGGAGTTTTTCGGGCTCGTGCGGCGTGGTGATGGCATGCAGATCCACGATACCGGCGATAATCTCATGCGAGTCCTGCAGTTTGATCCATTGCTTGATCGCGCCGAGATAGTTGCCGATATGTAAATCGCCCGAGGGGCGGATGCCGCTGAATATGCGTGATTGACCCTTCATCGTCCGCATTCTATCGTAAAACGGGCTGAAAACCAATGCCGGAGGCAGTTGCAATGACAAAACTCATGGTCGCGATCGCGGTCGCGCTGTGGTTCTTGCCGGGACTCTGGGCGGCGATCTCTGGCCTCGCCAATACCGGGGTGCGCAAGCGGCTCCTGCGCCGAGCTCGCCGCGGATGGATCCGCGGCGTCGCGGAGTATGCAGCCCGGAACCGCGTGCCGCTGGCCGAGGCGCGGCGATTGTTCCGCGGCCAGGGCACCGATGCCCGGCATCTTGCCAACGCGTTCGTTGCTCTAACTCTGGCAGGGTTCCGCGGGTTTCGTCTTGTGCGCGATCTCGGGCGGCTCTCCTCGGTGAAGTGAGTCAACGAAAAACCCGGCGGAGCGAAGCGCTCTGCCGGGTTTTCCCATTTTGCTAGACTTCGACCACGACGGGCAGGACCATGGGTCGGCGCTGGGTTTTCGTGAAGAGGTATTGGCCCACGCGGTCGCGCAGATTGTCGCGCACGTACTGCGGGTTCAAGGTTTCATTTGGCGTGGTACTCGATTCGATGATGTCTTTTATTTTCTTTCGCACGTCTTTCAGGAGTTCCTGGTTTTCCCGGAGATACACGAAGCCGCGCGAAATGATGTCGGGCGAACCCCGGAGTTTTCCGGTCTGGCTGTCGATGACGGCGATGATGACGAACATGCCGTCGGAGGCAAGCGCCTCGCGATCGCGCAGCACCACTTCGCCGATGTCGCCGACGCCGAGGCCGTCGACGAAGACGTAGCTCGAGGGGATGCGTTCGTCGGTAAGCGTGCAGACGCTGCCCTGGCAGGAGATAACCTGGCCATTGTCGGCGATGAGGATCTGCTCGGGCTTCATGCCCGCTTCCATTGCGGCCTTGCCGTGCATTTTCAAGAACGAGTGGTTGCCTTCTATCGGCGCGAGAAATTTCGGCCGGATCCACTCCACCATTTGCTTCAGGTCCTCGCGTTTGGCATGCCCGCCGGCGTGGATGTCGAGCATGTATTTGTTGATGACTTCCGCTCCTTCGCGGTAGAGCTTATCGGTGAGGCGCTGGACCGTGCGCTCATTGCCCGGGATGACCGACGAGGAGAAGACCACCGTGTCGCCCGGCTGGATACGGAGCACCCGGTGCTCGCGATTGGCCATGCGCATGAGCGAGGCGCGCTCTTCGCCCTGGGCGCCGGTCGCAAGGATCATGACTTGCTCGGGCCGGTAGTTCTCGACCTCCTGGATCGGGATAACCGTCTTTTCGTTGAACTGCATGTAGCCGAGCTTCTTGGCGATTTCAATGTTGAGCTTCATCGAATGGCCGTCGATGGCGACTTTGCGCTTGTATTTCTCGGCCAGCTGGATGATCTGGTTGAGGCGGCCCAAGAGCGAGGCGAACGTGCCGATGATGAGGCGGCCTTTGGTATCGCGGATGATGTCTTCGAGCTGCAGTTTGATTTCGTGTTCGGAGTTTTGGTGGCCTGACTCGCGGGCGTTGGTCGAGTCCGAGAGCAGGGCAAGGACGTTTCGCTTGCCGAGCGCCTTTATTTTCTCGACTTCGGTGCGGCCGGCGATATCGGATTTAAGATCGATCTTGAAGTCGCCGGTGTGCACCACGATGCCCCCGGGCGTCTCGGCGATCACGCCGACCGAACCGGGGATGTTGTGCGACACGCCGAAGAATTCGATCTTGAACGCGCCGAGCGTAAGCTTGGTGTCGTTTTTGATCTCGTTGAGCTGCAGGCGCGAGCCGTAGTGCTTGTAGTCCTCCTGGCGGCGCGCGATGATCGCGCAGGCCAGGTCGGTGGCATAGATCGGAATCGAGTCCCCCAGCATGGGCATGAGGTGGGGGATCGCGCCGATGTGATCGTAGTGCGCGTGCGTGATGATGATGCCCCGGATGTTTTTCTTCTTGGGGATGAGGTATTCGATATTCGGAATGATGTAGTCGATCCCCGGCATGTCCTCCTCGGGAAATTGGAGGCCCATGTCGACGACGATGATGTCATTGCCGTATTCGAGGATAGTCATGTTGCGACCGACTTCCTCGACGCCCCCGACCGGGATAATGCGGAGCGCGGGGCGATTTTCGTGATTGAGTGACCGGAGTACCAGCGGCAAGGATTCGCCGCGGCGCCGGCTTTGCGTGGTGCGTATCATGCGGTTATGCAGATAGTCGTCGTGTTACTGCGATACGAGCGCATCGGAGAATACGCGCGTCGAGGTAAATAGCAAACCGGCCTTTGGAGTGTCTGCGTATTACCCAATTACGTTAGACGAATAATGAATGCTTGGTCATATGACCGTGCAGTGCCCTGGGGGAGAGTCGAACTCCCACGAGTTGCCTCACACGGCTCTGAACCGTGCGCGTCTGCCAGTTCCGCCACCAGGGCATATGCATTTTGGAATTCGATGGGCGGCATACGGCAGCGCCCACCTCGCACCGAGCTTTGCTCTGGTGCGGGGAACCGTACGTGTCTGCCGATTCCACCACCTGCCCATCATCTGGGCGGGGTAAATCTGCCATTCCATCTACCGCGGCAAAAGAATGTTCCGGGGATGCGGTTATGAACGCAAACCCGTGAACGATTGCGATATTGCGGAGATTGTTATGGTGCAATACTACCGCGCCCGAACCGATCTGTCAATCCCCGCCCGACGCTACTTTTTCGTAGCACCGATTAAGCGTCAGCAGTGCGGTAAAATCTTCGGGATCGCTGAGGAAGCGCAGCTTTTCCAGATCGCGCACCAGCTCATAGGCGGGCGTATCGAATGTCAGGCCGAATTCGGGAATTTCGCGCGGGCGGTACTTGGCCAGGTCCGGCACGTTGCGGTAATGGGTGTTGACGTCGAATACGATGGTCTCGGGATTCGGCCCTTCGAATGCCCAGTAGGCCGCGCCGTGCATGCGCCGATACGGCTCGTAATCGCTGGTAAACGCGGTGCTGGTCCAATCGGAAAGCACGAGCGGTTCCTGGTAGGCATTGATCGTCACATGGCCGAAGCCGGGAAGCATAATCGCTTTTTCGCCCGGCCCGGCCTCAATAAGATAGACCTCTTCCACGATCGCCGGATCGCTTATTTTCGGCCGCTGAATGAGCCAATACGCGTGGCCGCTCAATACTTCGTAGATCTCGGGGTACGCCACGCCCGTGCCCGGCTTGAACGGATGGTAGTGGCCCGCGGTGCGGAACAATTCCCGGCGCCGCTTGCCGTCGAACGCGCCGGGCGGAATGACGGTGATGTCATACCGCAGGTCGAGCGAGCGGATGGCCGCTTCGTCCGCGGCCAGGCAGACGTTGCGGTACATGGTGTAGATCGTGTCGGTCGGAGCGCTGGTCCGAAAGTTTGAAAGAAAGGCCCGCATCTCGGCCAACGACCGGACGCTGGTTTTCTCCACGCGTACAGCGTCCGGCCACGCGATCGTGTTGGTTGCCGGATCCAGGGAAAGGGGAAGGCCAGCCTGTTTTTCCAGCGACTGCAGCATAGGTAAACAACCGATCCTCGTTAGCGGCGATGAAACCCGCGACGCTTAATTCGATCTTACTTCAGCGCTCTTCGCGTGTCTTGGTACCAGCGGTGGATATCCGCGAAGCGGTCTTCGGGCAGGGCCACGGCGGTCAGTTGGACGCCGTTGGTGCTCTGGCGGATCGCATAATAGGTGCGCGGGCTGTAGAGGAAAATGGCGCCGATCTCGTCCGAGACGATTTTTTGGAATTGGCGGTACCGCTCCGCGCGCGCGTCGCGGTCGGCCAGGCCGCGGGCCTCGGCGAGGAGATTATCCACGGTCGGATTCGAGTACAGCGCAATGTTGAGTCCGGGATCTTTGAGCTGCGAGGTGTGCCAGAATGCATAGGGATCGGGTTCGTGGCTGAACGCCTCGCCGAAGATCAGAATTTCGTAGGAGCGGGGACGAATGACATCAGCTTCGAGATTCGCGGTCGCGAGCGCGCGCACTTCGGTTTTTACGCCGACCGCCCGCCACATCTCGGCGATCAAGTTCGCCGCGCCGGCAAGCTCCGGCGTGTCGGCGGTCGTAATGATGACTTCCAACTTGCGCGTAACTTTTCGGCGGTTCGCATCGGTTTCCGAACGTTCCAGCACGCCGTCCTCGTCCGCATCCTTCCAGCCGTCCTGGGCGATCAGTTCGCGGGCAAGATCCGGATCGTATGCCGCGGGCTTGAGATCGTCTCGAAACCCGATGGTGCCCGGCGGGAGTGCTGAGCCGATGGCTTGGCCGCCGTTCGTGGTCTCGCGGATAATGCGTTCGCGGTCGATCGCGTGCGACAGGGCTTCGCGCAGCGTTCGCTTGCCGAGTATCGGCTGGGTGCTCGCATTCAAGAAGACGCCGAAAACCTTCGGAATATTCATTTCATGGATTTCGGCATCCAGCTCCGCGAGCGCCGCGATCGCGTCGGGCGTGGCGACCGGCAGCGCGTCGATTTCGCCGCGGCGGTAGGCCGCTACCATGCGCTCCTCGCTCGGATAGAACGAGAAGCGGATTTCTTTTACGAACGGCGAACCGCGGTGATGATTTTTGTAGCGCTTGAGCGCGACGAGCGTGATGACGCCGTCTTCGCGCCGCGTGAATTTATCGAATTGGTACGGTCCCGTACCGACGGGTTTGAGGTTGAGATCGGACAGGGGCGCGCCGTCGCGCGGAATGCGCTCCCAGAGGTGCGCGGGCACGATGCCGACCGCGAGATTTTCCATAAACGGCGCATAGGGTTGGCGCAGCGAAAATCGGACGGTGTAATCGTTGAGTTTCTCGGCCGTGACTCCCTGCCAATTGGCGCGCAACGGGCTTTGGTAGCCGGGGTCTTGGATCGTGCGGATGGTGTAGAGCACGTCATCAGCCGTGAAGTCCTCGCCGTCATGCCATTGGACGCCGCGGCGGAGATTGACCGTGTAGGCCTTGCCGTCGCTTGCGACGACTACGTCCTCGGCCAGATCCATTTCGATCTCGCCCGCGGGGTTATAGCGGACGAGCTGCGAAAAGACGAGTGCGGCGAGCGCCCGATCGGTGTCGGAGGAGGCGTAGATCGGGTTAATGAAGCGCGGCTCCTGCAGGGCGCCTTCGCGCAGCGTCCCTCCGACCGCCGGCTGCGGCACGGTGACGCGCCAGACAACACGCGCCGAGAGCGCGCTTGCCGAGCTTATGGCGATCAGGACAAGCACGACGATGAATATCCGTTCCCGGCGCGGGAACAGGCGCGGCAGATAGAGCCACTGGCGGCGGGAAAGCCGCCGCAGCGTCTGCCAGCGCGATGACGGACGGCTTTGCGGTATGCCGCCTGAGGAATCGGGGTCACCCGATGCAAGGAGCGTCATGCGAAGAAATCGGATTCGTTAGGACGGAAAGACGATGCGCGCGAGCGCCGTTCCGAAAAACAGGATCGCCAGAACGATCGTCGCGAAGAAGATCCCTTTTTCGAGGCCGCGCTTGGTGCGATAGACCGTGCCGTCGCCGCCGAACGCGGTCGAGAGGCCGGTGCCGCGCTGCTGCAAAAGAATGGCGGCAATGAGCAACACCGCCGTGACGACGAGGATAATGTTCAGGATGGTATCCATAATTATGACGTGCGGAAGAGGAGTTCGATGAAAGCGTTGGCAGCACTGATGATGAGCGCGCCGCCGACATACGCAATGAATCCGGTTACTTCGATGCCGCCGGCAATCCAATCGGCAAGGGCGATGAGGATGATGCTGATGACGATGTTGAAGATGCCGAACGTCAGGATAATGAGCGGGAAGCTCAGGAGTTTCAGAATCGGCCGGACAAAGGCAAACAATATCGCCAAGATCAGGCCGCTGATCAGAAACGTCTGCGCCATAGATTCGACGCCGATGCCCGCCATGCTCGGCAAGACATGGGGAATGACGCTGAAACCCGCAAAGAGGCGATCCGCGACCCACAAGGCCCCGGCATTGGCGGTAATACGTATCCCGAATTTCAAGAAAAACACGAATTCTATGGTACCAAGCCGGCGGCCATGGGTCAAAGCACGGCGTCCCTTAGCGACTGCGGCGTTTACGCTGCACTGCGGCCAGTAAGAAGACGCCCTTTCCCGAGACCAGCATGCGCGGGCGCTTTGTTTTCTCACGGCGTTCGGATTTTGTTTTCTTATCGCGATGACGCGGCATAGAATTTTTGGCGGAGTTTATGATGATAGGCCTGGGCGAAGCGGTGGGATTCGTTCCGGATGAAGCGAAAGAGATTGAAGAGCGCCGGGTGCTCGTTGGCGAGGCGGATGGATCGGCCGTCGGCGGTGAAGAGAATCTCCTCGCGCTTGGCAAGCGCGGTGACGATCACGCGGCCGATAATTTTATCGCGTTTGGCCGAATCCTTCAGGGCCGCGAGCGCGGCATTGAGCTGCGGCTTGCCGCCGTCCATCACGACGAGTTGGGGGTAATGCCATTCGGGATGGGTAAAGCGGCGGCGCAATACCTCGCCGTGCGACGCGACGTCGTTGGGGCCGACCACGGTCTTGATGCGAAATTTTCGGTACTGGCTTTTGTCCGGTCGGCCATCGGTGAACACCACCATGGAACCGGTCGCCTCGGTACCGCTGATATTGGAGATGTCGTAGCCCTCGATGCGGCTGATTGGCATGTCCGTGCCGAGCATTACGCGCAAATGGGCTTCGGTCTCTTGCCATAGGGGGCCTGCGTCCGGTCGGCGGATCACGGTGCGATGCTCGAATAAGCTCTCGAGTCCCGATAACTCGTCGCGCAGGCGCGCGGCCTCTTCATAGCGTTCGGTCCTGGCCGCGCGTGCCATCTCGCGCTTGAGCGATTGCATCAGCCGCTGGCGATCACCCTTGAGCACGGCGATAATTTTCCGAATCGTGCGGCGGTACTGCGCCCGCGCGTGCGCCAGTTTCTTGAATCTGGCGCGCGGATCTGTGATACAGCAGACGCCGGGACAGCGGCCGATCTGGCTATTCAGGCAGGGACGTTTATGCGGCTGTTTGCAGGTGCAATAGGGGAATACGCGGCGCAGAAGCTTGAGCGCCATGTGGAGTTCGGATGCGCTCGTAAACGGGCCGTAGTAACTCGCGCCGCCTTTGGCGCCGGCGCGACGCTTGGCCTCGGCGTCGGTCGGCTGATGCGTGACGAAGATGCGGGGAAACGGCTCTTTGGTAATGCCGACGAACGAGTAGTTCTTGTCATCGCGCATGATGACGTTGAACCGGGGATGGAATTTTTTGATCAGCTCCGCTTCTTTGATCAGCGCATCGATCTCGGATACGACCCTTTCAAAATCCACGCTTGTGGCTTCGGCGAGCATCCGCTCGGTTTTCGTGCCGAGGTTCGGCCGTTTCTGGAAATACGAACCGAGCCGCGTTTTGAGGTTCGCGGCTTTGCCGACATAGATCGGCGTTCCATCGCGGCGAAAGATATAAACGCCGGGATATGCGGGGATGGCGGTGGGTTTGGTGACCATAGAATTGAATGTGCGGCTTCCATTGTCTAGCGTATAGTATAACCGTTGCAAAGGAACGGAAGGTTCCCATATACATCGGCGGTTGAGCCGTGCGGCGCTGGGATCCGGTGTGGCAGATATACCCGTATAAGATCGTAAACCGAGAGGAGGCGACAATGCCGAAACGAACGCGGCGTTCACGGGAGGGCCATCAAGAACCAGGGCTCCGGCTTCGAACGATTCCGCTGGATCAGCAGATCCTGGTCGCCCTGATCGTGTGCGGGGAGGGAAGGAATGGTACGTTTCTTGCGGATGCGATCCGGGACGTGGAGGACTTCGCCGTCGGAGGAGGCGCGTCGCACCTGACGCGGCTGCGGCATCGTTATAGCCGGCTTGTCGCGATGCGCCGCAATGGCGTTCCGGTTGCCCGGGTGGCGCGGGCGTTCAATCGCCACGAATAGCGCGATGGCCATGCGGTCGCGCGCTCCAGACATCTGAAACGGCATCCGTCTAGGGCGGATGCCGTTCACTCTTGAACCCGCGTCCGATTGGCAGTACACTACCATGCCATGCGGGACCAAGATTTTATCAAAGTCCGCGGAGCACGAGTTCATAATTTACAGAACGTTGATCTTGATATTCCCAAAGGCAAGCTCGTGGTCGTGACCGGGGTTTCCGGCTCGGGCAAGTCATCCCTCGCGTTTGATACCATCTACGCCGAAGCCGAGCGGCGCTTCGTCGAGTCGCTTTCGAGCTATGCCCGCCAGTTTTTGGGCGTGCAAGATAAGCCGGACGTCGAATCCATCGAAGGCCTCTCGCCGGCCATTTCCATAAACCAGCGCTCTATTTCGCGCAACCCCCGCTCGACCGTCGGCACCATTACCGAGATTTACGATTACATGCGTATCCTCTGGGCGCGCATCGGCAAGCCGCATTGTCCCGAGTGCCGCCGGCCCGTGGGCAAGCAATCGGTGGATCGGATGGCCGACGAAGTCGCGAAGCTCAAAGGAAAAGAAGTGCTCCTGCTCGCTCCGCTCGTGTCGGGCAAAAAAGGCGAACATCGCGGCATGCTGGAAGAATTGGAGCGCGCCGGATTCATGCGCGTGCGCTGGGACGGGCGGATTCTCGCGATCGCCGAGGCGCGGAGCATGGAGGTGGATAAAAAGAAAAAGCATTCGCTCGAAGTGCTCGTGGATCGCTTCACGCCCGGCCGTGACATCGATCGCGCGCGTATCGTGGACTCGCTCGAGACCGCGCTGAAGATTGGCAAGGGCCGGGCAGTCGCCGGCCTTGCAAACGCTGAGCCGAACGAGGACAAAATTTTTTCCGAACAATTCGCCTGCGCGGCCTGCGGCATTTCGCTGCCCGACATCGAGCCGCGCTTGTTCTCGTTCAATAGCCCGTACGGCGCCTGCCCGCGCTGCACCGGTCTTGGCTCTACGCTCGAAGTGGATGTCGAGCTCGTGCTGCCGAACAAAAACCTGACGCTCGCCGAGGGTGCGATCCGACCGTGGGCGTCGGCATCGCATCGCGTGGGGCGGCAGTCCTGGTATTGGTGGATGCTCGAGGACTTGTCCGAGCGCCATAAATTTTCATTGAATACGCCGATCAAGGATCTCGCCAAGCGCGCGGTGGACGTGATTCTCATGGGCGAAGGGGATGCGGACGGCCCGGGCGGCGAGTCCGAGGAGGGGCGCTTTGAGGGCGTCATCCCGAATTTGAAGCGCCGCTGGAAAGAGACGGATTCGGAGTGGACGCGCGCCGAGATCGAGAAGTACATGATCATCCGGCGCTGCCCGGTCTGCGACGGCCGGCGCCTGCGGGTCGAAGCGCTTGCGGTCACGGTGAAAGACGAAAATATCGCGGCGGTGTCGAGTTACGATATCGGCCGCGCGAAGCAGTTTTTCGCGTCCTTAGCCAAGGGTTTGAGCCCGAACGATACCAAGATCGCAACGCCGCTGGCGAAGGAGATTTCCAAGCGGCTCCAATTTCTCGAAGACGTCGGCCTTTCATACCTGACGCTGGATCGGGAATCCACGTCGCTTTCGGGCGGGGAGGCGCAGCGCATCCAGCTCGCGACGCAGATCGGCTCGCGCCTGACCGGGATCCTGTATGTACTCGACGAGCCGTCCATCGGCCTGCACCCGCGCGATCACGAGCGCCTGATCCGCACGCTCAAGGAGCTGCGGGATTTGGGAAACACCGTGCTCGTGGTCGAGCACGACCGCGACACCATGCGCGAGGCCGATTGGGTGATTGACCTCGGGCCCGGCGCGGGCAAACACGGCGGCAAGATATTGTTTGCCGGGCCGTATGCGAAGCTGGTCAAAGCGCGCACGCTAACCGGGGATTACTTGTCCGGCCGGAGGCGCGTGATCGCCGACGCGAAAGGCGAGAAGAAAAACGGTAACGGCAACGGGAAAAAACCGGCGGGCGAAATTACGATCAAAGGCGCGGCCGAGCACAATTTGAAGAATATCGACGTCACAATCCCGCTCGGCAAGTTCGTGGCAGTTACCGGCGTTTCGGGCTCGGGCAAGTCCACGCTTATCAACGACATCCTGGCCAAAGCCCTGCTTGCCAAGTTCTACCACGCGCACGTATTCCCGGGTAAGCATGAGAAGATCGTGGGTACCGAGCATATGGACAAAGTCGTGATCGTGGACCAGTCGCCGATCGGCCGCACGCCGCGCTCGAACCCGGCGACGTACGCGGGCGCGTTCGGGCCGATCCGCGATACGTTCGCCAAAACGCCCGAGGCAAGGGCGCGCGGCTATACGCCCGGCCGCTTCAGCTTCAACGTAAAGGGCGGACGCTGCGAGGTCTGTGAGGGTCAAGGCGTCAAAAAGATCGAGATGTTTTTTTTGCCCGACGTCTACGTCGAATGCGAAGAATGCCGCGGCAAGCGCTATAACCGCGAGGCGCTTTCCATTGAATATCACGGCAAAACCATTGCCGACGTGCTCGATATGACGATCGAGGAGGGCCTGGAGTTTTTCAAAAACATCCCGGCGATCAAGCAAAAGCTCGCGGCACTGGTGGACGTAGGGTTGGGCTATATGAAGCTCGGCCAGCCGGCGACGACGCTGTCGGGCGGGGAGGCGCAGCGGACGAAACTTGCGACCGAGCTTTCGCGCCGCGACACCGGCCGAACGCTCTACATCCTCGACGAGCCGACCACGGGCCTGCATTTCGACGACATCAAAAAGTTGCTCACGATCCTGAAGCAGCTGGTCGCGCGGGGCAACTCGGTGCTCGTGATCGAGCACAATACCGATGTCGTGCAAAACGCCGATTGGATTATTGATTTGGGCCCGGAAGGCGGGGAGGGCGGCGGCCGCGTGATTGCCGAGGGTACGGTCAAGGATATCGCGGCGAATAAAAAGTCCTACACCGGGGCCTGGCT
This sequence comes from Candidatus Parcubacteria bacterium, assembly GCA_003599755.1. Taxonomy (GTDB): domain Bacteria; phylum Patescibacteriota; class Minisyncoccia; order Sungbacterales; family SURF-37; genus SURF-37. Next base: position 23,554 of record QZJO01000009.1, on the reverse strand, counting down.
CCGACGGCAGTAAGGTAGGGCATTCCCGCCGATCTGAATACAGATTTGGCCCGAGGCAGCGTTGTGTATAGTTTCCTCCCGTTTCCTCTTGACATGGGGCGCTATGGGAAAGTACATCTAGTGTTAGCAGTCTAAGGTCGCAAGTGCTAATTTCAGAAAATTATGGCTAACAGCATCAAGGTGAAGCCGCTGGGGGATCGCGTCCTGATCGAGCCGATTACCGAGGCGGAAAAGACCAAGGCCGGGATCTATCTTCCGGACACCGCATCGAAGGAGCGCCCCGAGCAGGGCAAAGTCATCGCGGTGGGCGACGGGAAAACGCTCGACTCGGGCAAAGTGGTAGCGGTCAAAGTAAAAGTGGGCCAGAAGGTTTTATTTACGAAGTACGGCCCGAACGAAATTAAGGTCGAAGGCAAAGAATATTTGATCGCGCGGGAAGAAGACATTCTCGCGATTATCGGCTAACCATGGCAAAGCAAATTCTATTCAATGACGCGGCGCGCCAAGCCCTCAAGCGGGGCGTGGATAAATTGGCCGACGCGGTGAAGGTGACGCTCGGTCCCAAGGGCCGCAACGTCGTGCTTGACAAGGGCTACGGCATACCGACCATCACGAACGACGGCGTTACTATCGCCAAGGAGATCGAGCTCGACGACAAGGTCGAGAACCTTGGCGCGGAACTGGTAAAGGAAGTCGCGACCAAGACCAATGACGTCGCCGGCGACGGCACGACTACGGCGACCCTGCTTGCGCAGGCCATCGTGGCCGAAGGCATGCGGCATCTGGCCGCGGGCGTGAATCCTATGGGCATGCAGCGAGGCATCGGCCGCGCGGCCGAGCTTGTGGTTTCCGAACTCAAAAAGATGTCGGCTCCGGTCAAAGGCCATGCAGAAATCATGCAGGTCGCAACGATTTCGGCGAAGGATTCGGAAATCGGCAAACTCTTGGCCGATATTATCGAAGAGGTCGGCAAGGACGCGGTGATTACCGTGGAGGACTCGCAGACCTTTGGCGTGGAAAAGGAGGTGGTGGACGGACTGCAGTTCGACCGCGGGTATCTGTCGCATTACATGGTGACCAATCCCGAGCGGATGGAGGCCGGGTACGAGAATCCGCTGATGCTGATCACGGATAAGAAAATCTCGACCATCCAAGATATTTTGCCGGTGCTCGAGAAAGTCGCGAAGGCCGGGCGCAAGGAACTGGTCATCATTGCCGAAGACGTGGACGGCGAGGCGCTCGCGACCCTCGTGGTCAACAAACTCCGGGGCGCGTTCCATACGCTCGCGGTCAAAGCCCCGGGCTTCGGCGACCGCCGCAAGGAAATGCTCGAAGACATTGCGGTGGTTACCGGCGGTCGGGTGATCTCCGAAGAGACCGGCTTGAAATTGGAAAACGTCGAGCTCGACATGCTCGGCACGAGCCGGCGCGTGGTCTCGACCAAGGAGCACACCACGATCATCGGCGGCAAAGGTCAGAAAGCGAAGATCGAGGCACGCGTGAAGCAGATCCGCGTCGAGATAGAGCGCACGAAATCGGAATTCGACCGCGAGAAACTCCAGGAGCGGCTCGCAAAACTTTCGGGCGGCGTGGCGGTGATCAAAGTCGGCGCGGCGACCGAAGTGGAGCAAAAGGAAAAGAAACTCCGCATCGAGGACGCCATTCAGGCGACCAAGGCCGCGGCTGAGGAGGGGATCGTGCCAGGCGGCGGTATCGCGCTTGTCCGTACCGCGCCGCATCTGAACGAGACCCTGAAACGCCTGGCGCGCGAGGAAAAAATTTCGCACGACGAGCGCATTGGCATGGAAATCATCCTTGCCGCGCTCGAAGCGCCGATCCGTCAGATCGCGGTCAATGCCGGCGAGGAGGGCGGCACGGTGGTCAATCGCGTGAAGGAAAAGAAGGACGTATCGTACGGCTATAACGCCGAGACAGGCGAGTATGGCGATCTTCTGAAATGGGGGATCGTGGACCCGACCAAAGTCGTGCGCTGCGAAATCCAGAACGCGTCCTCGGTGTCCGCGATGATCCTCACGACCGAATCCATCGTCGCTGAACTGCCGAAAAAGGAAACGCCGGCTGCCGGCGGAGGCGGCATGCCGCACGAGGATTACTAATCGCAAACCGGGATGCTGCTCAAACGCCCCGATGGCTGTCGGGGCGTTTGACTTTTAATAGAAAAATGCTAGAAATATACCAGCTCCGTACATCGCGTGCGATCAAAAGGAGAGCTCTCCATGGCACATCCGCGGATCGAGAATCCGACTCGGGAAAGCAGCGTCGCCGCGCTGGCAACCTACGTGCTGGCTCTGCCGCGGCCGATCGAGCGCGTGGACGCGCTCGTCGCGCTGCTCGGCGAGGGTGAAGCCGAGCGACTGACGTATCCGATCAGTTGGTGGGAGCGCGTCGACCGCGACGGCAATCGCGCCGTGCGGGCCCGCTACCTCCTGGTCGCGCCGCACAATCGGCGCGAGCGGACGTCGGAGCGCCTCGATATCGCGCGACTCCGGCAGCCGCCCTATAACCTCACGCGCACCGACGGCGTGATCTGGGACGACCACGCAGAACATACCGCCGAACAGGCGCAGTGGTTCGCGCGGATGGCGCGCGCGTACGGCATCAAATCCGCAGCGCTCTTCGCGCCGCCGTATCACATCGTGCGCGCGTACCTTACGTTCGTACTGCGGCTTCAGCTGACGTGGACGCAAGTTCAGCTGATCCCAGCCCCTATCCCGGTTCCTCCGATGCGCATCTCGCCCGAATCCAGCGCAACGGGCTGGGCTCTGATACCGGGCGAGACCAAGCGGATCATCCAGTATCAGCATAAGGGCGACGTGGCGACCCTCGCCAAACTCACCGAATATCTGGGGTGGCTCTGGGCGCAACCGTTGATGCGCGACGAGGATGCCCTGCTCGGCGTCAGCCCACGGTTCCGGTAAGCGTCAATTCGCAGCGGCCGGGGAGTCCCCGGCCGCTGTACTGTTTTAACGACGCGAATTGCGGTATAATAACAATCTATGTGGACCTACTATATTCTCGGAGGCATCGCCGCGTTGGTCATTTTGTGGCTTATCGCCGCATACAATGGCCTGGTTCGGTTGCGCCAACAAGCGCATGAAGCGGAATCGGATATCGATGTTCAGTTGAAGCGCCGGTTTGATTTGGTCCCGAATTTGGTTGAGACCGTGAAAGGATATGCAGGCCACGAGCGCCAGACCTTGGAGAGCGTGACCGAGGCGCGCACGCGGTTCATGAGTGCAAAGAATACGAAGGAACAGCTCGCGGCTGATAACATGCTGTCGGATACGCTCAAGACCTTGTTCGCGGTTTCGGAAAGCTATCCGGATCTCAAAGCGAACGCGAATTTCCTCGAACTGCAGCGCGAGCTTGCGGATACGGAAAACAAGATTCAGGCCGCGCGCCGGTTCTACAATGCGAATGTCCGCGACCTCAACGTGCGCGTCGAGCAGTTCCCGACGAATCTCGTGGCCGGATCATTCGGCTTCCAGAAGATGGACTACTTCGAGGCCGAGAACGAAGCCGAGCGTCAGCCGGTGGCCGTGAAGTTCTAGCGATCAGCCAAGAGAACAGCCGTCCAGATAGGCTGTTTTCTTATCCCCAGGGTCTTGACACTCCGTGCCGGAATACTATACTTCTGTATGCAGAGTACCTGCTGTCCTGTCGGGCAATAGCGTATTCTCTAGAGTATAAATACGGAGGCCTGAATATTGCAGGGCAACGGGTCCGCAATTAGGCAGTAGAACCGAACCACTACCACATTCGGTACTGGGTTTTTGGGTTTATTTTTGCTTACATAACCTCGTGATCGCGTGCGCGCCGCGACCAGGAGTCATTATTTCTAAATATTTTACGCGCAGTCAGGCGAGCCATGAATCTCACCAAAAAGTATTTCGCCCGCTATCGGCCCGCGTTCGAGGAACTACCGAATCTCTCTGAGATACAGCTGGATTCGTATAATCGGTTTCTCCAAAACGGGCTCCGGGAACTGTTTGATGAAATTTCTCCCGTGGAGTCGCTCTCCAAGGAGTTGTCGTTGGAGCTCGGCGAATATTACTTGGATGAGCCGAAGTTCACCGAGGTCTACGCCAAGGAGCATAATCTTTCGTATGAAGCGGCGCTGCGCCTTCGCGCGCGCCTGACGAACAAGAAGACGGGCGAAGTGAAGGAGCAGGAAATTTATCTCGGTGATTTTCCGATCATGACGCCGCGCGGCACGTTCATCGTCAACGGCGTCGAGCGCGTCATCGTCTCACAGCTCATCCGCTCGTCGGGCGTGTACTTCACCGCGCATATCGTGCGCGGCCGCCGCTATTACGGCGCGAAGATCATCCCGAACCGCGGCGCGTGGCTGGAATTCGAAACGGAGCTCGACGGTTCGATCCACGTCCGGATCGACCGCAAGCGCAAAGTAGCCGCAACCACGCTGTTGCGGGTATTCGGCACGGCGAATGACGATGCAATCCGTGCGGCGTTTGCCGACCAGCCCGAAGCGGCCCAAGCAATCGAAAAGACGCTCGGCAAGGACGCTGCCAAGACCGAAGATGAGGCCTTCATCGAGGTCTATAAGCGCATCCGCCCCGGCGAACTTGCGGCCGCGGACAACGCCCGCTCACTGATCCAGGCCATGTTCGGCGGCGATCGGTATGACCTTGCGCCGGTGGGACGGTTCAAATTCAACCAGCGCCTCGGCACGAATAAAGACGCGAACAAGGAGGAATTCCGGGTTCTCGATAAAGGCGACGTCGTCGCGGTGCTTCGCGAGATCGCGCGCTTGAACCAGGCCGGGGACATTCCGCCCGACGACATCGATAACCTCGGCAACCGGCGCCTGCGCGGCGTGGGCGAGCTTTTGCAGAACAAGCTTCGCGTCGGCGTGCAGCGCATGGTGCGGATCGTCCGCGACCGGATGTCCACGCTCGACCCGTATACCCTGACGCCCGCACAGCTCGTCAACGCGCGGCCGTTTATTGCCGCGGTCAAAGAATTCTTCACCTCGTCCCAGCTCTCGCAGTTCATGGACCAGATCAATCCGCTTGCCGAGCTGGAGCACCGCCGCCGCCTTTCGGCCATGGGTCCGGGCGGACTCACGCGGGAACGCGCGGGCTTCGAGGTGCGCGACGTGCACCCGTCGCACTACGGCCGCATCTGTCCGATCCAGACGCCCGAAGGCCAGAACATCGGCCTCGTAGGCCATTTGGCCGGCCAGGCACGGGTCAACGAGCTGGGGCTCATTGAGACGCCGTATGTGCGCGTGACTGACGCCCGCGTGACCGGCGAAGTGGTGTATCTCGATGCCGCGGCCGAAGCGCGCCACAATATCGCGCATGCCGGCGTGCGGTTCGACGAGAAGGGAAATCTTTTGGAAGAAAAAGTGGAGGCGCGGATTTCGGGCTCGCCGGGCGTAATCGAGCGCGAGAAAGTGGACTTCATCGACGTCTCGCCGCAGCAAGCCATCTCAATCGCGACGAGCTTGATCCCGTTTTTGGAAAACGACGACGCCAACCGCGCGATGATGGGTTCGAACATGCAGCGCCAGGCCGTGCCGTGCGTACGCGCCGAGCGGCCGCTCGTGGCTACCGGGCGCGAGGCCAAGGCCGCCCATGATTCGGGCCGCTTGATCATCGCGGAGGCCGACGGCGAGGTTATCAAGGCCGATGCCCGCGAGATCGTGCTGAAAACCAAGAAAGGAGAGATTACTTATCTCCTGAACTCGTTTTTGCGCACGAACGCTTTTACCGCGATCCGCCAGCTGCCGACCGTGTCCAAGGGCGCGAAGGTCCGCGCGGGCGACGTGCTCGCCGACAGCTCCTCAACCGACCAAGGCGAATTGGCGCTTGGCAAAAACCTTACGGTAGCGTTTTTGTCCTGGCGCGGATGGAACTACGAAGACGCGATCATTATTTCCGAGCGCCTCGTGAAGGACGACGTATTTACCTCGATTCATATTGAAGACCATTCGATTGCCGTTCGGGACACCAAACTTGGACCGGAAGAAACGACCTACGATATTCCGAACGTTTCGGAAGAAAAACTCAAGAACTTGGACGAGGAAGGCATCATCCGTATCGGCGCGGAGGTGCGCTCGGGTGATATTCTCGTCGGCAAAACCTCGCCCAAGGGCGAGACCGAACTGACGCCCGAAGAGCGGCTGCTCCGCGCGATCTTCGGCGAGAAGGCGCGCGACGTGCGCGATACCTCGTTGCGCCTGCCGCACGGCAAGCGCGGCCGCGTGATCGGCATCAAGGTATTCTCGCGCGACCACGGCGACAAGCTCGACGCGGGCGTGATCAAGCAAGTGCAGGTGGAAGTCGCCCAGATGCGCAAAATTTCGGTCGGCGACAAACTCGCCGGACGCCACGGCAACAAGGGCGTGATCGCGCGCGTGCTCGCCGAGGAAGACATGCCGTTTCTCGCCGATGGCCGGCCGGTAGACATCATTTTGAACCCGCTCGGCGTGGCCTCGCGCATGAACCTCGGCCAGATTCTGGAAACACATCTTGGGATGGCGGCTAAGCTCATGCATTACCAGGCCATTACCCCGTCGCTGGCCGGTGCGGAAGAGCACGAGATCAAGCAGGAGCTCGGCAAGGCCAATTTCCCCGAAGACGGGAAAGTGGAACTGTTCGACGGCTTGTCGGGCGAGAAATTCCGCCAGAAAGTCACGGTCGGCGTGGCCTACATTATGAAGCTCAACCACCTGGTGGAGGACAAGATCCACATGCGCTCCATCGGTCCGTATTCGCTCATCACCCAGCAGCCGCTCGGCGGCAAGGCGCAGTTCGGCGGCCAGCGCTTCGGCGAAATGGAAGTATGGGCGCTCGAAGGATACGGCGCGGCGTATACGCTCCAGGAGATGCTCACGGTAAAATCCGACGACGTGCACGGCCGCGCGGCGACGTACGAGGCCATTATCGCCGGCGAGAAAATCCAGAGCCCGAACATTCCGGCTTCCTTCCACGTGCTCGTGAACGAATTGAAAGGTCTTGCGCTGAACGTGGAGCTGCGCGGCGGAGCCGGGGGAGTTGACGGTTCACCCGCGCCCGAAGGCCCGGCCGAGGCCGCACCCCGCCGATCCCGCCTCGCCGGAGATGGCGACTCGAGGCGGGCCGGGCGGGACCGCGTTCGTATCACTAAATAACGCTTCCCCGCTATGGCCGCACCACTCACTGCCTCCACAACCGCCGTGTCTCGGGAAGCGAGCGTGACGACGGAAACCCGCATCAGCGACTTCTCGTCCATCGCGCTTACCCTCGCTTCGCCCGAGCAGATTCTCGCTTGGTCGCACGGCGAGGTGACCAAGCCCGAGACCATCAACTATCGGACCGCGAAACCCGAGCGGGACGGCTTGTTCGACGAACGCATTTTTGGACCGACCAAGGACTACGAATGCTACTGCGGCAAGTATCGCCGCATTCGCTATAAAGGAATCGTCTGCGACAAGTGCGGCGTCGAAGTGACGCGCGCGATCGTGCGCCGCGAACGCATGGGCCATATCCAGTTGGCCGCGCCGGTTTCGCATATTTGGTTTTTACGCGGCGTGCCGTCCAAGATCGGCATGATCCTCGACATGTCGGTAAACGATCTCGAGAAGGTCGTGTATTTCGCCGGCTACATCGTGACGCAGGTCCACGAAGACAAGCGCAAGCGCGCGATGGAAGAGATCGAGCGCGAATTCAAGCTCAAATCGCAAAATGCCGCGGGCAGTGAATTGGAAAAACTGAAGACCGCCAAGGAACGCGCCAAGGATGAATTGCGCAATTTGCGGCCGCTGCGGGTGCTGTCCGAAGTAGAATATCACCGCCTGGCGCTCAAATACGCCGACGTGTTTGAAGCCGGCATCGGCGCCGAGACGCTGCGCAATATTTTGTCGTCCGTGGATTTGGAAAAACTCGCGGCAAATCTCGAGGCCGAGCTCGACTCCGCGCCGCCGCTTCTGCAAAAGAAGCACTTGAAGCGCTTGAAGGTCGTGCGCGCCATGCTCTCAACCAAACTTCGGCCGGAGTGGATGTTTCTCTCAACCCTCCCGGTGATCCCGCCGGATCTGCGGCCGATGGTGCCGCTCGACGGCGGCCGCTACGCGTCGTCGGATTTGAATGATTTGTATCGCCGCGTTATCAACCGCAACAACCGTTTGAAGCGCCTGTTCGAACTGCGCGCGCCCGAAGTCATCACCCGCAACGAAAAGCGCATGCTCCAGGAAGCGGTGGACGCCCTCATCGATAACGCCGCCCGCCGCGGCCAGGCCGCGGTCTCGTCGCAGGTGCAACGCCGGCCGTTGAAATCGCTTGCCGATATTCTTAAGGGCAAGCAGGGCCGTTTCCGCCAGAACCTCCTCGGCAAGCGCGTGGATTATTCGGGCCGTTCAGTGATCGTGGTCGGCCCATCGCTGAACCTCCACCAGTGCGGCCTGCCCAAAGAAATGGCCTTGGAGCTTTTCAAGCCGTTCGTCATCCGCAAGCTTATCGAGCGGGAACTCGCCCATAACATCCGCGGCGCGGGCCGCTTGATCGACGACCGTCCGCCCGAAGTGTGGGCGCTCCTCGAGGAAGTGATCGCCGAAGGCCGCTTGGTGCTGTTGAATCGCGCGCCGACGCTGCATCGCCTCGGCATCCAGGCCTTCCAGCCGGTACTGATCGAGGGCTTCGCCATCCAGATCCACCCGATGGTCTGCCCGCCGTTCAACGCGGACTTCGACGGCGACCAGATGGCCGTGCACGTGCCGCTGACCGACGAAGCGCAGACCGAGTCGCGCGAGATCATGCTCTCGGCGGTGAACCTCTTGAAGCCGGCAAACGGCGAACCGATCGTCCAGCCAACCAAGGACATGATCCTGGGTTCGTATTGGGCGACCACGTTCGAGCCGGGCGTGGCGGGCGAAGGCATGACGTTTGCCGATGAGAAAGACGCCGTCATGGCGTATGAACACGGCGCGGCCGATATCCGCGCCCAAATCAAAGTCCGCCTAACCGAGAAGAAGCCGGCGGGCGCGGAGAACGAAAAATTCTTCGAAACGTGCGTGGGACGGATTCTCTTCAACCGCAATCTCCCGGCCGACTATCCGTTCATCAATCAGCCGATCAAATTCGGCGATATGCAGGACATCGTCAGCGATCTCATCCAGCGCTACGGCATTCCCAAAGTGCCGCCGGTGCTCGACGCGCTGAAAAATTTCGGCTTCCAATTCGCGACCACCTCGGGCACGTCTTGGGGCATGGATGATTTGCGTACCCCGACCGAAAAGCAGCAATGGATCAAAGAAGCGTCCGTGGAAATCGCGCAGATCGAGGACTACTTCCGCCGCGGTCTTTTGACCGACCGCGAACGCTACGACCGCGTCGTCGAAGTATGGCGCGGCGTCATGGAAAAAGTGAAAGTCGCGGTGCCCAAGGCGCTCGAGCCGACCGGGCCGGTTTCGGTCATGATCACCTCCAAGGCCCGCGGTTCGTGGTTTCAGACCACGCAGATGTCGGGCATGAAGGGTCTCGTAGTAAACCCGTCGGGCAAGATCATCGAGCTGCCCGTGCTGTCTTCGTACAAGGAGGGTCTGAACGTGCTTGAATATTTCATCTCGACCCACGGCGCGCGCAAAGGCACGGCTGACACTGCATTGAAAACCGCGGTCGCCGGGTATCTGACCCGCCGGCTCGTGGATGTGTCGCAGGATGTGATCATATGCGAACAGGATTGCGGCACGAAAAAGGGATTGCAAATGCACCGCAACGATTCGGTTGAGATCGGGCGGCCGTTCGGGCTGCGTCTCTTTGGCCGCGTCGTGCAGGCCGATGTCGTTGCGCCCGACGGTACCGTGCTCGTCAAAGCGGGCCAGACCGTTTCGCGCCAAGCAGCCGAAGCGATCGAACAATCCGCGGTCCAGGTTGCCACGATCCGCTCGGCGATCGCGTGCCGCAGCTTGGGCGGCATCTGTGCGACCTGCTATGGCATGGATCTTGGGCGCGAGGAACCGGTGAAGCTCGGCGAAGCGGTCGGCACGGTTGCCGCCCAGTCCATCGGCGAGCCGGGTACCCAGCTGACTATGCGTACCTTCCACCAGGGCGGCGTGGCCGGCGGCGGCGATATCACGACCGGTCTTCCGCGCGTGGAAGAAATTTTCGAAGTGCGCGCCCCCAAAGGCCAAGCGGTCATCGCCGACGTGCACGGCAGCGTAGTTGCTATCGATGAAGCGAATCGCGAAAAAATCGTGAAAGTCCAAGTCGAGTCTACGCTCAATGACTTGGCGCCGAAAAAGACCAAGAGCACGAAGCGCGGCAAGAAGGCGGAGGTGACCGAGGGTTCGATCAAGGAATTCCGTATTCCGCCGGCAACGGGTCTCTTCGTGGAGGTCGGCAGCACCGTCACGCCCGGGGATCTGTTGTGCGAAGGGCACGCGGACCTCAAGGAAATGTTCAAAGTGGCCGGCAGCGAGCTGACTCAGCGCTATATCATCAAAGAGGTCCAAAAAATCTATTCGCTCCAAGGCGCGCCGATCCACGACAAGCATATCGAGATCATCGTGCGCCAAATGTTTAGCCGCGTGCGGATCAAGGACGGCGGCGATACGCCGTTTACCGGCGGCGAGGTCGTAGAGAAATCACGCTTTCGCGAGGAAAGCCGCAAAGCCATTCGCGCGGGCAAGCGTCCGGCGACCGCAGCCCAGCTCTTACTCGGCATCACGAAAGTCGCCTTGACCACCTCAAGCTTCCTTTCGGCCGCATCGTTCCAGGAAACCGCGCGCGTGCTCATTAATGCCGCAATCGAGGGCCGGGACGACGAGTTGCGCGGCCTCAAGGAAAACGTTATCATCGGCCGGCTGATCCCCGCGGGCACCGGCTTTCGCAAGAATGCCGCTGCAAAGGGGCGCTCGGCTGAATAACCATGCTTCGCATTCGATTCCAACGCGTCGGCCGGAAAAATGACCCGGCATTTCGCATTGTCGTGACCGAACGGCACTCCAAGCCGAAGTCGGGCGGCACCGAAATCATCGGGTCGTTCCACCCCAAGACCAAGGAAACCCGCATCAAGGCCGAGCGCGCGCGCTACTGGCTTTCACAAGGCGCCCAGGCAACCCCGCGGGTGCATAATCTGTTCGTCAAAGAAGGCGTTATCCAGGCGCCGAAAATCAACGTCGTGCCCGCGCCGAAGCCCGCCGAAGCGGCCCGCCAGCCGGCGGAGCAGGCCGCGGCATAGCGCGGCTGATTTTTGCAGCGGACCTTTACGCGGAAAGTTTGACACTCCGTATCCGTCGTGGCTATTCTGGATGGAGACGAGCGCGTTTGATTGAAAGGTCGAACTGATTGCATTGTATTGCTGCGGGCAGATGAGCTTGCGCGCGCCGCCGGCTCCTGGAATCCTGCAGGCAGATGAATGACCGACTATGAATGACCACGCTGACATTGAATTCCTCGAATACGTCGTCAAATCCCTGGTGGATGAGCCGGACAAAGTCCATGTGGACCGTAAGGTCGACGAAATGGGCGTGTTGCTGACGCTCAAGGTATCGGCGCCGGACATGGGCAAGATTATCGGCCGAAACGGCAACACCGCCAAGGCCATTCGGACGCTTCTGCGCGTCGTGGGGATGAAAAACAACGCCCGCGTGAACTTGAAGATCGAGGAGCCGGAAGGAGGCCGTGGCCCGCGCACCGGTGCCGAGCGCGCCGCGATGGACGTGGATCAAGCACTGGATGATCTCAAGCTGTAACATTTTCAAAAATTACGAACGCCGCGGCTGCTTGCCGCGGCGTTTGCGTCTCGTCGGACTTGGTTCAGGATAATCGCCGGTTCAAAAGGATCCAGAATGAATGGGTGATGAAGAGCGCGATCACGAGGCCGACGAAGATTCGCCAGCCGAACGTGTCGCCCATCAGAAGCCGGAAAGCCAGAATTCCGGCGATGTCGAGGACGCCGAAAATTGCGACTCCGAGCAAACGCAGTTTCCACGGCATCGCTTACTCCTTTCTCTGGTTCGACGGTACGAGACAAATGCTGTATAGTCAATACGCATGAAATTTCGCATCATCACTACGATTCCCGAGACATTTGATTCGTATCTCGGCGCCTCGATTTTGCGCCGGGCGCAGGAGCGAAAATTAATCGACGTCGGGTTCGTGAATCCGCGCGATTTTGCATCCGATGATCGGCGCACGGTGGATGACAAGCCCTATGGCGGAGGTGCGGGCATGGTGCTGATGGCCGAGCCGCTCCTCAAAGCTGTCGAACGCGCAAAAAAAGGATTTGGCAGGGAGCGGCCGCGGGTCGTATTGCTTTCGGCAAAGGGAAAGCCGTTCAACCAGCGGGTAGCCTATCAATGGGCCAAATCGCGCCGGCCGCTCGTTCTCATTTCAGGCCGCTACGAGGGTATTGATGAACGCGTGCGTCAGATTCTGAAGGCCGAAGAAATTTCGGTCGGCCCGTACGTACTGACCGATGGCGATGCAGCCGCCATGGTAATTATTTCGGCCGTGAGCCGCTTGATTCCGGGCGTCATTCGATTGGAATCGCTCGCCGAGGAGTCGCACTGGAATCTTTTGCTCAAGCGGGAGGCCGAGGCGACGGGTAAGGGCCTTGAGTATCCTCACTACACGCGGCCGGCAGTCGTGCGCTGGAAAGGGAAAAAATATGCCGTGCCGCCGGTACTGCTTTCGGGCGACCATCGCGCGATTCAGAAATGGCGGGAGAAGCATGGGCGCTAGCACATAGGAGCTTGCGCTCGTTTCGAGCTATTATGAAGGTATGGCAGTACTGAAGTTTCCGGATGGATTTCTTTGGGGGGCCGCAACCTCGGCGCATCAAGTGGAGGGCGGCAATAGGAACGATTGGACTGAATGGGAAAAAGCCAATGCCGAACGGCTGGCCAAAAAAGCGGCGGCGGAATTTTCGCATTTGAAGAACTGGCCCGAAATTCGGCCGCAGGCAGAGAATCCGGCCAATTACATTTCTGGTCGCGCGTGCGACCACTACAACCGCTTTCGCGAGGACTTCGATATCGCGCGCGGGCTCGGGCACAATGCACATCGGTTTTCTATCGAATGGTCGCGCATCGAGCCGGAAAAAGGAACATTCGACGAGCAGGCGATCGAGCATTACCGCCAGGTCATCCGGGCGCTCCGCGAACGCGGCATCGAACCGTTTGCATCGTTGTGGCATTGGACAAATCCAGTGTGGATCGCACAGCAAGGGGGATGGGAAAATGAGAAGACACTTTCCGATTTTGAGCGGTTTGTTTCATTCGTCGCAAAGGCTTTGGGTGCGGAAGTGAACTTTTGGATTCCGCTGAATGAGCCAACCGTTTTTGCAGGGCACGGCTATGTTCTCGGCGCATTTCCGCCGCAAGTAAAAAGTTATTGGAGGGCAAACCGCGTTCTTAAAAATCTTGAGAACGCGCATCAGCGTGCATATCGAGTACTGCATGCGGCAGGGTCCGCTGAGACCCGGGTTGGCAGCGTTTTCAATTTCCATTTCCATACGCCCCATCGCCCGAAATTCCCTCTTGATATCTTGATGGCGCGTCTTTTGGATTACTTCCGAGATCTACGCCCATTGCGCCGCACGACGGATTTCCAGGACTTTATCGGGCTTAATTATTATTTCCGCGATACGATCCGGTTCGTGCCCTGGGGCGGACGGTTCGGTCCTATCGACGTGCGGAACCCGAACCAGTGGGTTTCGGATATGGGTTGGGATATTTATCCGGATGGTCTTCGGCATGTGTTGCGCATGGTAGGCGAAGTGGGGAAGCCGATCTACGTGACCGAGAACGGCATTGCTGACGCGAGCGATCAGAGCCGCAGCCGGTTTATCCGTGATCACATCCGGGCTATGGCTGGTGCCATGCAGGACGGGGTGGATATCCGCGGGTACCTGCACTGGTCGTTGCTCGACAATTTTGAATGGGATAAGGGTTTTTGGCCGCGGTTCGGGCTTGTGGAGATCGATTACCAAACGCTGGAACGAAAAATCCGGCAGAGCGCCTGGGACTATAAGAAAATCATAGACCAAAACGCGATCTGACATGCTGCTCGACATCGGCGTTGGAATTCTTACGGCCATCGGCGTCAGTGAATTCTTTTCCGTACCACTGACGGTATCACTACTTTTTGCCGGCATAGCGTTCGCACTGTTGCCGGACATCGATTTTCTTTATCACTTGGGAACCGGTGGGTCAACGCACAACGTATATCGTCATCGAGAGCTCTTGCACTATCCGCTGCTCTTTGTGCCGCCTGGAGCTTTTGCCGCCCATATGATTGGCGGCGCCCCTTGGGCGGTATTGTTTGCCGTCACGGTGTTGGCGCATTTCGTGCACGATAGCGTCGGTATTGGCTGGGGCGTGCGCTGGTTTTGGCCCCTGTCGCGCGATCGATATTCGTTTTTGTATCTGTACCAGCCGCGCCATAAAAAACCACTGCCGCGGCGCCTGCTCTATGTGTGGAAGGATGCGGACATGGCGATCTTGGAGGAGCGGCATGGCGATACGGATTGGCTGAAAAACGTGTACGGCAGTTGGCATCCATATGCCATAGTTGAATTGGCCGTATTTCTTGTCGCGGTCGCGATTCTTATGCGGGTCTGGTTATGAATTGGCTCGTTGTCGCAATTGCCGGTCAGGCGGTTATCGGGAGCTCGGCGGTGTTCGATAAAATCCTCTTGAAACGCCGCTCGATCGAGCCGTGGGGCTATACGTTCTGGCTCGGCGTGCTCGGCTTGTTCGCCGTCGTGTTGTTGCCGTTCGGATATATGGCAGCGCCGCCGGCGATTATTGCGCTCGCGCTCATCGGCGGAGCCGCATTCTTAGCATCCGCGTTTTTTGCGTTCCGCGCGCTGGAAAAAATCGAGGCCTCGGAATCATTGCCGTTGCTTGGCGCATTTTCCCCGATCGCGACGCTTATCTTCTCGCTGCAGGTTCTTGGCGGCGGCCTCAATATTGCCGATATTGTCGGGTTTGCGTTTCTTATTTTGGCAAGCTTCGTGCTGTTTCTGGCCGAACGCCGGGATTTCAAGGGCGCGGTACTGCCCGAGATTCTCATGGCAGCGCTTCTGCTCGGCGCGTCTCACGTCATTTCAAAGATCGTCTTTGAAGAGACGTCGTTCATCATCGGGTTCTTTTGGGTGAAAATGGGCGGCGTAGCTGCGGCGCTCGCGCTGCTTTTTGTTCCGCGCGTGCGGACGCTCATCAAGGCCACGCGACGGCGCACGGGAACGAACGGACGGTTTCTGTATTTCGCGAATCGCGGCTATGCGGCATTGGGCTCGCTTCTGACCTCCTACGCGATCGCGCTTTCTCAACCCGCGCTCGTGGATGCGACGCAAAATGTCCGATATCTTACGATTTTTATTCTCGCATGGATCGTGTTGCGGGAGCGATTTCGCGGTCGGGACCTCTTCGCCAAACTGGTTGCGGCGATGCTCATCGTCATCGGCCTCGCTTCGCTGGCGCTCGGGGAGCATTTGCGCGCGACTGTTCCCGATCCGAATCGGCCCATCGCCTGGGGCGTGACATTCTCGCAGAAATTTTCGCGCGAGTTGAATGGTAATTGGCGGGGAAATTTCCTTGCCGTCACGGAGGAATTGCGGCCGGAACGGATGCGCCTGATCGCGTATTGGGACGAATTGGAGCCGGAGCGCGGCGAGCACCGGTTCGAGGATTTGGATTGGCAGATCGCGGAGGCCGAACGCGCGGGCATACCCGTCGTTCTTGCCATGGGGCTCAAGATGCCTCGCTGGCCCGAATGTCATCTGCCGCTCTGGGCCGCCACATTGCCGGCAGAGGACCGTGAAGCGGCCTTGGGGGAGCACGTAAGCCGCGTTGTGGAACGCTACAAGGCCCGTGGCGGCGTCGTTGCCTGGCAGGTTGAGAATGAGCCGTTCTTGGCCTTTGGCGAATGCCCGGAGCGACCCGAATGGGCCTTAGAGCGGGAGATAGAAATCGTCCGAGCCGTGGATGCCTCGCGGCCGATTCTGGTGACCGATTCGGGCGAGCTCGGGCTTTGGTATCGCGCCGAACGCCATGCCGATATCTTTGGCACGACTATGTATCGGAAGATCTATCCGCGGTTCATCGGGCCGATTTTCGGCACATGGGAATATCCGCTGCCGCCGGATTTTTTCCGCGCCAAGGAGCACATCGTGCGGCTTTTGTCCGATCGGCCGACGAAGCGCTTTGTCGTGATCGAACTGCAGGGCGAGCCGTGGGAGCCGCGTTCGCTTTCCAGCTATTCGCCGCAGGAACTCGTGCTTTCATTCAGCCCGGAATATTTTCGCGACACGATCCGCTACGCCGAGGAAACTGGCTTTGAAGAGTATTATCTCTGGGGCGTAGAATGGTGGTATTGGATGAAGGAGATGCATGGGGTGCCGGACTACTGGGATATTGCCCGCAACCTGGTGAACAACGAAGAATGACATCGAAGTGATTGATTCCGAGCATGAGCATCTATATCGGTGTTGATATCGGCGGAACTAACACGCGCATCGCGCTCTTGCATGGCCTGCGGCCGCAGCGCGTGGAGGCATTTGTGATGCCGACGCCGAGAAGCCGTTTTGCGCTTACGGTTCTCTTGAAGCAGCGTATCGGCGAACTGGCCGCAGCCGAAGGCCGGCCGAGCGGTATCGGCGTGGCGGTTGCCGGCGTCATCAGCGACGCGGGCCGCGTGGTGGTCGCACAGAATGCTTCGTTTTTGAATGATTGGGATTTTACCTTCCTTGAACGGCGATTCCGCGTGCCGGTTTTGGTGGAAAATGATGCGCGCTGCTTTGTTGCTGCAGAAGCGGCATGGGGTGCGGCGCGTGGAAAGAAGCACGTGCTCGGCGTAACCATCGGCACTGGCATCGGTGGCGGCGTTATTATTAACGGGCAGATGTATCGAGGCGCGCATGTGGGCGCGGGCGAGGTCGGGAAGATGATCATCCATCACGATGCAAGGAGCGATCGTGCCGTTACATTTGAAGAACTTGGCGCGAAAGCCGCGGCCGAGCAATGGGGCGACCGCTCGGTCGTCATCGGTGTCGGCATCGCGAATCTGATCAATATATTGGATCCGCAGATGGTAGTGCTTGGCGGAGGCGGGGTCACCAAGGGCGGCATCCGCCTGGCGACCATCCGGCGAATGGCCGCGAAATATTCGGTCGCGCCGCGGTCCAAGCGCACGCCGATCCGGCCCACGGCATTGGGTGATGCGGCATCGGCGATCGGGGCCGCGCTCCTCTTCAAATAGCTCCCTAGAATGCGGGCAATTTGTGGATTCTAGCTATTGACACGCCCTTCGGGGCGGCTATAATGTGACAACAGTCTGAATATGGAACACCAGAGCTGATTTTATCGGCACTCCACAACGAAGTTGCGTGAACATCCACGCAAGTTCCCGAGTCGGGGATTTGCGTGGGTGTTTTTACGGGAAGGACGTTGAAAAGCGAATACGAAATGACCAATAGCAACTGGTTATCATGAAAGTGATTTTCCAGTTGTTCCGATCTAACGAGAACAAGAGGAAGAAGGAGGTGATGACGTACGGACGGTGTCCAAAACATCCACTGTGAACGAGGAGCTATCCTGAAGTGGCTCCGCGAAGTGTTGGAGCGAGGCGAGGGGATCACGGTCCACATCGTGGTCGAAGAGCGCGAGAACGGGAAATCGAGCGTTCAGATAACGCTGGAGGATATCCCGGCGCCGCTCGCAGGCCTCGAGCTCCGATCCCTTGCGGGCTAGCTGCTCGCAGGACCCGAACTCCGAATCAGTCGCGCGTGCACGCGCACGCGCGACTGGTATCTTTCTTCCTCTTGTTCTCAAACATCCAATGAGGATTTGATCCTGGTCCAGGACGAACGCTGGCGGCGTGGATAAGGCATGCAAGTCGAACGGATCATTGCATGAAGGAGCTGCGATTACATCAAGGCGACGGATTGCAATGATTAGTGGCGAACGAGTTAGTATCACCCTGGCATGTACCCCGAAGACGGGCATAACTAGCCGAAAGGTTAGCTAATACCCGATAGTCTCGTCACCTCCTCGCTTCTGAACCGAAGCTATGAATCTTTTGAGCATCATTGATGCCGAAGATTGCTCGGTTGAGGGGCAGGGAGGTGACGAGTAAACGGAGCAATCCGCTTTGGGAGCAGCCTAGGTCCTATCAGCTAGTTGGTGAGGTAATGGCTCACCAAGGCTATGACGGGTAGGGGGCGTGAGAGCGCGACCCCCAACGAGGGAACTGAGACACGGTCCTTACACCTACGGGTGGCCGCAGTCGAGAATATTCCACAATGGAGGAAACTCTGATGGAGCGACGCCGCGTGGAGGAAGAAGGCCTTCGGGTTGTAAACTCCTTTTCATCGGGAGGAACGCAAGTGACTGTACCGATGGAATAAGACGCTGCAAACTTCGTGCCAGCAGCCGCGGTAATACGAAGGCGTCAAGCGTTGTCCGGATTTATTGGGCGTAAAGGGTCTCCAGTCGGTCGTGTTTGTCGGGCGTTAAATTCCGCTGCCCAACGGCGGAGCTGCGTTCGAAACGGCACGACTCGAGGTACACAGAGGCACACGGAACGGTAGGTGTAGGGGTGAAATCCGTTGATATCTACCGGAACACCAGAGGCGAAGGCGGTGTGCTGGGTGTATCCTGACGATCATGAGACGAAAGCGTGGGGAGCGAATGGGATTAGATACCCCAGTAGTCCACGCCCTAAACGATGCAGATTCGCCGTGGGAAGTATCGACCCTTTCCGTGGCCAAGCTAACGCGTTAAATCTGCCGCCTGGGAAGTACGGCCGCAAGGCTAAAACTCAAAGGAATAGACGGGAGCTCGCACAAGCGGTGGTCCATGTGGTTCAATTCGATGACAACCGAGGAACCTCACCAGGGTTTGAAATGGTAGCGAAATGCCTGGGAAACTAGGCATGTCTCACAAGGACGCTATCACAGGTGCTGCACGGTCCTCGTCAGTTCGTGATGTGAATTGTTCCCTTCAGTGGGGTAACGAACGCAACCCTCGTCGCGTGTTATTTGTGTCACGCGAGACTGCCTCCGTTCAGGGGGAGGAAGGCGGGGATGACGCGAGATCAGCGTGGCCCTTTGATACCCTGGGCTACACACATGGAACAATGGCGTTGACAAAGCGTTGCCAAGCCGCAAGGCGGAGCCAATCGCATCAAACAACGCCTCAGTTCAGATTGGGGTCTGCAACTCGACCCCATGAAGCAGGAATCGCTAGTAATCGCGGATCAGCTATGCCGCGGTGAATACGTTCTCGAGCTTTGTACTCACCGCCCGTCACGTCAAGGAAGCCGGGAATACCCGAAGCTCCTCTTTTGGAGGAACCACGGTAAGCTCGGTGACAGGGACGAAGTCGTAACAAGGCATCC
The DNA here is from genome assembly GCA_003599755.1 of Candidatus Parcubacteria bacterium. GTDB lineage: Bacteria > Patescibacteriota > Minisyncoccia > Sungbacterales > SURF-37 > SURF-37. The sequence continues at coordinate 4,184 of QZJO01000009.1, read as the reverse complement.
GTAGCGGAAGCTGTGGATGGAACAACTCCTTTTTAGGGAATCATTGCTGAACGTAATGGTCTCGGACGCTCCGGCACTCTTAAAGGGTTCTGGAACCGGGATTTCTCTCTAAGAGGTCGAAGGAGGAGTGGGCGAATTCGCCACTTCTCTCAACAAACATGTTTGGTCTCGGAGCCGCCTTCGCGCGGCATCTGGAGAGCTCCCGCTTCGCTGTAGCTTAGCGAGGCGAGTCGGCGAGCCAGGTAACATGCACACCGAGACAAGTCGGCGAGGGGACTCGCCGACGGGGTTGATTCAGACGAATCAGCTGACAGGTCGGCCGCCTTGCTCCGAAAGGAGCGGGCGAGCCTCGTCCCGCCAAAAGCGGGACGGGAACAACTGGAAGGTCATTTCAATCGCATGCAAAAGCCGCCCATTCGGGCGGCTTTTGGTTTCTCGATTCAATCTACTGACAGACAGGATCGGGATCGTCCGGATTGATTTCACAGAAAATCGGCGGATCGGCCTCGTTGTTATCGTCGGGGCTCGAGCAGCCGGGGTCCGGCTGTTTGCCGGGCGGTGGATTGAAGTCCACGAACGGATCATCGCCGTCATTGTCAATTCCGTCGCGGCAGGCGGGCAGCGGGGTAACGGTGACTCTCGCCGGAGCTGAATCCGTGCCACCGCGGCCCGTGCAGGTCATGGTGTAGGTCGTGGTATCAAATGGGCTGACATCGCGGAACCCGGAATTCACTTCTCCCGGGTCTATGGTTCCAATCTCTTGACTGGGCTCAATGTTGCAGGTCTCGACAAAGGAATTGGACCATGAGAGCCGCGAGATTTCGCCGCGGAATATGTCGCCCGGATTTGCTCCGAGAGTTACCGACGGCGGATTTTCTACGGTGAAGTCAAAGGTCGCGCAATTATTACCTTCGTTCGGCCCTTCCGGGACAACGCTGGTGCTGTCGGCGCAGAGGCGCAATCGATGAGTACCCCCGACCGCGGTCCAGGCGCCGGAGACGACCTCTTGGCTTGCATTTGGCGCAAGCGACGTGATGCGGGGATTGGGCGAAAGAGTGGTCAAGCTGCCGCTGCCGATCGGTGCGACATCAATCTGGAAACGATTTGTGAAGTTGGGTTGATTTGTGGGTGGGGCCACGGTACCGCCGACGTTCGCGACAACACCGCGGAAAATCACGGTGTTGTCGGGGTTTATCAATCCGGGATTCGTGATGCTCGCAGTCAAATCCGCCGGCGTCGGCGTGGGCTCCTCCACCCGCACCGATACGCTCGCAAATGAGTCGCGATCGCCGTGGTCGACAATGCGTAATATTTGGTACGTGATGATTGTTCCCGCCGGTTCGCTGAAAACGAACGACTGAATTCCTGACAGATCTCGATTGCTATCGAGCTGGATTACACCGCTTGGTCCCGCGCATTCTGTCGGATTTGCCGGTCGCTGAAACAGCTGTTCCTCTGACATAGGCATGGGATCGTCCCGACTCAGATCCGTGCTCCATTCGCAGCGGCCGGTGCCGGACGAAACGCCGTTGGCCGGATGGTCCCAGCCGTCAGGGTCGCTGCTGCGATTCGATACAGCCCACAGATTGACCGGCTGGTTGCGCGGGACCGTGATGGTCGAGCTGAATGTGGTGCCGTCCAAACTGATATCGGCCGCGGCAACAGGGGCCTGGTTTTGCGGCGTGTAGCGGAAGACGACTTTGGTGACTTGGTCGGGCGTCACGATCACATTGTCCAGCGCGCATTGGATGCCATTGCAGTTTACGCCGGCGCTGGAAAAGTCGGAGACGCCGCATTCTGCAGCGCTGCGCGCATAGGTGCATGCCCCTGCGGTTTCGACAAGTCCTGGCGCGTCAGTGACGCGCACCGTATGGTTACCAGGCAAAAGATTCGCGAAGGTGGCAGGATTCACGGATTGCGCCGCAAGCGAATCTACCTCGGCGGTGGTCCCTGATATCGGATCTCGGCTCGCGTCCACGCGCTTTACTTGAATATCGCCGGTTGGCTGAGGAGCCACGACAACCTGATTCGTACAGGCAATGGGCCCGACTGTTTGGCCGTCGGCGCTCAATACGGTCACCGAGGCGCTCTTGGCACCGCTTGATGTGTAGCTTCGCTGGAAGGATTGGCATGCGGCGGAGGGCTGGCCGGCACAGCTAAGATTATTCGTTCCTGACCACGAATAGCGGAGCGGTGCGGTGCCGCCACTGGCCGAAGCGCTCCAGGTAACTTGCTGGTTGAGGGCTGCATTTGTGGGATTGACGCTGCACGACGCTGTGAGTGGCGAAGGATCGACTTGCACCTGCCGGCGCGCCTCGGCATTCGGGGCAAGCCCTTTTTCTACGATGACCTTTGCCGTAAACGCGCCGGCTGATGGATATCGGCCGATGACGGCTTGTCGGGAATCATTGATGCCGTCGCATTTGGCGCCGACATCATTCACTTCGCATCTGCCCAGCGCGGGAGCGGGCAATGCGCCGCAAGCCGCTCCGGCGGCGCTGATGCTGGTGGTCGGATTGGAGCAATCCCACCAAAACGAGAAATTGCGAGTTCCGGATACGTTGCTTTGCTCAAGCGCTTCGATGCTCGGTCCGAACGGTGCCGGACCTGATGGCGGGGTCACGGTTAGCGAAGCCGATAGCGTTGCCGGGGCAACGGTAACCGTCGTCCAGTTGCAGTTGTCATTTTCGAGGATTTCGGCTTCGGAGCGGGTCACGTCAGCGCATACGCGCACCGTGTAATCCTGGGCTGCCGTGGGAGTCCAGGGGGCGGACGTGATTTGTCCAGAAGTGGCGCCGGATCCGAGTGGTCCTACGGTATGGTCGCTGAGGCGGTTTGCGCCAGAGAAGCAGTCGGTTTCCGTACCCTGAATACACCAGCGCGCGATAGTGCTGCCGGAGCCTTGATCCCCGTTGTTTAGTACCGTACTGCGGAACGACAAGGGGGTTCCCACAACGGGGCTCGCCACGAGCCGCTCGATGGCTTGGTGTTGTGTCGTGAGATTTGCCGGCCGCGCAGGCGGAGGAGGTGGTGGCGGAGGAGGCGGAGGAGGTGGTGGTGGCGGAGGAGGCGGAGGAGGTGGTGGTGGCGGAGGAGGCGGAGGAGGAGTTGGCGCGCAGTTTGGCGTGCTGATTGATCCGGAGGGCCAAGTTGATACCGGAGAATGTGGTGCGCAGCCAACCTGCCAGCTGTAGGTGGTATTTGAGCTGAGTCCGCCAACGGTATAACTGCCGGATGCGGGAAGCCCGCCAGCTACCACGCCGCCATTCAAGACGATACCGGCATTCGTATCACCTCCCGTGCAGGACCAGGAAAGCGTGATTGCCCCGGAGCTTCCGCTACAGGAAGCGCTTGCCGATGCGCTGCCGCAGGCCGGCGTGGCAATGCCGTCGCCCGCGACATCCGTCCAGACAGGCGCGTGCAATAAGGGTGATCGTACGGCCGCATCGGTCAATTCCGGCAATGCGAGAATGCCGCCGGCCATAAGAATACCGACGCCGATGATGGCTATTGCGAGAATCGAGTCGCGCATTCGCGTAGTCATCTCAATAGCTGCAGTATATCACTGCTCACCATCGGCTGTTTGACGGTTATGCACACTCACTGCGCCGCGTTGCTGCTCCGGCGCAAATTTTCATCAATGGCGGCACGGAACGCTGCAAGGCCGGATGCCGCTTGGGCTGGATGATTGCCCGAATAGGCCCGGCGCCAGTCGGCTTCCGACAGTCCCGCGGCAAGATTCTGGGCATTTTGAAACGCGGCATGAGCTCTTGGATATTGCTTCAAATTGAGCTCTGCCACGCCCAGCGCATTCCAGAGCCACGGGTTCTTCGAGGCGTCGGGGATCTCCTGAAGCGCGCGAAGAACGGTGTCGCGTGCTGCCTCGTCTTGCCCCGCCTTCGATAAAACCCAGGCAAGATCGTTGTAGCCAGCCCACTCTTTGGGCGCCCACGCGGTAAAGCGGGTAAAATCATCGGTCGCCTGTCCGAGCTCGTTCCGATAGGCATGTACGAGTCCGCGCACGTATAGCGCCCGCAGATTCTCCGGATTGCCTTCTAGCTCGAGGTTTGCCTCTTCGAGCGCGCGGGCGTAATTCCCCTCGACGAAATAGATCCGCGCGAGTTGATAGTGCCCCCAGAGAATCGTCGGCTCATGGTTTACTGCGCGCTGGAACGATCGCTTCG